>JAJZRA010000034.1 GCA_021847485.1 bacterium
GAGGTTGGTGACGACGCCCTCGAACTCCCCGCCGCCGTTGAGCAGCACGTCGCGGTGGGCTTTCGGCAGGTCCTTCCAGGGCTTGTCCAGGTCTATGCGGTTGTCGCGGGCCGCGGCCTGGATCATCTCCATGTAGTAGCCCGACCAGGCGCCCTTCCAGCGGTGCGTGCGCGTGGTGACCGGGTTGGCCCAGGCCTCGAGGGCGCCGTCGTTGACCGACTTGGTCCTGTCCGGCACCACGAGGTCGGGGTCTATCTCGATCTTGATGCCGAGGCCGTCGCACTCGGGGCAGGCGCCGTGGGGGGAATTGAACGAGAACAGGCGCGGCTCCAGCTCCGGGAAGCTGATACCGCAGGACGGACAGGCGTTCTTCTCGCTGTAGAGCGCCTCGTTCTTCCCGGAGGATTCCTCCACCGCGATGAGCCCCTTGGACTGGCCCAGGGCCAGCTCCACGGCCTCGGAGAGGCGTTCCCTGTCGGAAGGGGCGACGGTGAACTCGTCGACGAAGAGATCGATGTCGTGCTTGACGTAGCGCTTGAGGTCCGGCGGGCTCTCCAGCGGGTACAGCTTGCCGTCCACCCGCGCCTTGCTGAAGCCGGCCTTCTTGAACCGGGCGAACAGCTCCTCGTAGGTGCCGCTGCGCCCGCGCACGAGCGGGGCGTAGACGCGCGTCTTCTTCCCGGCATATTTAGAGGAGATCTCGGCGGTGATGCCCTGGGCCGACCAGGCCTTGATGGGGCGGCCGCACTGCACGCAGAACGGGCGGCCGGCCTTGGCGAAGAGCAGGCGCAGGTAGTCGTAGATCTCGGTGACCGTGCCGACGGTCGAGCGCGGGTTCTTGGAGGGGGTGTGCTGCTGGATGGCGATGGCCGGCGACAGGCCCTCGATCGAGTCCACGTCGGGCTTGTCCATCTGCTCGAGGAACTGGCGCGCGTAGGCGGAGAGGGACTCCACGTAGCGGCGCTGCCCCTCGGCGTAGATGGTGTCGAAGGCCAGCGTGGATTTGCCGGAGCCGGAAAGGCCGGTGATGACGACCAGGCGGTCCTTGGGGATCTCCAGCGAGAGGTTCTTGAGGTTGTGCGAGCGGGCGCCGCTGATGACTATCTTGTCCATAATGTGCTCCGGGCGGCCGGTCGGGCCGCTTACCTGCGGTAGCGGTCCACGACGGTGGGCCGGGCGAGCCTGGGGGAGGCCTCGGGATAGTCCACGGTATAGTGGAGCCCGCGGCTTTCCCTGCGGGAGCGCGCGGAGGCGATTATCACGTCGGCGAGGCACGCGATGTTGCGCAGCTCGAGCAGATCGCGGGTCGGCAGGAAATCCCAGTAGTATTTCACGATCTCGGCCGAGATCAGCTCCATGCGGGCCGCCGCGCGGGCCAGGCGCTTGTCGGAGCGCACGATGCCTACGTAATTCCACATCAGCGTGCGGATCTCGTCCCAGTTGTGCTTGATGACGACGGCCTCGTCGGAGGGGCGCGCGTTGCCGGTGGTCCAGTGGGCCGGCCTGGCGGGCGCCCGGCGGGCGATGTAATCGCCTTTGACCGCCTCGGCGGCGCGGTGGGCGAACACGCAGGCCTCGAGCAGCGAGTTGGAGGCCAGGCGGTTGGCGCCGTGCAGGCCGGTATAGGCGGCCTCGCCCACGGCGTAGAGCCCCGGCATGGCCGTGCGCCCGTACTCGTCGGTCGTCACGCCGCCGCAGAAGAAGTGGGCGGCGGGGACCACCGGGATGGGGGCCTTGGTCATGTCTATCCCGAGGGACAGGCACTTGGCGAAGATCATCGGGAAGCGCCGCTTCAGGAAGGCCGCCTTCAGGTGCGTCATGTCCAGGTAGACGCAGTCGGCGCCGGTGCGCTTGAGCTCGGAGTCGATGGCCCTGGCGACGATGTCGCGGGGGGCCAGCTCCAGGTGCTTGGAATAGTCCTTCATGAAGGCGCGGCCGGCCGCGTCGCGCAGGACGCCGCCCTCGCCGCGCAGGGCCTCGGAGATCAGGAACGATTTGGCCTGCGGGTGGTACAGGCAGGTGGGGTGGAACTGGACGAACTCCATGTTGGCCAGCGGCAGGCCGGCCCGGTAGGCCATGGCCATGCCGTCGCCGGTGGTGACGTCGGGATTGGACGTATAGCGGTAGACCTTGCCCGCCCCGCCGGAGGCCAGCACGGTGGTGCCGGCCAGGAAGCTGTGGACCTTGCCGGTGGCCTCCTCCAGGGCGTAAGCGCCCAGGCAGGCGTTGCCGCCGGGGCGGGTGCCGGCCGGGCGCGAGCGCAGGATCAGGTCCACCGCGGAGTGGAAGGGGAAGAAGGTTATATTACGGTCCGAGCGGCAGGCCTCGAGCAGAGCCCGCTCGATCTCGTGCCCGGTGGCGTCGGCCGCGTGCAGGACGCGGCGGCGGGAATGGCCGCCCTCGAGCCCCAGCTCGAAGGCGCCTCCCTTGCGGCTGAAGCGGGTCCCCAGTTCCACGAGTTCCTCGATGCGGGCGGGAGCCTCGGTGATGGTAAGCTCCACGATGCGGCGGTCGCAGAGGCCGGCCCCGGTGCGCAGCGTGTCGGCGATATGCAGCGAGAAGTCGTCGTCGCGGGAGGTTACGGCCGCGATGCCGCCCTGGGCCAGGTCGCTGTTGGAGACGTCGGGGGTGCGCTTGGTCAGCACCGCCACGCGGCCGGCCGCGGCCAGCTTGCGGGCGGCGAGCAGGCCCGCGGCCCCGCTGCCTATGACGAGGAAATCGTATCTGTTTACGGACATCTCTCTTCCAAACGGCTTCCCAAATATTTACAATATATTTTATCAAATATGCGGTCTCCGGATATTAAGCGAAAGTTGTTCATTTACGGGCCCATCCTGGTCTCCCTGGGGATCCTGGCGGCGCTGGTCTATCCCAACCTCGGGCCGCTCGTGGCCACCATCAAGACCGCCGCGCCCTTCTACCTAATCTGCTCGCTCCTCTTCTCGGCGGCCTGCTACCTGTTCATGGGCATGTCGCTGTGGGAGGTGCTGAAGATCCTCGGCCACCGCCTGCCTTTCTGGGAGGCCTCCGGGGTGGCCTTCGTCTCCACCACGGTCAACTATTTCGTCTCCTCCGGCGGCGTCAGCGGCTTCGCCACGCGGGCCCACCTGCTGAGCAAGCGCCATATCCCGTACGGCATCAGCGTGACCTCCTCGGTCGTGATCAGCGTCTTCATCTACCTGGTCCTCTCGGTCATCATCGTGGAGGGCATGTTCCTGCAGATGCTCAAGGCCAGCAGCTACGGCATCACCCTCTTCCAGGGCGTGGCCGGGGTGGCCTTCGTGCTGGCGTTCGCTTTCTTCCTGACGCTGATGTTCTTCCATAACGAACTCCGCTCGGTCTGGGCCCGCCGGCTCTTCCACCTGGTCAACCGCGTGCTGTTCATGTTCTCCCGCAAGGAGATCCCCGAGGAGACCTTCCTGCAGTTCGAGACCCAGCTCTCCAAGGGCATCCACACCATCCAGGCCCGCCGCTACGAGCTGCCGCTGGTGCTGGCCTACGTCTGCCTGGACTGGGTCTGCAACATCCTGATCCTGCACTTCGCTTTCCTCGCCGTGGGCGCCCACATGCACACCAGCACGCTGATCATCGGCTTCGCGCTGGGCCAGATCATGACGGTCATCCCGCTGCTGCCGGGCGGCCTCGGCGCGATGGAGGCCGCGATGACGGCCGCCTTCTCCGGCATGGGCGTCCCCGTCGGCCAGGCGCTGACCGCCAGCCTGGTCTTCCGCCTTTTCTACTACCTGATACCGGCCTTCGCCAGCATCTTCATCTTCTGGGGGCTGCGCATGTCCGAGCCCGCCTACGACTACGGGCGGCGCAACCATCACCGCAGGCACGGCAACCACGACAGCCACGGGGAGGGACCGAATGACGGGCAAGTTCATGGATAAGGCCCCCGAGGTCGACGCCGGAGCCTGGGTGCACGCGTCCGCCTCCGTCATCGGCGACGTGAAGCTCGCCGGCGGCGTTTCCGTCTGGCCGGGCGCCGTCCTCCGCGGCGACGTGGACCGGATAGAGGTCGGCCGCGGCACCAACGTGCAGGACCTGGCCGTCCTCCATCCCAATCACGGCAAGCCCGTCCTGGTGGGCGAAGGCGTCACGATAGGACATTCCGCCGTCGTGCACGGCTCCGCGGTGGGGGACCACTGCCTGGTCGGCATGGGCGCCATAGTCATGGAGTCGGAGATCGGCGAGTACTGCCTGATCGCCGCCGGCTCGGTGGTGACGCCCGGCTCGAAGATACCTCCGCGCAGCATGGTCATGGGCGCTCCCGGCAAGGTGAAGCGCCAACTGACCGACGACGAGTGCGCGGCCCTCGTCCGCTCCGAGAAGGAATATATGGAGCTCGCCGGCCGCTACCGCTCCGGGGAGGCCCGGTGAGCGGCCGCAGGATAGTGATGATCGAGGACAGCAAGGCCGCCTCGACCGTGCTCAAGGAGGTCCTGGAGTCCGAGGGTCATACCGTCCTGCACGCCGCCGACGGCGTGACCGGCCTGGCGCTGGCCCGCCGCGAGAAGCCCGACCTGATCCTGCTGGACCTGCTGCTGCCGAAGCTCAACGGCTACGACGTCTGCAACGCGCTGATGCGCGACAACCTGACGCGCCATATCCCCGTCCTGATCATCTCCACGCTGGACAAACCGGAGAGCATAGAGAAAGCCAAACAATGCGGCGCGCGCAACTTCATGAAAAAGCCGTACAACCTGGACGACCTGCTCCGGGAGATAAAGCGGCTGCTTCCCCAAAGCTGAGGGCCGCCTACCGGCTGCTGCTCGACGCCTTCGGCCCCCAGGGCTGGTGGCCCGTCACGCCCCCGGGAGGGCGCGGGCCCGTCTATACCGCGGGGCGCTATTCGCCGCCCGGCGAGGCCGGCGCCGCCGAGATCTGCGCCGGGGCGATCCTGACGCAGAACACCGCGTGGACCAACGTCGAGAAGGCGCTGGCCGCCCTGCACGCGCAGCGGCTGCTGTCCCCGCGGCGGCTGGCGGCCTGCCCGCTGCCGCGGCTGGAGCGGGCGGTGCGCAGCAGCTGCTATTTCAGGCAGAAGGCGCGGCGGCTGAAGCGCTTCTTCGCCCGGGCCCTGCGCGAGCACCCGGAGGGGCTCGCGCGCTGGTTCCGGGCGGCGGGGACGCGGGAACTCAGGGCGGAGCTGCTGGACTACGACGGGGTAGGCCCGGAGACGGCCGATTCGATGGTCCTCTACGCCGCGGGCCGCCCGTCCTTCGTGATAGACGCCTATACGCGCCGTTTCGCGGAGCGGTTCGGCGCCGGGCGCGGGCTCTCCTACGACGGCTGGAAGCGGTTGTTCGAGGCCGCGCTGCCGCCCGACGTAAAAGTGTATAATGAATACCACGCCCTGGTCGTGCGGCTGGCGAAGGACTTCTGCCGCAAGTCGGGGCCGCTGTGCGGCGGCTGCCCGCTAAATAAGGTCTGCGGGAAACGGATATGAACATGGAAAAGATCGAAGAACTCCTGGATAACGGCGAATTCGCGAAGGCCCTGGCGGCCCTGAAGAAGGTCAGGCCCGGCGCCGCCCGCGCCCGCTGGCTGTTCCTGAAAGGCGAGTCGCTGCGGGGCCTCGGCCTTTTCGGCGAGGCCCTGAAGGAATACGCGGCCGCCCGCGCGGCGGCGCGTTCCGACGAGGAACTGGGGCTCGAGATCCTGCTTTCCGAGGCCCGCTGCGCCAGGGCCCTGGGGCGGGAGAGGGCCGCGCTGGCCGCCGCGGCCGCGGCGCTGAAGCTTTCAAGGAAACTCGGCGAATACGGGCCGGAGGCCGAACTGGAGCACGCGCTGGCGCTGCGCCTGGTGGGCAGGCTGGCGGAGGCCGCCGGGGTCCTGGAAAGGCTCCTGAAGGGTTACCGCAAGGCCTCGGACCACGCCGGGGCGGCCTTCGTGCTGTGGGCGCTGGGCGGCCTGTACCGGCTGCAGGGGCGTTACGCCGAGGGCATAGCGGCCTTCGAGGGGTCCTTCAAGGCCGCCGGCCGGGACAAGGACGAGGCCGCCGCCGGTTACGCGCTGTTCGGGCTGGGAGGCATCCTCCGGGTGGCCGGCTTCATGGGCCGCGCGCTCGACTGCTACGGCCGCGCCAGGAAGATCTTCGCCCGCACCGACGACGCTTTCGCCAAGGCCTACGCCGAATGCGGCACCGCGAACGTGCTGCGCCAGCTCGGCCGCCTGGAAGAGGCCTACGCCGGTTACGAGCGCGCCCACAGGCTCTACTCGGGGCTCTCCGACTGGGCCGACCTGGGCTTCGTGGAATGGGGGATGGGGGAGATCAACAGGCGCAACGGCCGCTTCTCCGCCGCGCTGAAGAACTACCGCGCCGCCGCCTCTCTGTTCAAGGGCCGCTCGGAGCCCCGAGGGGAGGCGCTGACGATGCTATCGCTGGCCCAGCTCTATTACCTTACGGGGCGCACGTCCGGGGCGGAGGCCCAGCACGCCGCCGCGATGAAGCATATCCGCCGCCACGGCCTGCATACCCACCTCGAGACCTTCACCTGAACCGGCCCGCGCCGGGAAAAAGAAAGGACCGCCGGTCTTGAACCGGCGGTCCTTTCTCTTCGGCGGGCGGCGTTACAGCTTGAAGTCCCAGCCGAGGTAGAGTTCGCGGGCCTTGGGGTCGCTGAGCAGGGTCTCGGCGTTGCCGTCTATCAGGATCTGGCCGCCGTAGATCAGGTAGGAGCGGTCGGTGATGGAGAGAGTCTCCCTGACGTTGTGGTCGGTGATCAGCACGCCGATGCCCTTGTCCCGGAGGTGGGTGATGATCTTCTTCAGGTCGCTGACGGTGATGGGGTCGATGCCGACGAAAGGCTCGTCGAGCAGGATGATCTTGGGGTCGTTGATCATCACGCGGGCGACCTCGAGGCGCCGCTTTTCTCCGCCTGAGAGGGTCCAGGCCTTCTGCGCCTTCAGCTTCGTGAGGCCGAACTCCTCCAGCAGGGAGTCCACGCGTTCGCGCATGGCCTTGCGGTCGGGAGTGGTGCGCTCCAGGATGGCCTCGAGGTTCTCGGCCACGGTAAGGCCGCGGAAGACGGTGGGCTCCTGCGCCAGGTAGCCGATGCCGCCGCGGGCGCGCAGGTACATCGGCTCCGCCGTGACGTCGCGGCCGTCCATGAAGACCTTGCCGGAATCGGGCTCGAGGAACCCGACGAGCATATGGAAGGTGGTGGTCTTGCCGGCGCCGTTGGGGCCGAGCAGGCCGCAGACCTCGCCGGAGGCTATGCTCAGCGAGATGCCGTTGACCACCTGGCGGCGTCCGAAGGATTTTTCAAGCAGGGAGCATTCTAGTTTCATTTCTGGACGAACGGCCTCTCGGGGTTGTCCTTCACCCAGCCGGTCACGTTATTATAGAACTTTATGTCGCGGCTGTCCCTGAAGAACTTGATGCGCTCGGAGTTGATGGCGAAGTCGTAGCCTTCGCGCTTGCCGACGGCCAGCGGCGTGGAGTCCTCTATCAGGAAGGTGCGGGTGTTCCGGTCGTAGAGGCCCCTCATCGAGTAGATGTCGAGATTGTCGGTGGAGAGGGCGAAATCTCCGGTGAAGTACATCAGGCCGGTCTTGTTCTCGGCGCGGGCCCGGTCGGAGCGGCCGTAGAGCGTTTTGCCGTCGGCGCCGGTGTACTTCATCCGCACCGGCAGCGCCCCGCGCTCGAGAAAGGCCTTTTCGCCGTCCTCCAGATAGCGGGCCCGGTCGCAGTCGGTCTGGACCTGCGACTTGTCTTCGAAGGTGCGCAGGATGTAGACGCCGCCCGTTATGTCCCAGGTCTTCGTCCGGCGGTCGTAGAGCGCGTGGTCGGCCTTGAGGGTGTACTTGGGGTTGCGGAAGGAGACGTTGCCGTCGAAGAGCTCGCGGTCTTGGGCCCGGTCCATGGTCCAGCGGTCGCTCTTGACCACCGAGCCCATCAGGAAGTCGTCCTGCGCGGCGCGGGCCGGCGCGGCGGCGAGCAGCAGGAACAGCAGGAGGCGGGTCATCGCGGGGCCACCCTGGTCTCCTGGTGCTCTATCTGGATCTGCGAGAGGTCAGGGTTGGCCGTGAAGCCGCGGCCGGTGATCACGGTGCGGCCCTTCAGGATGGTCACCGGGTCGTCCGTCCAGACCTTGCCCCTGGCGGAGCTGTAGAAGAGGCGCGACGTGGTCAGGCGCATCCCGTCCCGTACGGAGTTCACGGCCACGTCGTCGGTGAGGACGGCCTCCTTGCTCTTCATCTGCAGCGTGCCCGACCGGGACGAGATCTCGGAGGAGAGCCTGTCGCCGTCGTAGAACCTGACGCGGGGGGAGGTGAAACGGATGAGGCCCGCCTTCTCGTCCATGTCGGCGGCCGGCGACTCCAGCCGCCAGCGGGACTGGCCGGCGTCCGTCTCGGCGATGGAGAAGTCCTTGAGCAGGCTGACCCCGGGCGCGGCCTCGCGGGCTCCCCCGCGGGAGCAGGCGGCCAGGCCGGCGGCCAGCAGCAGCGTCGGGACGGCGCGCTTCAACCGAGGCCTTCCTTGAGCAGGTCCCGTTCGTCCATGATGCCGACCGGGCGGCCGGTGCGGCGGTCCGTGACGGGGAGGTTGTCTATCTTCTTCTCGGAGAGAAGGCGCGCGGCCTCCATGGCCATCGTCTCCGGGTGCACGGTCAGCGGGCGCCGCGTCATCACGCTGGCCACCGGGGCGGAAAGGTCGCCCCGGCCGCGCTGCAGGCAGCGGCGCAGGTCCCCGTCGGTGAAGTAGCCGGTGAGGCGGCCGCCGCGGCCGGTGACCGAGACGGCCCCGGCCCTGGTGGCGGTCATGACGCGCAGGGCCTCGCCCAGCGGAGCGGTCTCGCGGACCACGGGATTGGCCGCGCCCTTGTGCATCAGGTCGGAGACCCTGAGGTTCAGCAGCTTGCCGAGGTTGCCGCCGGGGTGCAGCCTCGCGAAGCGGCTCTTGTCGAAGCCCTTCAGCTCCATCAGCGCCACCGCGAGCGCGTCGCCCAGCGCGAGCATGGCCGTGGTGGAGGAGGTCGGGACTATCCCGAAAGGGCAGGCCTCGCTCTTTACGCGCAGGCGCAGCACGACGTCGGCGCTGCGCGCCAGCCGGGAGGAGGGATTGTTGGTGACGGCTATGACCGGCAGGCCCTGCCGGCGCAGGATCGGCAGGAGCTTCGCGGTCTCCTCGGTTTCGCCGGAATAGGAGAAGGCCACGGCCACGTCGTCGGAGGCGATCATGCCGAGGTCGCCGTGCAGCGATTCCACGGGGTGCACGTAGACGCTGCGGGTGCCGGTGGAGGCCAGCGTGGCGGCGATCTTGCGGGCGATCAGGCCGGACTTGCCCACGCCGAGCAGCACCGCCTTGCCCGGGCAGCGCTCCAGCAGCCTGACGGCCTTCAGGAAGGAGGCGTCGAGCGAGGCCTTCAGCCCCGCCACGGCGCGGCTCTCGGCCGCCACCACGCCGCGGGCCGTCCGCAGGATCAGCGCGTCCTTCGGCGTCACTGCGGTACCGCCGCGTGCGGGTTGAGCCACGGAGTCATTTCGGGCGGGATCTGGCGCTGATCGTAGGGCGGCGGCAGTTTATGCAGCAGCCAGCTGACGCCGAAGAACAGGACCGTGAGCGACAGGTAGATCCAGCACAGAGCCTTGAGGTGCCACTTCCAGTCCGGGAACCAGGACGGCGGCAGCGTCATGTCGGCGCCGCATTTCTTGCAGAACTTGAGGGCGGACCTGTTGTCCTGGCCGCAATTGGGGCATTTCATCTCGTTACCTCGTTTTTGAGTCTATGTCCTTCAGGCCGGCCGCGAGGCGGTCCAGCTTGTTGATGGCCGACACCATGCCCGCCACCGAGGCGAGCCGGAGCGAATTAGGGCCGTCGGAAAGGGCCTTCTCCGGGCGCGGGTGGGCCTCGAAGAAGAGGCCCGCGATCTTGAGCGCGGCCGCCGCCTTGGCGAGCGGCAGCACGAAGCGCCTGTCGCCGCCGGTGGCGGTGCCGAGGCCGCCGGGGCGCTGCACCGAGTGGGTGCAGTCGAAGATCACCGGGTAGCCGAAATCCTTCATGATCTCCAGCGCGCGCATGTCCACGACCAGGTTGCCGTAGCCGAAGGAGGAGCCGCGTTCGGTCAGCATGATGCCCGCGGCGCCGCGGCTCTCCAGTTTCTTCACGATGTTCTCGGCCTCCCAGGGGGAGAGGAACTGGCCTTTCTTGACGTTGACGGCGCGGCCGGTGTCGGCGCAGGCGAACAGCAGGTCCGTCTGCCGGCACAGGAAGGCCGGAACCTGCAGGATGTCGGCCGCCTCGGCCACGCGGCCCGCCTGGGCCGGCTCATGCACGTCCACTACGAGGGGCAGGTCCAGCCGGTGCTTGAGCTCCTTCAGGAACGAGAGGGCCCGCTCCATGCCGATGCCGCGGAACGAGCCGTGAGAGGTCCGGTTGGCCTTGTCGAACGAGGCCTTGAGGACGAAAGGCGTCCGCAGCGAGGCGAAGACGCGCTTGAGCTCGGCGGCCTCGGCGGCGTAGGACTTCTCGGTCTCTATCACGCACGGACCGGCGATATAGAC
Organism: bacterium; assembly: GCA_021847485.1. Lineage (GTDB taxonomy): Bacteria > Elusimicrobiota > Elusimicrobia > Elusimicrobiales > UBA9959 > UBA9959. The sequence continues at coordinate 10,513 of JAJZRA010000034.1, forward strand.
GAGCGGCCTGTCGTTCGAGAAGACGGCCTTGCCGACCCTGACTTCCTTCTGTTTCGTCACGCTGGCTCCTTTGCCCTTCACTTGCGGCCGTTCTTCACCGCGGCCGCGACGAAGCTGAAGAACAGCGGGTGCGGCATCAGCGGCCTGGACTTGAACTCCGGGTGGAACTGCACCCCTACGAACCACGGGTGCTTCCTGATCTCTACGATCTCCGGCAGGCCGGTCTTGCGGTGGCGGCCGCTGACGGTCATGCCCTTCTTCTCGTAGGCGGGGATATACTTCGAGTTGAACTCGTAGCGGTGGCGGTGCCGCTCCGAGACGGAGGCGGCCCCGTAGACCCTGCGGGCGAGCGTGCCCTTCTTAAGCTCGCAGGGCCAGGCGCCGAGGCGCATCGTGCCGCCCTTGTCCTTGACGCCCTTCTGCGCCGCCATCAGGTCCACTACGGGGTGGGAGGTCTTCGGGCTGAACTCGGTGGAGTGGGCTCCTTTCAGGCCGAGGACGTGGCGGGCGAACTCGATGGTCGCGCACTGCATGCCGAGGCAGATGCCGAGGAACGGCAGGCCGTTCTCGCGGGCGTAGCGCACCGCCGCTATCTTGCCCTCGATGCCGCGGTCGCCGAAGCCGCCGGGGACGATGAGGCCGTCGGCCTTCGCGAGCCGCTCCTTGAAATCCGCGTCCTCGACGTCGACGTAGTCCAGGTCCGCCCGGACGCCGTTGGCGGTGCAGCCGTGCTGGATGGCCTCGACGAGGGACTTGTAGGAATCCTTGAGCTTGGTGTACTTGCCGGCTATCGCTATGCGCACCGGGCGGGCCTCCGCCGCGGCCAGGCGGCGCTGCGTGAAGGAGTTCCACTCCTCGAAGTCCCACTTGGAGCTCCTGAGGCGCAGCAGCATCATGATCTGCTCGTCGAGCCCCTGCTTCTTGAGCTCGTAGGGCACGTCGTAGATGGAGGGGGAGTCGGGCGCGTCGATGACGGCCTCCTTCGGGACGCTGGTGAACAGCGCTATCTTGTTCTTGATGTCGCGCGCCAGCGGCTTCTCGGCGCGGCAGACGATGATGTCCGGGTCGATGCCGATCTCGCGCAGCTTGTTCACCGAGTGCTGCGTCGGCTTGGTCTTGAGCTCGTCGGAGGCGGACAGGTAGGGGACCAGCGTGACGTGCAGGTAGAGCACGTCGTTGCGCATGCGGTCGGGGCGCATCTGGCGGGCCGCCTCGAGGAACGGCAGGCTCTCGATGTCGCCCACGGTGCCGCCGATCTCGATGATGGCGATGTCGAAGCCCTCGCCGGCCTTGACGAAGCGGCTCTTGATCTCGTCGGTGATGTGCGGGATGACCTGCACGGTCTGGCCCAGGTAGCCGCCCTGGCGCTCGCGCGCGATGACGCTCTGGTAGATCTGGCCCGCGGTGACGATGTTGACGCGCGTGGTGTCGATGCCGAGGAAGCGCTCGTAGTAGCCGAGGTCCAGGTCGGTCTCGGCGCCGTCGTCGGTGACGAAGACCTCCCCGTGCTGGAACGGGGCCATCGTGCCGGCGTCCACGTTGATGTACGGGTCGCACTTGACGATGTTGACGGAAAGCCCGTGCGCCTTGAGCAGGCGCCCGATGGAGGCGGCCGTGATGCCCTTGCCGAGAGAGCTGACTACGCCGCCGGTCACGAAAATATATCTGGTCATGTTATCCCCGCGCTCGCGCGCAACGATCCCGAAAAGGGCGGCCCCGCTGGGGGCGGCCCGGCCCGCCGGCCTCCTTCAGCGGCGGGCTTTGCTCATGTATCTCGCGGCGGCCCCGAGGTCCGCCGGCACGTCGATGGCCGGCCCCAGGGCCGGCACTTCGGCCACGGCGATGCGCAGGCCGTTCTCCAGCGCTCGCAGCTGTTCCAGCCGTTCCAGCCGCTCGAGCGGGCTGGGTTTCAGCCTCACGAATCTTTCGAGCGCCTCCCGCCGGTAGATATAGAGCCCGTAGTGCCGGTAGTAGGGCAGGCCCTTCAGGTCGGAGAGCTCGTGGTGGAACGGCACCGGGCAGCGGGAGAAATAGAGGGCCCGGCCGTCCCTGTTCATCGCGACCTTCACGCAGTTGGGGTCGGCAATGTCGGCCTTTTCGGTTATCTTGGTGCAGGCCGTGCCTATCTGGCAGTCGGGGGAGTTCCTGAGCTTCAGGAAGGCCTTCTTCAGCACGGCCGCCTTCATGAACGGCTCGTCGCCCTGGATGTTTATGACGAATTCCGCCCCGGCGCCGCGGGCGGCCTCGTGCACGCGGTCGGTGCCGCTCTGGCAGCGCGGGCTCGTGAGGACGGCCTTCGCGCCGAAGGCGCGGCAGGCTTCGAGGACCTTCCGGTGCTCGGTCGCTATGATCACCGGGCCGAGGCCGGCCTTCACGGCGGCCTCCCAGCACCAGCGGACCACCGGCTTGCCGGCGAGGTCCGCCAGCACCTTGCCGGGGAACCGCTGGGACCCGTAGCGGGCCGGGATGACTATCAGGCAGCGTTCAGCCATGATCTCGCGCTCTCGAGCAGCTCCTCCCGGGTCACCGAGGCGGTGCCCAGCTTGCCTACCACTATGCCGGCGGCGAAATTGGCGGCGGCGGCGGCCTCCTCGGGGGAGGCGCCGGCCGCCCAGGTCAGCGCGAGCGTGGAGATGACGGTGTCCCCGGCCCCCGTGACGTCGAAGACCTCGCGGGCGCGGGTCTCGATATGGGTGCTGCGCACGCCGGCGGCGGCGCGCGAGAAAAGGGTCATGCCGTGCTCGCCCTGCGTGATCAGCAGCGTGCGGCACCTTAGCCTGGCGAGGATGGCGCGGCCGAGGGCTTCGGCGGCGGCCTGGCCGTCCTTCTGCGACTGGCGCATGCCGCCGAAGGCCTCCATCGTGTTGGGGGTGATGCAGGCCGCGCCGCGGTAGAGCTGGAAATGCTCCACTTTAGGGTCCACGAAGACCGGGACCCGGCGCCGGGCGGCCATGGCGACGGCCGCTTTTATGGTGTACGGCTCGAGCAGGCCCTTGCCGTAATCGGAGAGTATCAGGGCCTCGCAGCCGGCCTTCAGGGCCTTATCGAGCGAGGCCAGCGCGGCCTTCTTGACCGACGGGGCCAGGCGCGAGGCGTCCTCGCGGTCGAAGCGTACCACCTGCTGGTGCTCGGCTATCACGCGGGTCTTCTCTATGGTGGGGAAGAAGCGGTCGTGCACCAGCGAGGAGGAGGAGACGCCGGCCCGGGCCAGCAGTTCGGAGAGCTCGCCCGCCGCGGCGTCCACGCCGCCGACCGAGACCAGCACGGGCTCGGCGCCCAGCGTGGCGAGGTTCACGGCGACGTTGGCGGAGCCGCCGCAGACGGCGGATTCGGAATTGACGCGGACTACGGGGACGGGGGCTTCGGGGGAGATGCGCTTTACGGAGCCTTTGACGTAGCGGTCCAGCATCATGTCGCCGAAGACCGCGATCTTCCTGCCGGCGAAACCGGCCGAAACGCGCTCGAGCCTCTTAAGGGCGGCCTTTGTCATAATATAGATATTATAACAAAGGCCGGGCGGGGGAGGGAATCAGGGCGTTACGGTGCGGCGGACCAGTTTCGCGGTGACGGAGCCGATGAAGATCTCGGCCTTCATGACCAGCGGCAGTTTCAGCTCGTCTTCGGTGATCCAGACCAGCATGCGCCTGCCGGCCTTGGCCACGAAGAGGCCTTCCTCTCCGAGCTTCGGTTCCAGCAGGACGCATTTTCTCCTGCCGTAGGGGGTGGAGACCTTCTCGGCCTTGGGCGCGGCCTTTATCGACAGGTGCCAGTTCTTCTTGGTGTTGATGTCCATCTCCACGCGGCCGCCCGGCCGCAGGTCCATCGCGCGCAGCCGGTAGACCGCGGAGAGCACGTCGTTGACGGGCCGCTCCAGCGCGCCCTCGAAAGAGGAGACCTGGCCTTTCCGGTTCATCTTCTCGCCGTAGTAGCGGCGCGCGGCGTCGTCGAAGACCACCCACTCGTTGAAGAAGTAGCGGCCCTCGGAGATCTTCTTGTAATAGCCGTAGGAATGCAGGTCGGCGGCGTCCATCCAGGCCTCGTTGCGGTCCGCGACCTTGTAGAAATTGTCGATAAAGGACCCGGAGCGGGCCTCCGAGACTATGTGCCAGGCCGGCCGGGAGGAGATGTCCACCGCGCTCTCGATGCGGATGTAGGCGTGCCCGACCTTCACGACGCCCCAGTAGATGTCGTAGTCCAGCGTCTCGCCGGGCGCCGCGCCCGGCAGCGGCGTGGAGGCCGGAGAAGGAGCCGCCGGCAGGCCGGCGTAAGGGTGCGTCAGCAGCTTTTCTTCGGCGGCGGCCGGGGCGCAGAGCGCCAGGGCCAGCAGCAGGCTAGAAACCATACTTGATGCGCGCCGCCACCAGCAGCGCCAGCAGCGCGGCCGCCGTCATGCCGCGCCACTCCTTGTTCTTGCGGAAGACCTCGCGCGAGTAGGCCGCCGTGTCGAAGAAGCCCGCCAGCCCCCGCGGGCAGGGCAGGATGGCCGGGGCGGACTCTTTGTAGGCCTCGAAGTCCTTGCCGTAGACCGAGAGCAGGAAGGCCTCCTCGGCCTTTATCGTCACGTAGTAGACCCAGCCGAAGACCGCGACCGCGAAGGCCCAGATCCCGGCGGTGAGCAGCGGCCGGGAAGGGGAGGAGAGCATGACGGCCAGGCCCGCGGTCATGATCATCGTGCCGAGGTAGAGCGGGTTGCGCACGGCGGCGTAGGGGCCGGTGGTGGTGAGCGTCCTGGACTTCACGATGGCCGCGCTGGCGGCCAGGCGCACCAGCTGCCCCAAGGCCATCACGGCGAGCCCGGTCCAGAACAGGGGCCAGCTCTCGGGCCTGGCGGCGACGAGCAGCAGCAGCGTGGCGATCTGTGTTATCAGTATTCTCTTTTTCATCTTCCTTCCTTTTTAAGGTCCGGCAGGGCCCTGGCCAGGGCCAGGAGGTCCCGGTAGCTGCCGCGCGCGGCGGCCGCTCCGGCCGAGCGCCACTGCCCGGTGCGCACCAGCACGCCCCGGAGGCCGGCGCGGCGGGCCAGCTCCAGGTCGCTCTTCTTGTCGCCCGCCATGAAGGACCGCGCGAGGTCCGCCGGGCTGTCCTTGAGAGCTTCTTCTATCAGCCCCGGCTCCGGCTTGCGGCAGCGGCACCCGTCCTCCGGGCCGTGCGGGCAGAAATAGACGGCGTCCACGCGCGCGCCGGCGCGGCGCAGCTCGCGCACGAGGCGCAGGTTTATCCGCCTCGCCGCGGCCAGCGTCATATAGCCCCGGGCCACTGCGGACTGGTTGGTCAGGACGACGACGCGGTAGCCCTTGGCCGCCAGCAGCGCTACCGCCCTGGCCGCGCCGGAGTAGAGCCTGAGCTGCTCCGGGGAGGTCACGTAGACGCCGGCCCGGTCGCGGTTGAGCACGCCGTCCCGGTCCAGGAAGGCCGTAGGCGCCGGGGCGCCGCGGCGGACCTTGCCGGGCCACGCGCGCATCAGGCCTTGCTCCCGGCCGCCTCGGTCATGACCGAGACCAGCTTCTTCCAGCCGTCGCACAGGAAGACTATCTTCACCGACAGGATCAGGACCCCGCCGGGCAGGATCTCCTGCCAGCCTTCCGGGAAGCGCGCGAAATCCTTGTAGGTGGTGATCAGCGGCAGGCCGGCGCGGGTCTCCTGCGCCGCGGCCAGCTCGGCCTTCGTGAAAGCGTGGTGGTCCGGGTAGCGCCAGATCTGTTTGAGGTCTATCTTCAGCCGGCGCAGCGCGCCCTCGAAGGAGCCCGGGTCCCCGATGGCCGAGAGCGCCACCGCGGGCCTGCCCTTCAGCAGGTTCAGGTCCACCGGGCGGGCCGTGGCCGGGTCGAGGAAGAATTCCGGGGCGTGCATCGTCTCGACGATCTCGGCGCGCGGGTTGAGGCGGCGCACCTCCCCGGCCAGCCCGTCGACGGCGGCCTGGGAGGCCTGCTCGCAGTGCGAGATGACCACGGCGCGGGCGCGGGCCAGGCCGGCCGGCGGCTCGCGCAGGTCGCCGTAGGGCAGCACGCGGTCCGAGAGGAAAGGGGCGGTGGCGTTGACCAGTACGATGTCTGCGTCGCGCTTAAGCGCGAAATGCTGGAAGCCGTCGTCCATCAGCACGACGTCGGCGCCCAGCTCGGAGACGGCGGCCAGGCCCGAGGCGCGGCGGTCCGCGCCGACGAGAACGGGGACGCCGTCCTTCTCCAGCGTGCGGTAGAGCATCAGCGCCTCGTCGCCGGTCTCGTCCAGCGTGAAGGCGCGGCCCGGCGCGAGGATGACCACCCGCCGGGTGGGGGAACGGCGCTTGTAGCCGCGCAGCAGGATGGCCGGCCGGCGGCCCAGCTTCACCAGCTCCTGCGCCGCGGCGATGACGGTCGAGGTCTTGCCGGTCCCGCCGGAGGAGATGTTGCCGAAGCAGATGACCGGTACGGGGAGCTTGGCGGAGCGGAGGAGCCCGGCGGAATAGAGCCCGCGGCGGGCGGCGATGACCGAGGAATAGACGCGGGACAGCCCGCCCAGCGCGAGGCGCCCGGCGAAGTTGGCCTTGATCCGGTCGCGGGCCGCGGCGGCGTCGAAGCCCCGCGCGCTCACGCGGCCTCCAGCAGTCTTTTCACGCGCGGCATGGTCTTAAGTTTAGCAAAAACGGCGTCCGGGGATAATTCCCGCAGGCAGCGCAGCGCCTCGGGGCAGTCGTTGCGGCGGCAGCCGATGCAGGCCAGGTCGTCGCGGCGGATCACCTGGTGGTCGGGGTCGCCGGGCGGCGTCCAGTTCTCGGGGCGGCTCGAGCCGTAGATGCCGAGCGTGCTGACGCCGGAGGCCTGCGCGATGTGCTTGGTGCCGCTGCAGTTGGAAACGAGCAGTTCCGCGCGGCCGAGCAGCGCGGAGAGGCGGTGCAGCGTGGCGGTCTCCGGGGCGGGCCTTACGTCGGGCGAGCCGGCGCCCGCGGCGATCTCCTCCGCCAGGGCGCGCTCGCCGGGGCCCCACAGCAGCAGCACGTTCACGCCCAGCCCTTCGGCGGCCAGCGCCGCCAGCCGGGCGTAATGGCCGGGGGGCCACTGCCTGGTGGCGCGCCGCGACGCCGGGGCGAAAGCGACGGTGCGCGGGCGGCGCAGGGCCATGGCTTCCAGCGCGCCTGCGGCCCAGGCCTTGTCCCCGGCGGAGGGGTAGATCTTCGGATAGGGGTAGAACGTTTTCTCCAGGCCCAGGCAGGACAGGAAATCTATCTTCTGGAAGGCCGCGTAGGGGGACGTGCCGGCCGGGTCCCTGAACCTGCGGTTGTACGCCCAGGCGGACGCGGTGTGCGCCGGGCCGGCCTTGACGGCGGCGCCGCTGGCCGCAGTAAGCAGGGCCGAGCGCGGGTTGGACATGAAGTCCACGACCAGGTCGTAGCGGGCCGCGCGGACCCGCAGCAGCCAGCGCAGCGGCGCGGCGCGGTCGTAGGCGAGGACCTCGTCGATGAAGGGATTGTCCTTGAGCGCCTGGTCGCAGGGCGGCTCGGCGAGGAAATGGATGCGGGCGGAGGGGAAGTTGGCGCGCAGGACCTCGGCCGCCGGGGTGGTGAGCAGCACGTCGCCGATCTGGCGCAGCTGTATCACGAGTATCCTCTCCGGCGGCTGGTCCATTTCAGAGCCTCGAGGCGCCCCTCGTAAGGTGCAGGGCCAGGTCCCAGTTGTTGTCCCCGCCGCGTATGAAGAGCCTGTCGATCGGCCCCGCTTTCCTGTCCCAGGGCCACGGCGTCTTGCCCTGCAGGAAGCTGAAATCGAAGGTGTAGCCGGCTTCGAGCGCCTTCTCCCTGACGGCGGGCACGTAGGCCCCGTCGCCGTAGGGGTAGGCGAAGGCGCACATCTCGCGGCCGAAGGCGGCCTCGAGCTGGCGCTTGGACTCGGCCATCTCCCACGCGGCGTCCCCGGGCTTGAGCGAGGCGAGGTGCGGGTGGCTCATCGTATGGGAGCCGTATTCCATGACGCCGCTCTCCTGCATCTCCCGGAGCTGGGGCAGCGTGGCCATGTTGACCCACGGCTCGGAGGCCGGGTTGTGCCAGAGGTTGGCCTTGCCGATGGTGCCGTAGACGACGAAGATGTTGCCCTTGGCGCCTAGCTCCTTCAGGATGGGCCAGGCGTGCGTGTAGTTGTTCTCGTAGCCGTCGTCGAAGGTGATCAGGACGGACTTCTCCGGGAGCTTCGCGCCGGAGTCGTAGGCCTTCTTGAGCTCGGAGAAGAGCAGCGTCCGGTAGCCGTTGTCGAGCAGGTATTTGACCTGCGCGCGGAACTTCTCCGGGCTGACCCAGAGGTCCTTCAGCTTCGAACCCGGCGGCGGCGTGCCGATCTTGTGGTAGCACAGGACCTTGAGGCCGGGCCTGGCCGGGCGCCACCAGGCCCAGCGGGCGCTGGCGGCCAGGGCGGACAATACGATGACGGCGGCTATTACGGGCATATCACTCCTTGGCGGGCAGCCTGGCGGCCGCCGCGTCGAAAACCTCTCCCACGGTCAGCAGGCGCATGCACAGGAAATGGCCGCGGGGGCACTTCTTCGAGCCGTGCAGCGCGCAGGGCCTGCAGGCCAGCGGCGTCTCCACCACGGCGTTGGCCTCGCCGTAGGGGAAAAAGCCGAGTTCGCGGGTGGTGGGCCCGAAGACGCCGACGGCGGGCACGCCGAGCGCGGAGGCTATGTGCATGGGGCCGGAATCGTTGGAGACGAAGACCTTGAGCGGGCGGATGGCCTCCATCAGCTCCGGCATCGTGGTCTTGCCGGTCAGGTTCAGGCAGTGCTCGGGGCCGGCCTGCCGTTCTATCTCGGCGTTCCAGTCGCGCTCCGCGGGACCGCCCACTATGAGCACCTTGGCGCCGGTGCGCGCGGCGAGGCGCCGGACCAGCCTGGCCCAGTTCGCGGCGGGCCAGCGCTTGGTGGGCCAGGCCGAGCCGGGGTTGACGCCGGCGGCGGCGCCGGCCGACGGCGGGGGCTGGGGCGGGCCGGCGGGGGGCTTGAGGCCCGGGAAGGCGGACTTGAGGTTCTCGGCGAGGGGGGACAGCAGGGCCAGGTTGCGCTCGAGGTCGTGCAGCAGCCACGAGAAAGGCACCTTGTGGGTCAGGAACAGGCTGCCGGCGCTCGACGAGAAGCCGACGCGCACCGGGACGCCGGCGCGCCAGGCCAGCAGCGCGCTGCGCAGCGAGCGGTGCGGCACGATGGCCGCGTCGAAGCGGCGCGAGCGCAGCTCGCCCGCCAGGCGGCGGAACTCGGCCAGGGCGGAGGGGGCGGTCTTCTTGCGGTCCTCGAGGATCTCGGCGGCCAGGCCGGAGGCCGCGAAGACGCCGGAGGTCTCGGGCCGGGTGACCACGGTGACGGCCGCGTCCGGGAAAAGCTCTTTGAGCTTCTTGAGCAGCGGCAGCGTCAGCACGCAGTCGCCGAGGAAGGCCGTCTGCAGCAGGCAGAGCTTGAGCGGGCCGGGCTTGAGCAGCGGCTTCGGGGCCTGGGTCCAGTCGCCCAGCTGCGGGGCGGCGCTGCCTGGCGCCACCCCGAGGGGGGCGAGGGTCTCAAGGTACTTGTCCAGCGTGTGCTTCTCGAGGGCGGGGCTCGGGATGCGGAAATTTACGAACAGGCGCCGGGCCAGCGAGGCCTTGCGGTAGCGCAGCTTGACCGGCGCGCGGGCCAGCAGCGTCAGCAGGCGGCTGCGCGGCGTGTCGTGCAGGTCGATGACGGCGTCGTAGGCGGCGGCGTCGATAGCGCGCAGGGCCGCCAGGAAGCCGGTGAACGGGACGGCCCCGTCGATGAAGGCGCTCTTGGAGACGGCCCCGAGGAACTGGGGCTTTACCAGGATCTCCAGCCTGGAGGCCGGCCACTTGGCCTTGAGGGCGCGGAAGACGGGGGCGGTCAGGATGATGTCCCCCAGGGAGGACATCCTGATCACCAGTATCCGCGGATCGGGGCGCGCTATTTCCGGCATTGATAAAAAATTATATCATTTGTTAATTATCGCGCCCAAAGGGCCGCGGGAGGCGGGGCCCGCGCAATAAAAACTTAACCGGATTTATGGTATTAGTATAATATGCGCCCGAGAGCGTTACTGGCAGCGGCACTGGCCTTCCTGGCGGCGTGGGGGCTCTACGGCTATTCCTCCGCCATCATCTCCTCGGCCAATTACCGCATCCTGATCAGCGAGCAGACCACGATAGGCAATACCGCGCCCAAGACCGGCGGCTCCTATTCGCTGCTGGGCAGCACCGGCCAGCTGGGGTACGGGGCGCTCTCCGGCAGCAGGTACACCGTCAACTGGGGCATCGTCAATTCCTGGCGCCCGCCGCAGGCCACCGTCGGCACGGCGCACGTCTACCCGAACCCGTGCTCGCTGCGGGAGGGCTGCAACGGCGTCACCTTCACCCGGCTGACGCTGCGCGCGGTGATAACCGTTTTCACCCTTTCCGGCGAGAAGGTCCGCACGATCGAGAAGACCAATAATATCGACAGCGTGGGCTGGGACCTGCGCAACGAGGCCGGGAGCAGGGTGGCCAGCGGCCTCTACCTCTACGTCGTGAAAGGCGAGGGGTCCAGCAAGAAGGGGAAGATAGTTATAGCCAGGTAGCCTCCGCGCGGGGCTCCGGCACAGGTGACGCTTATGAAAAGAACTCTATTTATCCTTGCCGCCTCGGCCTGCCTGGCCGCCGCGGCTTCGGCCGGGGACATCAGGCCCGGGTCGGTGCCCGGCGCCGTAAACTACCAGGGCCGCCTCGAAAGGGACAACGCCCCGGTCACCGGCGCCATCCATATCATCTTCCGGATCTACGACGCCCCGGCTTCCGGCACGCTGCTGTGGACCAGCCCCGAGCTCGTGGCCGAGGCCGCGCAGGGCATCTTCAGCGCCAGCATCTCCCCGGACTGGAGCGTGCTGGGCGGCGGCAGGCCGGTCTATCTGGAAGTCCAGGTGGAGGGCGACATCCTTTCCCCGCGCGAGCCTTTCAGCAGCGTGGCCTACGCCGTGGCCGCCAGGAAGCTCGAGGACGGCGCCTCGGTCTCGGTATCGACCTTCACGGCGGCCTACCAGGTGCTGCTCGCCACCACGGCCAACGCCATGGTCGGCATCGGCACCAATTCCCCGGACTATAAACTGACCGTCAACGGCGCCATCCGGCTCAACGGCGCCGACGGCAAGATCTGCTTTCCTACCGGCAACTGTCTTACCGACGCGCTGCTGGCTACCGGCGCCGGCGGCATCAGCGGCCCGGGCAACGTGCTGCTGGAATCCGGCAACCTCGGCACCGGCCTGATGAGCTTCAACACCGGCAACGGCGGCGGCACCACGGAGCGGATGCGCATAAACGACGCCGCCAATAACGGCACCGTCGCGATAGGCCCGGCGGCCATCACCACGCCGAAGCCCGGCGTGCTGGACGTGGACGGCCTGGTCTACGTCAGCACGTCCGGCATCTCGGAGCGCAACGGCAACCCCGTGCCGTTCAACGCGGGCATCCTCGTCAAGGGCGGCCGCGTCACCGGCGCCGACTCCGACTACGTCTCCATCGGCGAGACGCCCGACGTGATCCTGTTCAACACCGGCGGGTCCGAGCGCCTGCGCGTGCATTCCAACGGCTACGTGGGCGTCGGCACCCCGGCCCCGGCCTACCGGCTGGACGTCGCGGGCGACGTGCACACCAACACCGGCCTGCTCGCGAGCGCGGTCTCGGTCGGCGCCTACGGCGGCTGGGCCTCCGCCGCCAACGAGGTCCGCGCGGCGGCCGGCTCGCACCTGCTGCTGCAGCAGAACTCCGCCTATAACGTCGGCATCGGCACCGAGACCCCGCGCGAGAAGCTGCACGTGGGCGGCAGCGTGCGCGCCGAGAACGGCCTGATCGCCTCCACGGCCGCCATTTCCGGGGACGCCTACGTCAACGGCAACTTCACCGCCAACGGCTTCAACCGCAGGGTCTACCTGACCAGCACCACGATCTACGGCACGCTGACGGTCAGCGGCGGCATCGGTTCCTTCGCGGGGGACCCGGCCTACATCGCCTCCTCCAACACTTTCAGCGGACAGAACACCTTCCTGAACCAGGTGACGGTGTCGAGCGACGTGGTAACCCCGAACCGCCTGGGCGCGGCGCTCAAGAGCTTCAACTTCCCCGGCTCGCGCTACCTGCAGGTAGGCGACAACAAGCCGGAGTATTCCGCCCAGAACACCTACGCCTATATCGTCGGCGGAGATTCGGCCGACTCGCGCCTGGCTTTCTACCGCGGCGGCGTGGAGGCCGGAGAGATAGGCTCCCAGAACGGGACCAACATAGGCATGGTCATCGCCGGTTCCACCAAGACGCTGGCGGACGCCGTCTATTACCGCATCCAGAACAGCGTGGTCTGGATCTCCACCGGCTACGCCGGCACCCCGGCCGTCTACGTCAGCTCCAGGGACGGCAACGTCGGCCTCGGCACCGCCGTTTCGGACCCCAACTATAAACTGACCCTGGCCGGCAGCATGCACATCACCGGCGCCGGCAACGGGATAGTCTTCCCCGACGGCTCCGTGATGGACAAGGCGACGCTGGGCTCCGCCTCCTCGCTCTCCAACAGCGGCGACGCCGTCGTCACCGCCAACACCACCGGCTCGGGCGGCAGCGTCATCCTGCGCTCCTATTCCGTGGACGGCCTCTCGGTCATTCCCGGCGGCAACGTCGGCATAGGCACGCTCAGCCCGGTCTCCAAGCTGAACGTCCGCGGCGGCGACCTGGTGCTCGGCACGCCGATAGACCCTTACGCCGCCGACGGCGTGGAGGACCTGATAGTCGCCGGCAATATCGTCTACGACGGCGCGCTGATCCAGCGCTCGGCCTCGGCCACGCAGCTGTCCGGGCTGGTGGTGGCCGGCAACGTCTACCTTTCCACCGGCACTTCGGCCCGGACCGGCATAGCCACCAACGCCCCGGTGACCACGCTGGACGTGGCCGGCAGCGGCCAGTTCGGCTCCGGTACGGCCAAGTCGACCTTCACGGCGGCCGGCGTCCTGCAGCTGGCCAGCCCGCTCGGCGCCGCCTACGGCGGCACCGGCAGCAACTTCTCGGCCACCGGCGGCGCCAACCAGTTCGTCAAGCAGAGCACCCTGGGCGGGGCGCTGACGGTGGGGACCATCGCCGACGCCGACGTCCCGGACACGATAAGCATCAACGGCACCAACAACGTGACGTGGGCTTCGGTCAATAAGACCGGGTCGTCGCTGGCGGACCTGGCCACCCGCAGCGCGGGCGCGCTCAACAGCGGCACGCTGGGGCTGGCCTACGGCGGCACCGGCAGCGACTTCTCGGGTACCGGCGGCGCCAGCCAGTTCGTCAAGCAGAGTACGCTGGGCGGTGCGCTGACGGTGGGGAC
>JAJZRA010000002.1 GCA_021847485.1 bacterium
TCCGATCTGTGCTGGCCGAGAGGTTTCATGGCGGTTTTTCGGTCTAATAATCTATATTAAACTGCCGCGGGGTGTCAATAAAAAAGGGAGGCGGCCTGGCGGCGCGCCTCCCCTCCCGGCCCGGCGGGCCCGTTATTTGAAGGAAATGCCCTTCATCTTGGTGAAGATGGTGCGGTCCCGGCGCTGGAAGACCGGGCTGCGGAACGGGAAGTCGAAGGTCAGCGCGATGCGGTGCGTGGTGCCGAGCTCGCCCATCGGGACGAAGGCGTAGTCGAAGGTGAAGAAGTGCAGCGTGGCGCCTATGCCCATCGAGAAGCCGCCGATGCCGTCGCGCATCTGCTGCGCGTTCATGCCGGCCCGCACGCAGAAGCGGGTCAGCTCGTTGGGCGTGGTGGCGAGCTCCGCGCCTACGAGCAGGTTGGGCTTGTTCTGCTTGGGCAGGACCACGTCGGTGGTGAACAGCATGTTCTTGAAGGGGTTGATCGCGCCGCCCAGCTTGAAGGTCAGCGGCAGCGGGTTGGACTCGGTGTCGTACCTCATGCCCCCGCCCATGTTGCTGGCCGTCACGGCCAGCCGGTACGGGATGTCCGAGAAGTTATAGGTCATGATGCCTATGTCGCCGGCGTAGCTGCGGGCCGAGCCCGAGATCTGGGACTTGATGTACTTGGCCGCGACGCCGATGGACACGTCCATGTCCTTGTCGGAGAACTCGAGGATGGCCTTGCTGTAGGCCAGCGTGAACACCTGGTCGCGCGGCGTGAAAGAGCCGAGCGTGTTGCCGGAAATATCGGTCTCGGGGATGGAGCCGACGTCGGTCAGCATGACCGAGGCGCCGATCACCGAGTCGTAGCTGAGGCGGTGGGCGTAGGCGGCGTACTGGTAGCTGACGTCCTCCAGGTACTGCGCGCGCATGAAGACCGCCGAGAGCTTGGGGATCTGCACGAGGCCGGCCGGGTTCCAGTAGATCGCGGAGGCCTCCTCGCTGACCGCGGAATAGGCGCCGCCCATGCCGGCGGCCCTGGCCCCGACGGGCAGGTTCAGGAAGTCCGCGGTGGTGGAGCCCGCGGCCTTGCCGGAGAAGAAGCGCGGGTCCTCGTTGGCCGCGGCGGGGAGGGCCAGGCGGGCGGAAAGAAGGACCGCCGCGGAAAGCGACCTGAGGAAGAGGGTGCTGGTGGCCGGTGCTTTCATAAGCTTACCTTTCCACCGCCAGTTTGAAGACCTTCTTGCCCGCGCTGGAGTCTATGACGGCCAGGTAGACGCCGCTGGCCACCAGGTAGCCGTACTTGTTGACGCCGCGCCAGATCAGGATGCCGGTGGAGCCGGCAGTGCCCTCCCAGACCTTGTTGCCGGAGAGCGTGTAGACGCGCACCTCGGCGCCGGCGGGCATGTTGGTTATGGTCACGAAGCCCTGCCCGCGGTTGGGCCTGAACGGGTTCGGGTAGATCTGCACGTCGTTGAGGCTGGAGGCGGCGTTGCGCACCATCAGCTGGAAGACGCTGAAGTGGTTGAGCGTCGCGGTTATCTTGCGCGTGCTCGGGTTTATGGTGGTCTCCAGCGGCAGGCACTGGCCGGAAACGGGGTTGTAGCGGGCCAGGACCAGCTTGGAAGTGTCGGGGATGGTGCATTCGTAGCCGAGGTCCAGCGTGACGGGCACCTGGGGCTGGGCCCCGTCCTGGCTGTAGATCGCCACCTCGACGGTGCGGCCGCAGACGGTATAGCCGCCGCAGGCGCCCGTGGCCGAGGACGAGACCGCGATGGCCGTTTCGGCCGGGAAAGCGCCCGCGGGCACGGTCAGGGTGACCTCGCGCGTATTGGGCAGCCAGCCGTGGAGGGTGGTCAGCGCGTCCGGCAGCGCGGTGCCGCCTATAGAGCCGGAAGGCGCGCCGCCGGGGCCCGGCAGCGTATAGGCGGCCGGCACGGCCGGGGTGCGCGCCGAGATGCGGCTGCCGGTGCAGCCGTACAGCACGCCCTCGCCGTTGCAGGCCGTGACCTGGAAGTAATAGGTGGTGGAAGTGAGCAGCCCGCCTATCTTGTAGCTGGCGGCGGTGGAGAGGGCCGAGAAGGGCAGGTACGTGAGCACCGAGTCGGTGAACGCCGGGCTGACGGTCGTGCCGCGCACCTCGTAGATAGTGGCCGGCGAGTTGCCGTTCTGGTCCCAGGTCAGCGTGACGCCGGACATCTCTACCGAGGCCGGGGTCACGCTGAGGGGCGGGCGGGCCCAGGTGTAGACGTAGCCCAGCGAGGCCTCCTCGGACGGGATGCCGTCGCCGTTGCGGGCGATCACCTTTACGTAGTAGGCGAGGTTGGCGCTCAGGCCGTTGACGGCCAGCGTATCTGCCGTGGTGGTGGCGGAGCTGGTGGCGTTAGCGGCGAAAGAACTCGAGGTCGAGATCAAGATGGTATAGACCGTAGAGGTGGAGTTGGCGTTGTTGAGCCAGTTGGCGGTGAAGCTGCCGGTGCTCACCTCGGTGAAGGGGTTGATCGGGTCCGGGGAAGGCGTTACCGCCAGGGTATAGACCGGCCCGGCGTAGTTCATCGGGCCGAATATCGGGCCGAACCCGGGGTTGGTCTTGACCGCGTGGACGCCCACCTGGTACGGGGCGTTGGGGTCCAGCCCGGTCTGGTTGAGCGAGGTGTCGGTGGTGGAGCCGACGAGGACCGCCGCGTCGGTGCCGGCGGTCACGTCGAACAGCTCGTAGTAGTCGGCGCCGCTGGAGGCGGACCAGGACCAGTTTATCGAAGCCGTGCTGAGGGCCGTGCCGGTCAGGTTATTCACCGCGGCCACGGTGATGGTGGAGACGCTGGGGGTGAAGGCCGTCGGGACCGCCGCGCCGTTCCTGGCCCGCACGCGGAAATAGTACATCGTGTTGGCCGAGAGGCGGGTTATCGTCGTGGAAGTGCTGGTGTAGGCCGGCACGAACGGCACCGGCGTGGAGATCAGCAGCGGGTTGCCGAAGTCGCTGCCGGCGCACATCGACACCTCGTAGGCGGTAGCCGCGGAATTGTTGGAGGAGTCCCACTGCAGCGTGGCGGTGTTGAAGCTCGCCCCGGTGATCGAGAGCCCGGCGGGCGCCGCGGCCAGCGTGTAGTAGGTGGCGGACTGGGCGAAAGCCCCGCCCCCGCCTATGTTGGTGGCGTTTACCTTTACCGAGATCTCGGTGTTGGGCTGGAGGGCGGTCTGCGTATAGGACGCGGGAGAGACGAAAGCCGCGGTGGTTATGAAGACGCTGTCGCTGGAGGAATAGAGGGCGTAGCCGTCGGCCGAAGGCACGGTGCCGCTGGTCCAGCTCCAGGTTATGGAACTGACGCCGAGCACGAGGCCGGAGGGCGCCGTGGGGACGCCGGACGGACGGGGGACGGTGACCTGCACCGTGCGCCCCTCGGAGAACATGCCGCTGCCGGCCACGCGCATATGGTACCAGCCGTGCGGCAGCTCCCCGGGGAGGCTGGGCGTGATGACGGTTATGGAGGAAAGGGTCTTTTCCCAGCTGGCGTTGGGGCCCCCGTACCAGGAATAGATCCTGGTCGACAGGTCGATCATGAACCCGCTGGGGTTGTCTATCTGCTGCATGTAGACGCGCGGGTTGCTGAAGGAGGAGTTGATGGGGCCGGCGCCGCCGCCTGAGGCCTCGGTTATGCCGTGGAAATTGGTCGCGTCGCTGGTGAGCGTTATGGGCATGCCCCTGTCGAAGTAGGTGGTGGCGGTGGAGATGACCATCTGGCGGGTGGTCGCGGACGCCAGGCCCTCTATGTCCGGGCCGTAGGAGAAATAGGCCAGCTCGGTGGTGTCCAGGTATTTGCCCCCGTCCCAGCCGCCTATATCGACCAGGTAGTTGTCCGGAGTGAGGATGGTGGTGTGGTGGGACCTGGCGTCGGTCTCGCCCTGCTCGGAATAGCTGCGGAAGTCGGGGTCGAAGCTCTCGGCGTAGGCCTGGGCGACGCCAGGCGCTTCGCCGCCGGTCACCATGACCTTGCCGTTGGGCAGCAGGACGCTGCGGTGCCCGCTCCTGTTGAGGTTCAGCAGGGCGGAGGAGCCGGAGGGGTCGAGCGGGTAGGCCCAGGAGGCGCCGTCGTAGATCTCGGAGGTGAGCAGGCTGGTCGAGTTGTTGGTGCCGCCTATGACCAGGACCTTGCCGTCGCGCAGCAGCGTCGCGGTATGCTCGTAGCGGGGCGTGTTCAGGTCCGGGCCGGCGGAGAAGGTCTTGTTCAGGTAATCGTAGATCTCGGTCTCCGGGACGGCCCCGAAGCCGTTGACGCCTCCGGCCATCAGGACGTTGCCGCTCTTGAGGAGCGTGGCGGTGTGCTGGGCCCTGGGCGTGGCCATGGAGCCTGTCTGCTGCCAGTAGGCGGCGGAAGCGATGTAGATCTCGGCGGTGGCCGAATAGGTGCTTATCGTGGAGCCGCCTGCCACCAGGACGTTGCCGTCGGGCAGCAGCGTGGCGGTATGGTTGGCTCGCGGCGAGGCCATGGCGGAGGTCGGCACCCAGCGCCCGGCGTCCGGGTAGTAGATCTCGGCCGTGGCCACGGCGCTGCTGGAGGGCGTTACGCCGCCGGTAACGAGGACGTTGCCGTTCGGCAGCAGCGTGGCGGTATGGTTGGAGCGCGGCGAGGTCATCGCGCCGGTGAAGGCCCATTTCCTGGTAGCCGGGTCCAGCCTTTCGCAGGAATCGAGCTGGGAGGCGCCGTCCGTGCCGCCGCAGGTCAGGATGGACCCGTCGCTGAGCAGCGTGCTGGTGTGGAAACCGCGCCTGGAGTTAAGGGGGCTGCCCTGGATCCATTTGACGGAGCCGTCGGGGTTGTGCAGGACCGGGATGAAGACCTTGTAGGCGGAAGTGGGCGCGAAGACGGGGGCTGCGCGCAGGCAGTCCGCGGCGGGCGAAGCCTCGCAGTTGCGCCCCCCCAGCACCACGCTGTCCGCCGCCGGGGTCATCACCGAGGTGTGGTTAAAGACGGGATACGTGAGGGTCGGGGAAACGTCCAGGTCGGCGAGGTCCTTCCACTTGTTCTGCGCCGGGATGTAGCCCAGCCTGCTGGCCATGACCATGCCCCTCACGACCACGCTGGAGGTCGTGAAGTTGTAGGTGGGTTCCCGGTCCAGCATGTGGATCTCGTCGGCGGTGTAGTCCAGCTTGAGGCTTAAAGCGATGTCGTCGTTGGCGGCATCGAGCGGGGAGTAGACCGTGGTGCCGTCGGAGAGAGCCGTAAGGTTGGAGATCTTGCCCTGCGTGCCGGTGAAGGCCACCGTGGTTATATAGAGGCAGGAGTTCGTGTCGGCGTCGCAGGAGGTGGGCTCGAAAACGTCCACGTCGCCGTTGCCGAATTGTTCCAGGGTTATGTTGTAGATGCCGCCCGGGTCGGTTATCTGCCCCGAAAGGATATAGGCTTTGCCTTTGATGCCGCGATAGATGTCGGGCAGGGTAATGGAGACCCACGCGGTCATGTTGCCCGTTATGATCTTGTCCTTGTCTTCCGGGTAGAGGGGCCCGGCGAGGGTGAACACGGAGCTCTGCACCTTGGTCAGATTGGGCGCATCCCCCGAGGAGAGCGACTGGCTGGCGAAAGAGGCCGCGCCCTGCGGGGCGGTGAGCTGTACGGTGTTGTAGAACTGGCCGGGCAGGTAGCCGTCGCCTATCAGCGTGCCTACCGGCAGGCCGTCGAGAGCGGCGGTGCTGCGCGGCAGGTAGAGGGAGACGTTGTCGGTGGCGATGGACGCTTTGCCCGCGGTAGGCAGGGAGAAGAAGGCGTCCGAGTCTACCAGTCTGCCGGAGACCTTGCGGGACAGGTCCAGGTCCAGGAGGAAGCGGATGGTGCTGGTGGACAGGATGGTCGCGGTCCGGTCGCCGGTCTTATTAAGGTAGACCACGGAATCGGTGGTCAGCGTGGGCGTGTAGTTGAAGAAGGTCGGGAAGATATTGCCGTAACCGCCGCTCATGTCCCAGGTGCCGTCCGGCAGCAGGAGGGCGGAATGCTGCCGCACCCGGTACGGCGCCACGCCGAAACTCCCCTCCGCCAGCACCGCCCTGGCTCCTTTGGAATCGAAGACTTCCGCGCCGTCCAGCAGGCCCTGGTTGCCGGCGTTCTGGTTGATGGCCCCGGCGTCGCCCGCCACCGCCCTGTCTATGTACCAGCACTCGTCGGTGTTCAGGGTGCCGCCGGCCCGGCAGCTGAGGACGTTGGCGGCGTTGTAGCCGCCGGCTATGAGGACCAGGCCGTTGTTCAGGACGGTGGCGGAGTGGTCTATCCTGCCCTGCAGCAGGGCCGAGACGGGAGTCCAGACGTCCAGGACCGGGTCGTAGAGCTCGTTCATCGGCTGGTAGAGCCAGGCCGTGTCGGTGGCGTTCCTGCGGCGGCCTCCGGTGACGAAGACCTTGCCGTTGGGCAGCAGGACCGCGGCGTGGCCCATGCGGGGGCTGACTATGGCCCCGGCCTGCGAGACCGCGGCGCCGGACGGGTTGAAAGCGTCGCAGGCCCCGGTTATAGAGGCCTGGTCCGCCCCGTTCTGGCCGCCGCAAAGCAGTACCTGGCCGGCCCTGGGCCCGGTGGTGAGCAGGGTGGCGGTATGTCCCCCCCTCGGCGTGCTCATGGCCGTGGTGGCGGCGCAGGTCTTCGCGATCGGGTCGCAGATCTCCATCGAGGCGAGCGGGTTGCCCGCGGTGTCGAAACCGCCGGCCACCAGCACCCTGCCGTCGGACATGAGGGTGGCGGTATGGGAGGAACGGGCCGTCACCAGGTTGCCGCTCCAGGCCTCGAACTGGTTCGAGGACATGTTGTAGATCTGGACGTTGCTGGTCTTGGTGTTGGCGGCGTCCGTTACGCCGCCGGTTATCAGCAGGTTGCCGTCCGGCAGCAGCGTGGTGGTGTGGCTGTGGCGGGCGTTCATGGCGGCGCCCGCCTCGGTCCAGGCTAAGCCGGCGAGGAAGAGGAACGCTAAGCTGGCCTTTCTGAAATTCATAGCATGCCCGAAAAATATTCTATCTTTAGCCTGTTACAACTTTGTTGCGGTTTAGTGAAAATCCGGCGGTTCAGTTGACGTCCACCAGGGAGTCCCCGGTAGGGGCTTTGGGTTTGCCCGGGTCGAGCTTCTTCCTGCCGTCCACCATGAAGTGGTAGGGGTAGGTGCCGGGCAGGATATAGACGTCGGCCTTCCAGACCCCGTTCTTCTTTGTCATGGGCTTCTCCTTCCAGGAGGTGAAGCTGCCGGCTATCTTTACCGACTTGGCCTTGGCGTCCTTGTACTCGAAATGGACCTTGACCGCTTTTATCTTCTCAGTCTCCGGCGCGGCCGTCTTGGCGGGCTTGGCCTCGGGCGCGGGCTTGGCCGGCTCTTCGGCCGCCGGCGCGGCCTCTTCCCCGGGCTGCTCCCCCTCCCCGGACGCGGCGGTTTCCTGCTGCGTCGGGAACGGCACCGGGCGCACCTCTATGGTGTCGCCTGAGAGGTGCAGGGAGACGCGCTCGTATATCGAGTAGCCGGCGAAAGCGGCTACGCCCAGGCTGACGAGCGCCGCGACAGCCCAGAAAGTTTTAGACTTTGTCATTATTGTTTTGAACCCCGAAAGATGTGTTCCGAAGCAGGGTGATTCCCATCACCCGCGTCCCAAGCCGACTCAAAGAACTGCCGGTAAATTATCGGCCTGAGGTACTGCCTCCACCTGAATCCGGAGCGGGTGACATGCGAGCGTCAGCGAGCCGCAGCCATAAGGTGATTCCCATCACCCGCGTCCCAAGCCGACTCAAAGAACTGCCGGTAAATTATCGGCCTGAGGTACTGCATACAGCTACTACTAAATCGAGAGCGGGTGATGGGAATCGAACCCACGTCTAATGCTTGGGAAGCACTCGTTCTACCATTGAACTACACCCGCAACAGACAACGTGTAAATTCTACTTAAAAGGCCGGGGAATATCAATATAGTTATTGTTTCTTTATGAGGTTCAGGAACTCTTCGCGGACCCTGTTGTCGGCATGGAAGCAGCCGAGCATGGCGCTGGTGGTGGCGAAAGAGGTTTCGTTCTTCACCCCGCGCATGCTGACGCAGAGATGCTCGGCCTCCAGCACCACGCCGACGCCGCGCGGCTTGAGCACCTTGTAGAGCGTGCCGGCTATCTCCTCGGTCAGGCGCTCCTGCACCTGCAGGCGGCGGGCATAGGCCTCCACCAGCCGCGGCAGCTTGGAAAGACCTACTATGCGGCCGTTGGGGATGTAAGCCACGTGGGCCTTCCCGAAGAAGGGCAGCATATGGTGCTCGCAGAGGGAGTAGAAGGCGATGTCCTTGACTATCACCATTTCCCGGTAATCGGCCTTGAAGAAAGCCCCGTTGAAGACCTTGTCCATGTCGGCGCCGTAGCCGGAGGTTATCTCGCGCAGGGCGCGGGCCACGCGCTGCGGGGTCTTCCTGAGGCCCTCGCGGGCGGGGTTCTCGCCCAGGGCCTTAAGTATCTGCAGGGCTGCGGCTTCGAGGGGGTCTTTCATATCTTTAAGATTTTACAACTTTATCGGCGGGTCCTGCACCGGCCCCGGCGGAAAAAAAGTCCCCCGCCTTTAAGGGCGGAGGACCTTTCTGCCGCAGGACGCGCGGCGGGCTATTTGGAGGCTATGTAAAGCCATTTGCTGGTGGCGCTGAGGCCGCGCGAGGCGGCGCGCAGCGAGCGGACGTCGGCTGCGAGGGCGGCCATGGCCTTCTGCTCCTCGAGCAGCTGCGTGAGCTTCTTGCCCTTGGCCTTCCGGCCCGTCCTGCGGGAGGAGACAGCGTCGCGCATAGAGGCTTTCTTCGACTTGGCGGCGAGGCCCGTCACCAGACCGCCGACCCTGGCAGCCTTGCGGTCCACCTTGCGGCTATAGCTGAAGATGGCCGCGATGTACTTGGCGTCGGCCGAGCCGGGCTGCACGGAGGCGAACTCCTCCTTATTGAGGGCGGCGACGTGCCTGAGGTTGTTGGAGATCATCTTGAGGCTGAGGCCCATGGCGGAGAGATCGTGGGAGCTCAGGCGGCCTTTGGAGGCGTCCAGGGTGTCGAGGGCCTCGTCGAGATATTCGTCCTGGCGTACCAGCTTGATCAGGATGTCCTTGAAGCGGGAACTGTCGGGGGCGGCCTGGGTTTGCGCCGGGGCGGCGGGCGCTTTGGTCTCCGGGGCCGCGAAGGCCAGGCCGAGGCCGGCCAGCATCAGTATCCCCGCAGAGATCGCGAATTTATTTTTCATATGAAGTTCCGCCTCCTGTCAGGCTATACGATAGTCTACCACCGTACGCCTTCCGGCGCACGGGCCCGCGGGCCGTCTGCGGAAAGAAAAAAGACCTATGCCGGCATAGGTCTTCCGGGTAAAGCGCCGCCGGGCGCGGCGCTAGCGCATGCCTTTTACGGCCTTGAGGGCCTGCTCCCTGGTCTTCACCCTGCCTTCGAACTGCAGCAGGCGGACCTTGTCGAGGATCTCCCCCACGCGCGGGCCTTCGGCCAGGCCGAGCTCGCGGATGACGTCGTTGCCGTCCACCAGCCGGTTCTCGGCCAGCTTCAGGTTCTTCCTTACGTAGGCGGTAAGCAGCAGGCTCAGGACCTGCATGTAGCGCAGGGTCTTCTTCGGGGAATTGTAGGGCAGCCCGGCCGGCAGCGGCGCTGGCTCGTCGTGCAGGCGGCGGCGCATCCGGCCCAGCTGGGGCCCGGTGACGTAGCTGGCGTGGTCGGCCCAGGAGAGGACCAGCAGCGGCACGGTGTAGGCGCCCATGCTCCTGAAGAAGCGGAACATGGCCCTGTCGGAGACGCTCTCGTTGGCGGCCAGGTTGCCGGGGCGCAGGTGCGCGCCTATGACGGCCTCCACCAGCCGGATGTCGGCGCGCGGGAAGCGCAGGTCCTCCATGACCTTACCCGCCATGACGGCGCCGAACTCCTCGTGGCCGAAGAAGCGCAGCCTGCCCTTGATCATGGCGGCCTTGGGCGGCTTGGCGATGTCGTGCAGCAGGGCCGCGAACTTGAGCAGCCGGGGCTCGGGCAGGGCGCCGGCGAGCTTGCGGTGCTCCGGCAGGTAGGCCGAGATGTCCCGCAGCAGGAGGTCGAGCCGCTCCACCACGAGCAGCGTGTGCTTGAGCACGCCGCCCTTGCCGTAATAGCCTACGGCGCAGCTCTCCTGCGGGGCGAGGTCCGGCAGGACGGCGGTCAGCAGGCCGGCCTTGTGCATGAGGGCCAGCCACTTCGCCGATTCTTCGCTCTCCAGCAGGCGCAGCAGCTCCTCGCGGACGCGCTCGCGGGCGGGCTCCGCTATCAGCCTGGCGTGCTTCTTTACGGCCCGCAGCAGGGGCGCGGGCAGTTCCAGGCGGAGGGCGGAGGCTATCCGGAAGGCGCGCAGCAGGCGCACCGGGTCCTCGGCGAAGACTCGCGGCGAGACGGCGCGCAGGCGGCGGGCGGCCAGGTCCTTGAGGCCGCCGAAAGGGTCCTTCACGGCGGAGCGGGGCGGCTTGAACGTGAGCCCCCCGCTTTTGCGGTCCGTCTTGAAGACGGCGGCCGGGGTCAGCCTGAGGGCCATAGCGTTGACGGTGAAGTCCCGGCGGGCCAGGTCGGCGGCCAGCGTGCCGCCGGCGAAGGGCATGACGTCGAGCTGCAGGCCGGGGACGCCGCGCGGCGACAGCCTGTGGACGGCGGTCTCCTCGTCGAGCACGAAGCAGGCGGCGTCGAGGGCGCGGGCCAGCGCCCTGACCTTCTCCGGGAAGTCAGGGGAGGGCGGTACGGCCAGGTCCAGGTCCTTGAACGGGCGGCCGAGGGCGGCGTCGCGCAGGGCGCCGCCCACGAGCCAGGCTTCGGGGAAGAGCTTCAGGATCCGCGCGGTCAGGTCCATGCTGCGGGCTTTCAGCGCGCGGCGTGCGCGTGCCCGCGGTGCGGCTCGGCCACGGCGGCCTTGGCCCGCTTTTCGAGCTCGCGCTTGAGCAGCTCGCGCTTGAGCACTTTCTGCATCGCGTTCTTGGGCAGGGCCTTGACCATCTCCACCTCGCGCGGCCGCTTGTAGGCGTCGAAGTTGGCCTTGATGAACTGCATGACCTCGGCCTTCTCCAGCGTCACGTCGGGCTTGGCCACGCAGAAGCACTTCATCGTCTCGTTGCCGGTGCCGTCGGGGATGCCGATGACGGCGTTCTCCTGCACCTTGGGGTGGGAATTGATCGTGTGCTCTATCTGCGCCGGGAAGACCTTGAGGCCCTTGACGATGACCATGTCCTTCTTGCGGTCGCGGATGAACAGGAAGCCGTCCTCGTCCAGCACGCCGATGTCGCCGGTCTTGAGCCAGCCGTCCTGCGTGAAGAGCTCGCGGGTGGCCTTGTCGTTGGCGTGGTAGCCGCGGGTGATGTTGGGGCCCATCACGGCGATCTCGCCCTCCTCGCCGTGCCGGAGCTCGCGGCCCTGCTCGTCGAGGATCCTGATCCTGACGCCGGGGATGGCCCGGCCGACCGAGCCGTGCTTGCGGCCTTTCGGCGGGTTGATCGTCACGACCGGGCTGGTCTCGGTGAGGCCGTAGCCCTCGAGGATATGCACGCCGAAGACCTTGTGGAAGTGGTCGGAGACGGTCTTGTTGAGCGGCGCGGCGCCGGACAGGCAGAAGCGCACCTTCCGGAGGCTCCAGAACTTCAGGAAGAACTTCTTGAGGCCCTTGGCCTCCTTGGCCAGCACGCTGTAGATCTGCGGCACGGCGATCATGATGGTCACGCCCTCGCGGCCCATCGCCTGCAGCCAGGGCTTGGGCGGCGTGATGCTCTTGACTATCATCGTCTTGCAGCCCGTCAGGATGGGGGCTACCACGTTGCCGGTCCACGAGAAGGTGTGGAACATCGGCAGCAGCGCCATGAAGACGTCCTTGCGGGTGGGGTCCAGGACCGTGATGGCGGACTTGGCGTTCTCGAGGATGTTGTGATGGGTCAGCAGCACGCCCTTGGGGTTGCCGGTGGTGCCGGAGGTGTAGAGGATGGCGGTCAGGTCGTGCTCGTCGGCGACGGGCTTCTGGGTCTGCGGGTGGTAATGGGCGTGCTTCAGGTAGCGCCAGAAGTCGGTTATGCCGTCTATGCCGCAGAAATCGGCCGAGACCAGGAACTTCATGCCCGGGACCAGCTTCTTGGCGGCGATATAGTTCTTTATGAACTCCTTCTCCGTGATCACGCCCTTGCAGGAGGAGTCCTGCAGGATGAAGGCCAGCTCCTCGGCCTTGGAGACCATGTAGTTTATCGGCACGGCCACCGCGCCCAGCTTGGCCAGGGCGAAATAGGAGATCACGAACTCGGGCGAGTTGCGCAGGGCTATCGCGGTCCGGTCGCCCTTGCGGATGCCCAGCTGCCAGAACATGTCCGCCGCGCGGTCCACGGAGAACAGGACCTCGTGCCAGGACATGCGCTTGTCCCCGGTGACGTAGGCGGTCTCCTCCGGATGCCTTTCGGCCGTCTTGGCGAGGCAGGAGTAAAGCTCTTTGGGTTCGGTCATACCCTAAATTGTAGATAATTATTAAGGATAATATAAAGCCCCGTAACCGGGATAACGCCCCTATCGAGGCGAAGCCTCGATAGGGCGGGTCAGTCGCGGCCGGCTTCGTGGACCTGGATGTAGCGCCTGGCGGCCACCAGGCCTATCGGGGTCAGCAGGGCCATTCCCCCCACTATCCACCAGATCATCTGGGAGTTGCGCGGCCCCGTCTCCGGGCAGAAGGCCTCCAGCAGGAAGCCGGACATCGAGCCGACGAAGAACTTCGCCACGAAGTAGGGCAGCATGGAAAGCGCCAGGTAGGAGCCCTCCTGCCCTTTAGGGGCTATGGCCGCCGGGTATTCGTAGAGGCGGGGCGAGTAGAAGGACTCGCCGATCGAATAGACTATCGTGAACAGCACTATGGCCACGTAGAGCGGCTGCACCGGGCCGGAGAGGTCCAGCCACCGGGAGATAGCGTGCCCGAAGGCCCCGTCGGCCAGGCCCTGGAACTGGGCCGGCGGC
This sequence comes from bacterium, assembly GCA_021847485.1. GTDB lineage: Bacteria > Elusimicrobiota > Elusimicrobia > Elusimicrobiales > UBA9959 > UBA9959. The sequence goes on from JAJZRA010000002.1 coordinate 12,948, forward strand.
ACCACCATGAGGAAGACGGACAGCGCGGTGATCAGCGTGCCTATCACCACCACCCTGTAGGCGGTGAAGCGCTGCGTCAGGGCCCCGATCACCGGGGCCAGGAACACCACGATCACGGCGTTGAGCGTGCCGAAAAGCTGGCCGAACGGCGCCCCGGCCCCCAGTTCGCGGATGGCGTACTTGGGGAAGGTGTAGTACATGTGGTAGAGGACCAGCTTGACGAACACGACCAGCCCGAAGAAGGCCAGGAAGCGGTAGAAGGTGGGCTGCAGCCAGAGGTTGGAGAAGATGCGCGCCCAGTCCTTCAGCGCGTCGCGGCTGGACAGCAGGAAGGCCTCGAGGAAGGACTTGCCGGGGTATTTCGGCAGTTCCGGCTTCACCACGACGCCCTCGTCGGTGGCCTCCACGCCGCCGCGCAGCGCGAAGTACGTCAGCACGAGGTTGGGCAGCGTGAAGAGCGCGCCGAGCAGGATGATGGTCTGGTAGGTGCTGATCTGTATGCCGAGGAACGGCACGGCGTAGTGGCCGTACTCGCCCAGGCCGTGGCGCACCTTGTCGAAGGTCCAGCCCGCCACCGCGAAGCCGACGTTCATCATCGCGTAATAGACGGAGAAGGCGATCGAGCGCTGGCGGGTGTTCGTGAAGCGCTTTACCGCCGCCACCATGACGGGGGTCTGCAGCGCCTCGCCGAGCGCCAGCGGGAAGAGGCCGAAGGGCAGCGCTATCCACTTGACCGCGAAGAAGGCCATGACCAGCCGGGCCGCCGCGGCCAGGCCGAAGCCGGTCAGCAGCGACTTGCGGATGCCGACCGCGTCCACGAGCGAGCCGACCATCACGGTGAAGATGGTCAGCGCGGTGGACCAGGTCGCCACCACGACGCCGGCGGACTTGTCGCCGAAGCCGAGGTCGGAGGAGAGCCACAGCACCAGCGTGGAGTTGACCACGCTGTAGGCCAGGATCGTCATGATCTTGGTGCCGAAGATGATCCACAGCTCCCTGGCAGCCCCCCTCAGTTCCAGGAACTTGCCTATAAAAGAGGTCTCTTTGCCGTTATCTGTCATGCCTGTGTTCTCCCTTGCCTCCGAATTCCGCCCGGAGCGCCGCCGCGGCCGCCGCCAGCGTCAGCAGCAGGCAGAGCGGCGCCAGCGTCCAGCCGAAAGCCGTGTAGAAAGTCCCGCCGGGGCCCGCGTAGGCCGCGGCTACCAGGACGCCCCGCCGTTCCGGGGGCAGCGCGGCGCGCGTGAAACCGAGCCGGTCTATCACCTGCGACCAGCCCGACGAGGCCGCGCGCACCAGCCAGAGGCCGGTCTCTACGGCCCGGGCCGAGGACATGTCGGAGTGCTGGCGGTGCTGCAGCTCTCCCCATTCGGCCGGGTCGAGCGTCGGCGTGACCAGCAGCCGCGCCCCCTGCCGCGCCACCCTGCGCGCCCCGCTCTCGAAGGCGAGGTCGTAGCAGATCTGTATCCCGAGCGCGCCGAGCGGGGTCGCCACCGGGGCTGGGCGCGGGTCGCCGCGCAGGCCGGTCTCCACGAACTGCACCGGCTGCATCTTGTCGTAGCGGCCTATCTTCCTCTTGTCGGGCCCGAGCACCAGCGCGTAGTTCTGCCGCCGGACCCCGGGGACGTCCCCGGGCAGGACGGCCGCGCCGATGACGGTCACGGCCCTGGAGGGCTTGAGCTTCTTTTCCAGGTAGCGCAGGACGGTAGTCTCGCCGTTGGGGCCCGGCGGCACGTAGACGGAGTATTCCGGCCAGACCAGCAGGTCGGCCCCGGCCGCGCCGGGGGCCAGGCTGTAGCGGACCTGTTCGTCTATGCTGGCGCTCTCGGCCTGGACCAGGGCCGCCGTCAGCGGCGCGCCGTTCTCGGCGGGCGTAGTGGCCAGGCGCCAGCGGCCCCACGAGACGGAAACCACCAGTACGGCCGTGAAGACGGCCGCGGGCAGCCAGGGGAAGCTGCGCCGCGGCAGCAGGGCCAAGCCCGCGTTGACGGCCGCTATGAGGCCGGAGAGGCCGTAGACCCCCCAGAGGCTGAGCGTCTGGTAGACGGCCGGGTAGGGCGCCTGGCTGTAGCCCAGGGCCAGCCACGGGCAGCGCAGCGGCCAGAGCTCGGAACGGAAATATTCTATGCCGGTCCAGGTGACGCCGGCGGCCAGCGCCCAGAGCAGCGCGCGGCGCTGCGTGACCCCGTGACGCTCGAGCAGGTTCCACAGGGCCTTGAGCAGCCAGGCGTGCAGCGCCAGCCAGAGCGCGAAGATGCTCCAGAACGGGAAGGCCAGGTAGTGGACGACGTTGGGCATCCACGAGAGCGCCGCGGCGTAGAAGACCAGGCCCGCGGCCGCGCCGCGCCTGCCGGCGGCGTTGGCGCCGCGGCACGAGGTGACGGCGTAGTAGAGCGGCGCCAGGGCCACCCAGGCCAGGGCGGGCCGGTAGAACGGCGCGAAGGAGAAGGCCAGCAGCAGGCCGCTCAGCGCCGCGAGGGCGTATTCTGAAAAGCGTTTCCTTGTCATTTCCTGACGCAGGTGTAGAGCAGGCTGGACGGGGTAAGTTCGGAGGCCTCGGGCTCGGAGAAGCCGGCCTTCTTGAGCATCACCTGCATCTCGTCCTCGGAGATGCGCTCCGCGAGCGGCGGCCCGGCCGGGGTCTCGGCTTTCTTCCATTCTATCACCGCCAGCCTGGCGCCCGGCTTGAGGACGGCCCCGAGTTTCCCGAGGAAGGCTTTCTTGTCGTCCACCTCGTGCAGGACGTTGGAGAGGAGCGCCAGCGTGTAGGACGCTTCCGGCAGCTCCAGGGAGCTCTGGCGGGTCTGGAAGGTCTGCACGTTGAAGACGCCCTCGCGGGAAGTTTTGGAGCGCAGCTCGGCCAGCATCACGCCCGAGGCGTCAACGGCGTAGACCATGCCCTTGTGCCCGACCATCCTGGCCGCGGGCAGCGAGAAATAGCCGGTGCCGCAGCCCACGTCGAGCACGATGTCGCCAGGCCTGATGCCGGCCTTGACCAGCGTCTCGTCGGGGGGCATCGCCGCGCGCCTCTCCGGGTTGTCCAGCTTGTGCCTTTCTTCGGGGTCGAATATGTGGGCCATTCAGATGCTCCGTCAGTTCCTGTCGTCCTTCGTCCTGGTCCAGGCCTCCAGCACTTTCAGCGTGAGGCGGGCGCAGGCGAAGAAGTCCTTAAGCTCGAGGTATTCCCCGGTGGTGTGCACGGCGCGCATGCCGGTGGCCAGCACCGGCGCCTCTATGCCGTGGCGGAAGAGGATATTGGCGTCGGTGCCGCCGCCGGAGGCGGAAGGCTTCATCTTCAGGCCCTCCTCCTTCATCGCGGCGGCGATGAGCGGCAGGACCGGGTTGGACCTGCCTATGCGCAGGTTCGGGAATTTCGGTTCCACCAGGAACTCGTAGCGCGGCGTCAGCGTCTTCCCGTCGGCGCGGACCCTGACCCTCCTGACGGCCTTCTTCAGGCAGTCCTCCATGTGGCGGGTCTGGCGGCGGAGGCGGGCCGGGTCGTGGCTGCGGGCCTCGCCGGAGAGCTCCACGAAGGGCGGCACGATGTTGGAGGCGCAGCCGCCGCTGATGGAACCGATATTGGCCGTGGTCTCCCGGTCGATGCGGCCCAGCTTCATGCGGGCCACCGCGTCGGAGACGACCTGGATGGCGGAGATGCCTTTCTCGGGGGCCACGCCGGAATGGGCGGCGGCGCCGTAGACCTTGATCTCCATGCGGTCGGCGGCCGGGGCGCTGGTGATGACGTTCTCTACAGGCTGTTCGCTGTCGAGGATCAAACCCCGGCGGGCCTTGAGCCGGCCGTAGTCCAGGTACTTGGCCCCGAGCAGGGCCATCTCCTCGCTGACCGTGAAGACTACCTCCACCGGCGGGCGGCGCAGGCGGTTCTCGTCCATGGTCCTGAGGACCTCGAGGATCACGGCGATGCCGGCCTTGCAGTCGGCCCCGAGCACGGTGTTGCCGTCGGAGGTGACGCGGTCCCGGCCGACCCGCGGGCGGACGCCGGCGGCGGGGCCCACGGTGTCCATGTGCGCGCAGAGCAGGAACGGCTCGGCCGCGGCGGTGCCGGGGAAGCGGGCGATCAGGTTGCCGGTCTCGCCGCCGGCCTTGCGGCCGGCGTCGTCGGTATGGACCTCGGCGCCCATCAGCTTGAGGAGGACGGAAAGGCGGCGCGCGATGGCGCCCTCCCTGCCGGAAAGCGACGGGATAGCGGCGAGCTCGCAGAAGAGCTCGACCATCCGCTTCTCGTTCACGGCGGGGATCATACCGCAATATTATCGGTTTTTTCCCGCGCGTTGACAATAATCTTACATGGTGAACGCTGCGGTCGGGCCGGGGCAGGGGTTCGGAGGGATGTCGCGGAAGGCCCGGCTTGCGTAAGGCCGCCTGATGCGCATAGCGCTTGATGCGGCACGGCCATAGGCCAGCGCCGGGCCTGAGCGATCAAGCGGCGGCCACGGTGTGGCCGACCGCGGCCCGACGGGCCCCTGCCCCGGCCCGCACGCCCCTCGACCTGGGATTTGATACAATCGTTCTCATGATAAGACCAACGAAGAACAGACTATTGCTGGTCCTCCTCGCGCTGGCGCTCGGCGGCGGCGCCTGCTCCTCGCCCGCGCCGCGCGCGATCCTCAAGCGGGCGCACCTGGCGCCGCAGCATACCTATTACGTGGCCGCGGACCAGTTCAAGACGCTGGACTTCCCCCCGCCCCCCGCGCCGGATTCCGCCGCGCAGCAGGCCGACCTCGCCGCCATCCTCGACTGGCAGAAGCGGCGCACCGGGGCCGACTGCGCCAAGGCCGCTAAGACCGCCAAGTCCACCTACGAATCCTTCTGGAACGGCAACAGCCCGTTCCCCGAGCCGCTGCCCAAGGAGGTCGCGGAGTTCTTCGACCGCCTGTCCTCCGACCTGGAGGACGCCGTCACCAACATGAAGGACCGCTGGCGGCGCCCCCGTCCCTACAAGGCCTACCCCGGAGAGGCCGAGCCGTGCATCAAGAAGAGCTGGGGCTACTCCTACCCCAGCGGCCACTCCACGTTCTCGCGCGTCTTCGCCGACGTGATGACCGACATCGTGCCGGAGCGCCGGGCCGAGTTCTTCGCCAAGGCCGACGAGATCGCGCAGGACCGCGTGATAGGCGGCGTCCACTTCCCCACCGACATCGCGGCCGGCAAGACCTTCGGAGACCTCTACCACGAAGACCTGCTCAAGTCCGGGGCCTACCGCAGGGACGTCGAGCGCATGAAGGCCCTGCTGAAGAAGTAACCCGCGGCCGGCCCATAAAAAAACCGGAGGAGGTCCTCCGGTTTTTTTCATTCCTCGGGGCGGGCTCAGCGCCGGCCGCGGCCTCTTCCCCGCCCGCGGCCCCGAGCCTTCGGGGGCCCGTCGTTCCTCTTCCCGCGCTGCGGGGACACCTTCCAGCGGTCGGCCCCGGCGCGCGGGGCCTGGCCGCCGGCCCGGGACTCCAGAGCCAGGTCTATCTTGCCGGTGGCGGTGTCGACCGAGGCCAGCATCACGCGCAGCTTCTCGCCGGGCTTCAGGCCGTTCACGCGCAGCAGGCCCTCGGCGCCGGTATCGCCTATCATCACGAAAGCCCCGCTCTCGATGACCGAGGTCACCGTGCCGTCCGCCACGGAGCCCTGCAGGTCCTTGAGCAGCTCCGCGCGCATCACGTCCACGGCCTTGTGCTCGGCGTCGGAGGCGGCGCGCTCGCGCTCGGAGCAGTGCTCGCCCGCCTTGTCGAGGGGCAGGCCCTGCCCGGCCTTAGCGCCGGAGAGCAGCGACTTCACCGCCCGGTGCGTCAGCAGGTCGGGGTAGCGCCGGATCGGCGAGGTGAAGTGGGAGTAGAAGCGGGCCGCTATGCCGAAATGGCCCTGCGAGACCGGCGAGTAGACCGCCTGGCGCATGCTGCGCACCATCAGCGAGTTGATCAGGTGCTCGAGCGGGTGGCCGGCCGCCTGGCGCAGCACGTCCTGCAGGCCCTTCTGGACGTTGCCGCCCTGGATGTGGCCGGCGGAGAGGCCCAGTTCGCCGAGGGCAGAGGCGAGGGCCTTGAGCTTCAGCGGGTCGGGCGCGTCGTGCCGGCGGTGCAGGAACGGGCGCCGGGCGTTGTAGAGCTCCGTCGCCACCGCCTCGTTGGCCAGCAGCATGAACTCCTCGATCAGCCGGTGGCTCTTCAGGCGCGGGCGCAGGCTCACGCCCAGCGGCCGGCCGTGCGGGTCGGCGTTGACCTTGTACTCCGGCAGGTTGAAGTCCAGCGCGCCGCGCTGCACGCGGCGGCGGTAGAGGACGTCGGTCAGCGCGCCCATGCGCTTGACGGCCTCGCCGACGCGCTTGGGCACGTCCGGCACTTTGCCGCCGTCCAGCAGGGTCTGCACTTCCTCGTAGGTGAAGCGGCGCCACGAGCGGATCACGGTCTCGGCGAGGCGGCGCTTGACGACCTTGCCCGACTGGTCCAGGTCGATGAAGGCGGACATCGTCAGCCGTTCCTGGCGCGGCACCAGGCTGCAGAGGTTGTCGGAAAGGGAGGGCGGCAGCATCGGCACGACGCGGTCCGGCAGGTAGACGCTGGTCGCGCGGGCGTAGGCCTCGCGGTCCAGCGCGGTGCCGGGTTTCACGTAGTGGGCCACGTCGGCGATGTGCACGCCGAGGCGCAGGCCGCCGCCGGGCAGCGGTTCCAGCGAGACGGCGTCGTCGAAGTCCTTGGCGTCGGCGCCGTCGATCGTGCAGACCGGCAGGTCGAAGAGGACCTCGCGGCCCTGCCAGGCGTCTGGCTGCAGGCGCACGCCGTAAGCGGCCGCCTGCTCCGTGACCTCCCGCGGGAAGGCCTCGCTGATGCCGCGGGCGCGCAGGATGGAGTCTATGCGCGCGCTCACGTCCGAAGGGTCGCCGAGGATCTCGGTCACCACGCCGGAGGCCGGCCTGCCCGCTTCGGGCCAGCGCTTCACCTCCAGCACGGCGAAGACGCCTTCGGCCGGGCTTATCCCGGGGGCGAAGCCGGAGATCTCGGCCGGCGGCGCGGAGCCTTTCTCCGGGAAGAGCAGCCAGCTGGTCTTCACGCCGCGCAGCACGCCGACCATCGAGGTGCGCGCGCGCTTCACCACGCGCACGATCTCGCCGGCCAGGCGCCCGGACTTCTCCGGGCGCACCCGCGCCTGCACGCGGTCGCCGTCCATGGCCAGGTCCAGCCCGCGGCCGCGCAGGAACACGTCGCCGCCGCCCTCGGTCTCCGAGAGCAGGAAGGCGAAGGTGCCGTGGTGCTGTATGACGCCCTCGACGAAGGCTTCGCGGCCTCCGGCGGCGGGACGCCGTTCGTGCTTTTTCCAATGTGATCTTCTCATTTAGTTCCTTTTATGCTTAAAAGCGTGAATTCCTCTATCAGGGCGGCGCTGGCCGGGTAGCGGCGCAGCAGCTCCGCCCGGTCCGCCAGCTCGAAGTCGGCGAAGTCGAAGCCCGGCGCCACCGTGCAGCCGGCGAGGGTGAAGCCCGCGCCCGGCTCCGGGCGAGCGCCGAACCAGCTGCCTGCCGGGACTACGAGCTGGAAGACCTGTCCGGCGGAGGCGTCCGGCCCCAGGACGGAGCGGCGGGCGCTCCCGTCCGGCAGGATGGCGGCCACCGCGAGCGGGCCTCCGGCGTGGAAATGCCAGAGTTCGTCGGACTTGATGCGGTGCAGGCGCGAAAGCTCGCCTTCGCGCAGCAGGAAATAGATGGCCGTGGAGGCCGCCCGCTCCCCCTGCGGCGCGTTCACGGCGAGCGGCGAACGGTAGGTCTCGCGGAAGAAGCCGCCTTCCGGGTGCGGCTCCAGGCGCAGCCGGCGGACCAGCTCTTCCGCCGCGGCCGCGCTCACCTGAGCACTTCCCTGCCGTTGATCTTTAGGCTGGTCAGCCGCGCGTAGGCGCCGTCCGTCGGGCCGGCCGCGAAGCCGCCTATGAAGAACTTCTGGGACGGGATCTGGCCGGGCGGCGCCTCGGCCGTCAGCAGCGGCGTGAACTTCCTGCCGTTGAGGCTGTAGGCGGCCGAGAAGTAGGGGCCGGAGCGGGCGAAGCGCAGGACCTTGGCCTTGAGCGGCACCGCGTAGGGCCTGCCGCCGGGCAGGGAGAACATGATCAGCGCGTCGTCCCCGGGACGCGGCCCGTTCTGGCGCTGGGCCACTATCTTCATTACCGCGGACGCGTTGCCCAGCGAAGGCCGGGAGGCGTCCCCGCCGGCCCAGATCCCGAAGGAGAAGCGCTTGACCTGCCCCGGCGGGATGTCGAAGTCCGCCCGCAGGTCCACCGTCCAGTTGTCGCCCATCAGCTCGCGCGACAGGATCAGGCCCGGCGAGTAGCCGTCCGAGGGAGTGTCCCGGGTGTCGTCCTGCCGGGGCGTCAGGCGGTAGTAGACGCCGTCGGGCGTGACCTCGTGGGAACCGTAGGCGTCGTTCCAGCTGGTCCACGTGTCCCAGTCGTCCATCGTGTAGGCGCCTCTCTTGAACATCAGCGGGTTGAGGCAGCCCGAGGCGAGGGCCGCCGCGGCCAGCAGGCCGGTAAGCAGCAGGTTCTTGCGGATCGTCATATGGTTAGAGGGTATAAGCTCCGTGCTATTTCCTGGTATCCAGCCAGATCGTGACCGGGCCGTCGTTGACCAGCTCCACCTGCATGTCGGCCGCGAAGACCCCGGTCCTGACCGGGACGCCCAGGCCGCGCAGCGCGCCGGTGAAATATTCGTAGAGCCGCCTGGCCTCGGGCGGCCTGGCCGCGCGGGAGAAGTCCGGCCTGCGCCCGGCGGAAGCGTCGCCGTACAGCGTGAACTGCGAGACCACCAGGGCCTCGCCCTTGACGTCCAGCAGGGACCGGTCGAACTTGCCCTCGGCGTTGGAGAAGACGCGCAGGTTGGCCGTCTTCCCGGCCAGCAGGTCCGCGTCGGCCTCGGCGTCCCCCTCTCCGACGCCCAGCAGCACGAGGAGCCCCTGGCCTATAGAGGCCTCCGCCTCGGCGCAGGTCACCGCCGCGCGCCTGACGCGCTGGATAAGGGCTCTCATGCGTCTATTATAATTTATTTATCGGTCCGCGCCTATTGAATAACCGGCGGGCCGGTTGTATAATTGGAGGGAAGAAGCGCGCCAAGGCGCGCGGCGGAAAAAGGACGAACCTATGGTAACCGGACTCGTACTCGTGAAGCTGATGCCCGGCAAGGAGAAGCAGGCGCTGGGCAAGCTGAAGGCGCTCAAGAGCGTCGTGCACATGTCGGCCGTCTTCGGCCGCTGGGACCTGGTGCTCGACATGGAGACCGACGACCTCCCCACCCTCTCCAACATCGTCGTGCAGGAGATCCGCGGCATCCCCGGCGTGCTCTCCACCGAGACGCTGGTCACGACCTCGCTGTAACCGGGGGCTCCCGGATGCGTCCGCTGCTGCTCTGTCTGCTGCTGGCCCCGCTGCCGGCCGCGGCCCAGGTCTACCTCGGCGCCGAGGTGGGCCCGGACGCCTTCACGCGGCCGGAGGAGGCGAAGATCGATACTACCGGCGAGGACGCCTACGCCTGGGCGCTCAGCGTCGACGTCAGCAGCGCGGCCCTGTACGCGGTCTTCGGGTCCACCTCGCCTGAGCGCGAGATGCTGAAGTACCTGCGCCAGGGGATCTACCGCCGGGAGCTGGCGGCGCTGATGCTGCTGTCCGAGCGGACCTCCGTGCCGTTCAAGAAGCTGGCCGCCGAGCTGCCGGCCGCCGGAGGCCTGCGCGGCCTGGCCCGCAGGCACAAGGCCGACGCGATGGCCCTCTTCGAGGAGGGCGGGCGCCTGCAGGCCGAGGCGGAGGCGCGCATGCCGCTGTTCCTGATCTCGGTCTCCACTTCCGTGGAACTGGCCGGGGCCGTAACTCCCTCCACCGCCCCGCCCTCAGGGAAGGACCCTCATGAAGACGCCGAACCTTAGCCGCCTGCTGCTGCCCGCGCTGCTGCTGGCCGGAACGGCCGCGGCCGCGCTGGAGGTTCCCCGCGGGGCGCGCGAGGCCAGGCTGACGCTGCCCGACGGCGCCGTCGTCGAGGCGGAACTGGCCCTGACCCCGGAGGAACAGGCCAAGGGGCTGATGTTCCGCGAGAGCCTCCCCGCCGGCCGCGGCATGCTGTTCTTGTTCAGGGACGGCGGGGTCAAGTCCTTCTGGATGAAGAACACGCTGATAGACCTGGACATGGTCTACCTCGACGCGGAGCTGAAGGTGCTGCGGATCTTCCACCGCGTTCCCCGCTCCCGGCGCGGCGCCCCCGACGAGGAAGTGGCCCGCGTGGCCGCCCCGGCCTCGGCCGTGCTGGAACTGCCAGGCGGCTACGCCCGGGCCCACCGGCTGCGCCCCGGGGCGCGGCTCAAGGTCTCTTTCCCCTCCCCGCCGGCCCCCAAAAAGAAGAGCGGCGGGCACTGATCCCGCCGCCCCGCTCCAGGCCGCCCGCGGCCTATTTCTCGAAATAATAGTAGCGCTGGATGCGCGTCAGCCCCGGCACCGGGAAGGGCGCGCAGCTCACGCCCGAGACCGGCACGGAGAGCACTTCCTGCCTGCGGGCGAAGGAGTTGTCGTCGTCCACGGAGGCGGTCACTTTTATCTCCCCTTTCGGGTAGGCCTCCTCCGGGGACTCCATCAGCAGCGGCGGGAACTTCGGCCTGGGGTCGTGGACCCTGGCGCCGGTGGCGCTGTCGACGGCGTTGTATTGGCCGTAGTAGGGCGTGGAGAACTTCCTGTTGACGGCGGCCGTGGGCGTGAAGACGACCGTGACGGTGCAGGACTGGCCGCCGGCCAGGTCGGCGCCGGCGCAGCCGTCGCCGCTCAGCTTGAAAGAGGCCGGCAGGCCCGAGGCGTCCAGCTTGACGCCGTGCCAGGTGCCGCCGCCGGTGTTGCTGACGCGCAGGGTCTCGCTCATGCTGTAGCCTTCCGGCACCATCCCGAAATCCGCCTTGTTGCCGCGGCCGTAGGTGTAGCCGGACCACCGGCTGTGCCACCAGGAGGTGAACGGCGAGTACTTGGAATTGCCCCTGACCTCCATGTAGGCCTGGTAGTAGGCCCCGTCGTCGTCGCCCGGGACGTAGAAAGCGGTGATGTAGTCCCTGGCGGTGCGCGGCGCGAAGCGGATGACGAAGGTGCAGCTCTTGCCCGGCTGCAGCGTGGCGGAACTGCATTTGTCCTTCTCCACGAAGAACGGGGTCTCGTCGTCTATGTTCTCCACCTTCCCGAGTTTCAGCGGGGCGTTGCCGATGTTCATCACGATGGCCTGCCGGGCGGAGGTCTCGTACATGTACATATCCCCGAAGTTGACCGTGTTGGGCCACAGGAACTCTATCGGGGCCGGATTGACGGTCTCGCCGGCCTGCTGCATCCCCGGCGAGGAAGGCATGGACGCGCCCGAGCCGCCGCCGTGGGAGCCGTATTCGCCGGCGGTCATCCCGGTGCCGCCGCCCTGGCCGCCTCCGGACAGGGCCCGGCCGGAGGACATGCCGCCGGAGCTTCCGGAGGCGCGGGCCTCCAGGTCGGCCGCGCGCTGCCGCCTGGCGGCCGCGGGGCCGTGCAGGGCCGGCTCGGGGGCCCCGGAGCGGCCTGGGCCGAAAGCCGAGATCCTGCCCGCCGGCCCTCCGCCGAGGTCCGCCGCGCCGCCGGAGCGGAGCGCGGGTTTATCCGGAGAACTTAGCGCTGACGGCCCCGCCTGGCGCAGGCCGGCGGGATTGTAGGCCCGGGCGCCCGGCGCGGCCGGGCCTTCGTCCTCCTCCCCGCCGGGCGCGGCCGCGGCGTCGTACTTGACCTGGTGGCGCACCTGGCTCAGGAAGGCCTCCATCTCGGCGCGGCCCCTGGGGTGCGGCGCGCCGGCGGCCGAAGGCGCGGCGGGCGAGGAACCTTCCCGGTAATAGCCCTTGTTGGCCGCGCGGAACATATCGATAGAGGAACCGCCCTGGCCGGCGGCGGGCCTGTCCAGCGGGCCGGTCCCGGGCGCGTACCTGGGGCCGGAGTCGAACTTGATATCGGCGGCCGTCGCGGCGGGGCCGGCGTCGCGGGTCCCGCCCCCGCCCGCGAAATACGCTATGCCCGCGGCGAAAGCCGCGGTCACCGCCGCCAGGGGCAGCGCCGCCGCCTTCCAGGATATGGGGTTCTTGCCGTCCATAAATAAGTCCTCCCGCCCCCCGCTCGAACTCATTCTATAGTATACACTCCGCCCGGCCCGGTTTCAAGGGCGGACGTTAGTGCGGTTCCGTATAATTTTATAGTAGAATAATCAGCGCATGGGAATCTGGGACAACGCTTTCAAGATCCCGGAGCCTCCTGAACCGACGGAAGAGGAGAAGAGGCTGCTGGACGACCTGGCCGCTAAGGTGCGCGCCCGCGGGCTGGGCGACATGGCGGCCCTGGTGGCCGAAAGCACCAGGCCGGTGCACGGCCTGGGCTCGCAGGGGCTGGTTTTCCTCGAGCCGCTGCTGGCGATGGTGTTCAGGAAGGAAGACGTGCGGAAGTACCGCGCCCTGCTGGGCAACAGCAAGGCCGTGACGTACCTGGTAGACCGGCTCAACGCCGATCCAACTGAAAAGAAGGAAGACAACGATGTCAAAAAAAGACCTTGAAGTCATCATAGCGACCGACTGCGGCAGCACGACGACCAAAGCCATCCTCATCGAGAAGAAGGGCGACACCTACCGCCAGACCTTCCGCGGCGAAGCCCCGACCACCGTCGAGGCCCCCTTCGAGGACGTCACGAAAGGCGTGCTCAACGCGATCACCGAGGTCGAGGAACTCTCCGGCCGCAGGATCCTGGACGGCGAGAAGATCCTGACGCCGAACGAGGGCAAGACCGGAGTGGATATCTACGTTTCCACTTCCTCCGCCGGCGGCGGCCTGCAGATGATGGTCGCGGGCGCCGTGAAGGCGATGACCGGCGAGTCGGCCCAGCGCTGCGCGCTCGGCGCCGGCGCCATCGTGATGGACGTGCTGGCCTCCAACGACGGCCGCGCCGACCACGAGAAGATCGAGCGCATCCGCCAGCTGCGCCCGGACATGATGCTGCTCTCCGGGGGCACCGACGGCGGCACCGTGACGCACGTCGTGGAGCTCGCGCAGTTCCTCAAGGCCGCCGACCCCAAGCCGCGCCTCGGCGCCTCGTACAAGCTGCCGGTCATCTACGCCGGCAACAACAAGGCCCACGGCCAGATCAAGGAGATCCTCGGCGACAGGACCGCGCTGATCATCACCGAGAACCTGCGCCCCTCCCTGGAGCGCGAGAACCTGATGCCGGCGCGCCATAAGATCCACGACATCTTCCTCGAGCACGTCATGCAGCAGGCGCCGGGCTACCCCCGCCTGATGAAGATGGTCGGCGCGCCGATCATGCCCACGCCGGCGGCGGTGGGCACGATGACCGAGAAGTTCGCCAAGGCCAACAACTTCAACGTGCTGGCCGTGGACATCGGCGGCGCCACGACCGACGTGTTCAGCGTGTTCGAGGGGGTCTTCAACCGCACCGTCAGCGCCAACCTCGGCATGAGCTACTCGATCTCCAACGTGATGGCCGAGGCCGGCCTGCCGAACATCCTGCGCTGGCTGCCGTTCGACATAGACGAGCAGGACCTCCGCAACCGCCTGAAGAACAAGATGATCCGCCCGACCACGATCCCGCAGACCGTAGAGGACCTGCAGGTCGAACACGCCGTCTCCCGCGAGGCGCTGCGCCTGGCCTTCGACCAGCACAAGGCGCTGGCCGTGGGCCTCAAGGGCGTGCAGCAGGAGCGCTCCATCTCCGACGCGTTCGAACAGACCGCCTCGGGCCAGAGCCTCATCAACGTGATGCGGCTGGACTACGTGATCGGCTCCGGCGGCATCCTGGCGCACTCCCCCCGCCGCACGCAGTCGATGATGATGATGATCGACGCCTACCAGCCGGAGGGTATCACCCGCATGGCCGTGGACTCCATCTTCATGATGCCGCACCTCGGCGTGCTCGCGCAGATCAGCGAGAAGGCCGCGCTCGACGTGTTCTACAACGACTGCCTCGTGCGCCTCGGCACCTGCCTCGCGCCGAAGGGCCTCGCGAAGGAAGGCCAGAAGATCATGGAGTGGGAAGTGACCGGCTCCGACGGCAGCCGCCAGGCCGGCGAGCTGCGCTTCGGCGAGATGGTGCACGTGCCGTTCGGCGCCCCTAAGGCGAAGCTCGTCGCGAAGCCGGTGAAGGGCTTCGACATGGGCGCCGGCTCCGGCAACCGTGTGGAGGCCGACATCGAGGGCGGCGTCGTGGGCCTGGTGCTCGACGGCCGCGGCAGGCCCTTCACGCTCGCCAAGGACCCGTCCAAGCGCCGCGACGACCTGAACAAGTGGTACAAGGCCATGGGGATGTACCCCGTCTGACGCCCAGGAGGAAAAGGATAGAATATGGCTCACGCATACACACCCGGACTCAAGGTAATGCCCTGCACCGTGCTCAGGAAGAAGCGCCTGCTGCCGATCCCCGGCAAGGTGCTGGCCGCGATGGGGCAGCAGGTAGGCGCCATGGACGTGGTCGCGCAGACCGAGCTGCCCGGCAAGGTCTTCTCGGTCAACGTGGCCAACCGCCTGGCGGTCGGCCCCGAGGAGATCAAGAACTTCATGGTCAAGAACGAGGGCGACGCGGTCAAGAAAGGCGAGATCATCGCCGAGAACAAGCCTTTCCTCAAATGGTTCAAGACCTCGATCGAGTCCCCGGTCGAAGGCACCGTGGAATCCGTCTCCCCGGTCACCGGCCAGGTGCTGCTGCGCGAACCCCCGAAGGTGCTGCCTATCAAGTCCTACGTTAAGGGCAGCATCGTCGAGGTGGTCCCGGAGTTCGGCGTCACGGTAGAGGCCGAGGGCACCTTCATCCAGGGCATCTTCGGCGTGGGCGGCGAGACCAACGGCGAGATCGCCGTGGCGGTCTCCAGCCCCGACGAGGAACTGACGGCCGAGGCCCTCAGCGAGGGGCACCGCGGCAAGATCGTCGTCGGCGGCAAGCACGCCGGCCTCGCCACGATCAAGCGCGCCGTCGAGCTGGGCGTCAACGCCATCGTGGTCGGCGGCATCCACGACCGCGACCTGCGCCAGCTGCTCGGCTACGACATCGGCGTCGCCGTGACCGGCACCGAGAAGATAGGCCTTACGCTGATCGTGACCGAGGGCTTCGGCATGATCCCGATGGCCGAGTACACCTTCAAGCTGCTCTCCTCCCGCAACGGCGAGCACGCCTCGGTCTCCGGCGCCACGCAGATCCGCGCCGGCGTGATGCGCCCCGAGATCATAGTCCCGGGCTACCCGAAGAACGTCAGCGAGTGCAAGAAGGACCAGGGCCGCGGCTGGATCGAGCCCGGCGACCCTATCCGCATCATCCGCGAACCGCACTTCGGCGTGATCGGCACCGTGAAGAGCCTGCCGCCGGAGCTGACGGTCATCGGCAGCGAGAGCCACGCCCGCGTCCTCGAGGTCTCCCTCGAAGGCGGCGAGGTCATAGTGGTCCCCCGCGCCAACATCGAAGTGCTGGAGAAGTAAGCCGCGCCGGAAGCGGCCGGAGCGGCGTCCGCCGCCCGGCCGCGGCCCGCGTCCCGAATGGCAAAGAAGAACCGCAACCACGCCTCCCCCCGCCCCGCCCTCTCCGTCCCGCCGGAGCGCCCCCGCTACCCGGCCTGGCTGGCCTGGGGCGCCTTCGCCCTCTGGGGCGGCTGGATCTTCAAGAATTTCCTGACCCGTTTCCCGCCCGACCTCGCCTACCTCGCCGCCGCGCTGGCGCCGGGACAATACCTGACCTCGGGCCTGCTGAAGGCGCTGCCCGGCCACCTGGCCGCGCTGGCGGCCGGGGCTTTCTTCCTGCTCTCCTGCGCCGGGCTGGGCCGCCTGCTGCTGGTCTCCGTCCTGAAGGCCGGCCCGCTGGACCGGCTGGAGGAGGCCGTCCTGTCGGCCGCGCTGGGCTTGGGCGTCTTCGCGCAGGCCGTGCTCGCGCTGGCCGCCGCCGGCCTGCTCGGCCGCTGGCCGGTGCTGGCGCTGCTGGCGGTCTCGGCCGGGCTGGGCGCGTTGTCGCTGCGGCTGCGCCCGCCGGCCCCGGCCGCGCCCCCGTCGCTGAAGCCGGACTTCCCCGACGTCGTCGCCGGGGCCGTGCTGGCCGCCGCGGTCCTGATAAACCTGGTCGGCGCCCTGTCGCCCGAGATCTTCTACGATTCGCTGGTCTACCACCTCGCGGTGCCGAACTTCTACGTCATCAAGCGCGGCCTGGCGGACATGCCGTACAACCTCTATTCCAACCTCTTCCTGCTGCACGGCATGCTCTACGCCGCGGGGCTGGAACTGCTGAACGAGATGGTGCCCAAGCTGCTGAACTACTCGGCCGGGCTGATCGCGGCGGCCGCGGTCTTCTCGATAGGCCGCAGGCACCTGTCGGCGCGCGCCGGCCTGTGGGCGGCGCTGGTCAGTTACACCGTCACGCTGGCCATGCTGACCTCCTGGTCCTCCGGCACCGAGACGCTGTTGGCCATGTTCTCGGTCTGCTCGCTGGCGGCCGCGCTGCGCCATGAGCCTGGCGGCCGGAAGTTCCTGCTGCTGTCCGCTTTCCTCGCGGGCTGCGGCATGGCCGTCAAGACCACCGGCCTGTTCCCGGCGATAGGTTCCGGCCTCGTGCTGCTCTACCGGGGCCGCTCCGACAGGCGCGACCTGCTGCGGGCCGTCCCGCTGTTCGCGCTGGCCGCGGCCCTGCCGGTGCTGCCGTGGCTGGCCAAGAACTGGGTCTACCGCCATAACCCCTTCTTCCCGTTCCTCACCTCCGTCTTCGGCCCCGGCGGCGCGCTGCCGCAGAGGCTGGCCGGCTTCATGGCCGAGACGCGCCAGATGGGCGCGGTGCAGTTCAAGGCCTGGCTGCTGAACCCGTGGGACGTCACGATGGGCGTCCTGCCTAATTCCCAGTACTTCACGCCGCTGTTCCTGGCGCTGCTGCCGCCGCTGTTCCTGCTGGAGCCGGGCGCGGCCGCCGCGCCTTTCTGGGCCTATTTCCTCTGCTGCTGGCTGCTGTGGTCCGTCACCTCCACGATGGCCCGCTTCCTGATGCCGGCCTTCCCGGCCGCGGGCCTGCTGATAGCCGCGGCGCTGGGCGGCCGCGCCCACGCCGCGCTGAAGCGGACGCTCGCCTACGCCGTGCTGTTCTTCTGCGCGCTGGGGGTCTACTGGGCCGGCCTGATCCTCTATTCCCAGGGCCGCTGGCGCCCGGTCTTCGGGCTGATCTCCAAGGACGACTACCTGTCCGACAGCCGGCCCACTTACCCTTACAGCCATTACGCGGCGATAAAATTCATTAACGAGCGGTTGCCTCCCGGCGCCAAGACGCTGATCATAGGCGACGGCCGCAGCTTCTACATGAAGAAGGATTTCATCGTCAGCTCCGTTTTCGACCGCACCCCGATAGTGGAGTACGCGGCCGCCTCGGCGGACGGCGACGCGCTGTACGCCCGCCTGCGGGCCGAGGGCGTCACGCACCTGCTGATCAACGCCGGCGAGGCGGTCAAGCTCGGCCGGAGCTACGGGATGTTCTACTGGGACGCCGGGGCCCGCGGCGTCTTCGACGCCTTCTGGGCCCGCCACGTCCGGGAGGTCTATTCCCGCGACGAGCTGCAGGGAGGCCGCTTCTTCAACCGGGTGGCCGTCTACGAGCTGACGGACGCCCCGGCGCCCGGCGCCAGGCCCCCGTTCAACCTCATGCGCGACGCCGTCATGCGGGGGATAGAGGCCGCCGGTTAGCCCCCCGGCCGCCGTCGGCCGCGGGGCCGCGCGGGGAGCCGGGTTTTTGCTTGCCTGAAAAAGAGGTTAAAAGGTATATTATCAACAGTATGATAAAAAAATCGTCCCTTTGCCTGATACTCTGCCTGGCGTCGGCGGGAGCCCTGCACGCCGCCGGCAAGAGCGCCAAGGCCGCCCAGGCGGCGGTCCCGGCGATAAACGGCTTCTCGGCGTCGGACATGCCTTACGACGCCGGCGGCGCCGCGCTGCTGCGCTGGCCCGTCAACGCGGCCGACACCGAGACCACGGTCTACACGGTCTATGCCTCCTCCTCCGACGGGGCCGGCTGGGTCAGGATAGACGAGTTCCCCTCCTCGGCCAACACCGGCAAGGGCATCGACCTGCCGTTCTGGGCCTGGGACGGTTCCGCCGCCGAGCACGCCTATAAGGCCGAGCTGGGCAACTTCTTCCCCGGCGCCGCCGAAGGGACCGTGCTGCGCTTCAAGGTGGCCTCCTCCGACAAGGGCCGCGTCACCGCGGAATCCCTGCCCGCAGAGGCCGCCGTCTCCGGCAACTGGTTCCGCCTGGACCGCCTGAACAACCTGCTGCTGCTGGTCCTCGTGATGGTCGTCTTCTTCTGGGCGGTCTCCCACGCCAAGCGCAAGGGCCTCTTCATCCGCCGCATCGCCGGCCTCGACGCCATAGACGAGGCCATCGGCCGCGCCACCGAGATGGGCAAGCCCATCTACTACGTGCCCGGCATCGGCAGCATGAGCTCGATCTCCACGATAGCCTCCGCCTTCATCCTGGGCGAGGTGTCCAAGAAGGTCGCGCAGTACGACAGCTTCATCAAGATCCCCCACTACGACCCGATCGTGATGACCGTGGCCAAGGAAGTGGTCAAGCAGTCCTACATGGAGGCCGGCCGCCCGGACTCCTACCGCGAGGACCTGAACTTCTTCGTCAGCCAGGACCAGTTCTCCTACGCCGCCTCGGTGGACGGCATGATCGCCCGCGAGAAGCCGGCCGCCTGCTTCTTCATGGGCTACTTCATGGCCGAGTCGCTGCTGCTGGCCGAGGTCGGCGCGACGTCCGGCGCCATCCAGATAGCCGGCACCGACGTCGAGCACCAGCTGCCGTTCTTCTTCACCGCCTGCGACTACACGCTGATCGGCGAGGAGCTCTACGCCGCCGGCGCCTACCTGTCGAAGGAGCCGATGCTGATGAGCGCGCTGAAGGTACAGGACTTCGGCAAGCTGGTCGTCATGGTCTCGGTGCTCTTAGGCATCGTGCTGCTCGCGCTGGGCACGAAGCTGCACTGGGACAGCTTCACGCAGGTGATCCTGAACCTCTTCAAGGCCTATTGATATGAAATTCATAAAGAAACACATTCCCCTCCTGATAGTGCTGGTGGTCGGCGTGCTGACGCTGGCCTCCTACTACGTGCCGAACAAGTACTCGGTCGACTACCTCGAGCTGATGAACAAGTGGGAGAACATAGTTTCCGCCTTCGCGTTCCTGCTCGGCCTCATCAGCCTGTTCTACTCGCACTATAACAAGATCAAGCGCAAGACCGACGGCTGGGGCTACAGCCTGTTCGTCTACGTCGGCTTCCTCGCGATGGTGGTGCCGGCGCTGATGAACGGCGGCAGGCAGATGGTGGACGGCCAGGTCACCTCGCTGGGCTGGTCCTTCCGCTACATCTACAACGCGCTGAGCGCCACGATGTTCGCGGTCCTCGCGTTCTACATCGTGTCGACCGCCTACCGGTCGTTCAGGATCAAGTCCGCGCAGGCCTTCGTGCTGTTCGTGGCGGCCTTCATCCTGATCCTGGGCAAGGTGCCGCTCGGCCAGATCATCTGGGACTCGGTGCTGGGCTGGACGCATACCGGCATAGACCAGGTCATAGAGTGGATCATGAGCGTGCCCGCCGTGGCCGGCAAGCGCGGCATCATGATCGGCATCGCGATAGGCGCGGTGGTCACCTCGCTGAAGATCATCTTCGGCATCGAACGCCAGTACATGGGCAGGGACTAATACGATGAAGGAAAAACTCGAAAAATTCTTCAAGATAGACCGGCGCTGGATCTTCCTGCTGCTGGCGGTGGTGCTGTTCGTGCCGATCCTCAAGCCGCTCGGCCTGCCGAACAAGACCATCTCCCGCGACACCCAGAACGCCTTCAACTACCTGGACAAGCTGCCCGCGGGCTCGTTCGTGCTGTTCTCGCTGGACTACGATCCGTCCACGCGGCCGGAGCTGCAGCCGCAGGCGATAGCCGCCATCCGCCACGCCTTCAAGAAGAACCTGCGCGTGGCCGTGGTGACCTACATCGCCGGCTCCACCGGCCTGATCCAGCAGATCTTCGAGAAGTTGCCGGCCGAGTACGGCAAGGTCAACGGCACCGACTACGCGATCTTCCCCTACATGGCCAACGCCACCGCGGTCATGACGCAGATGGCCTCCGACTTCTACGGCATCTACGACAAGGACCAGGACGGCCGCGACGCGAAGTCGCTGCCGGTCATGAAGGGCGTCAAGACCTACAAGGACATGGCGATGGTCGTCAACATCACCGGCACCTCGATGCTCGACTTCTGGGTGGCCTACGTCGGCGACAAGTACAAGGTCCCCGTGGTCGGCGGCGTCACCGCCATCAGCCAGCCCGGCTACGGCCCGTACCTGCAGACCGGCCAGCTCAAGGGCCTCATCGGCGGCATGAAGGGCGCGGCCGAGTACGAGTCCCTGGTGAAGGAGCCCGGCAAGGGCACCTCCGGCATCGACGCGCTCAACCTGGCCCACCTGCTGGTGCTGGGCCTGATATTGACGTCCAATATCATACTTCTCGTTATCAGGTATCTTTAAGAGGTGATTATGACAGAACCTTGGATGATTGCGGGCGCGTGGCTGGCCGCGGGCCTTACGATATTCCTCTTCAGCTTCCTCTACAGGGACAACCCGTTCTTCAAGATCGCGGAGCACCTGTACCTCGGCGCCGGCATGGGCTGGTGGTTCCAGGTGTACATGTTCAACATCTGGAAGCCCAAGGTCTGGGAGCCGCTGATGGCGCACCAGTGGGGCGTGATCATACCGGCTGTGCTGGGCCTGTCGCTCGTGACCCAGTTCATCCCGAAGATCTCGTGGCTCTCCCGCTACGGCTTCACGTTCCTGATGGGCTACGGCGCGGGCCTCGCGGTCCCCGCCGGCCTCTCCACGGACTTCATGAACCAGATCGCCGGCACGATCCGGCCGTTCTCGGCCCTGGCCTCGATGACCCCGTTCGCGATCTTCAACTCGCTGCTGATCGCGCTGGGCGTGGTCTGCGTGCTGTTCTACTTCTTCTTCTCGGTCGAGCACAAGGGCTCGGTCAAGAAGGTGTCGAACGTCGGCATCTACTTCCTGATGGTCTACTTCGGCGCGGCCTTCGGCAACACCGTGATGGCCCGCTTCTCGCTGCTGTACGGCCGCTTCGACGACCTGGCGAGCTTCAGCTCCCGCGGCAGCTTCTACGCCACGCAGATCATCCTGGCGGTGATGGTGCTCTACTTCCTGGTCACCGGCTTCACGAAGAAGCCGCAGCAGGGCGAGGAAGAGGCGCACTAAGCGCGGGCGCCCTTCCCGGGCGTAAAGAAAGGCGGGCCGGATATCCGGCCCGCCTTTCTTTTATCCCCCCGGAGCCTTACTTTATTATCTCGATCTTGGCCTTTCGGCGGAGCTCGGCGGCGAGCTGCGGCAGGGCCTGCGTGATCCTCTGGTTCAGCAGGGCGGAGCGGATGTCCTCCCTGACGGTGTCGAAGACGGCCGGCTGGCCGGCCCGGAGCTCCTCGACCTTGAAGATGCTGAACCCGTTGCCGGTGGGTATGGGCTTGGTGATCTGGCCGGGCTTCAGCGAGAAGATCTCCTTCTCGAGGTCCGGCTGCAGCATGCCGCGCGAGACGTAGCCCAGCGAGCCGCCGTTCTTGCGCAGGTTCTCGTCGGCCGACTTCAGGGCCGACAGCTTGGCGAAGTCCGCCCCCACCGAGGTCAGCAGTTCGAAGGCGTCGTCGCCCTCGGCCTTGGTGTTGACGAAGATCTGCGAGAGCTTTACCGAGTCCGGCGAGCCGAGGCGGTCCCTGTTCTTGTCGTAGAACTCTCGGACGTCCGCGTCGGTGACCTTCAGCTTGCCGTCGGCTATCACGGCCTCGCGGATGGTCAGCTGGCGCTTCAGCAGGTCGCGCAGGTCCCCCGGCGTCCAGCCCACCGATTTGAGGTTCTTCTCGAAAGAGGCCTTGTCGGAGCCCTCGGAGAGGGCCTTGTAGCGCGCCTCCACCTCTTTAGGGTCGGCCTTCACTCCCAGGCGCGCCGCTTCCTCGAGCAGCAGCCTCTCGTCTATCAGGTCGGAGAGGCCCTGGGCCCCGTACTGCCACCAGAGCTTCTTGGTCAGTTCGTCGCGGGTTATCCCTTTCCCGTCCACCACGGCCACGTTCGCCGCGGAGAGCCGCGGCGCCAGCAGGGCGCAGGCCGCGGCGGCCAGTAATATCTTTTTCATCGTATCCTCCGTCACTTGTTAACGAAAACGGTCCGCGTCGGGTAGGCGAAGTCTATGCCTTCCTTCGCGAAGGCCTCTATCAGCGACTGCAGTATGCGCTCGTGCGCGTTCATGAAGAAGTTGTAGTCGGGCGACTCCACGTAGTAGACCGTCTCGAAGTCTATCGAGGAGTCGCCGAGGCCGGACAGGTTGGACCTGTCGAAGGTCGCCTTCTCCACGCCGCCGATGATGCCTTTTATGAGGCCGGGGATGCGTTTGAGCTTTTCGGGGGCGGTCTGGTAGGTCACGCCCGCCGAGAAGACGACGCGCCGGCGCTCCATGCGCTTGTAGTTCTTGAGCTCCATCGAGAGCAGCTTGGTGTTGGAGAGCACGAGTTGCTCGCCGGAGAGGCTGCGGATGCGGATGGACTTGAGGCCGATGTGCTCCACGGTGCCGGCAACGTCCCCGGCCACGATGAAGTCCCCGACGTGGAAAGGCTTGTCGAGCAGGATCACGAAGAAGTTGAACAGGTCGCCGAGGATGGCCTGGGCGGCCAGCGCCACGGCGACGCCGCCGATGCCGAGGCCGGTGAGCACCGCCGAGATGTTGACCCCGAGGTTGTCCAGCACGAACAGGACGGCGGCCACCCAGACGAGCGCCCGCAGGATGATCTGCGTGCTGTTGATGACCGAGGCGCGGGCCGCGTCGGAGAGCTGGCGCTGCGCGGCGATCCTGTCGAGCCAGTAGCCCAGCAGGCCCTGTACCACCGTGATGGCGCGGTAGGTGAAGACCACGAGGATCAGCAGGTGCAGGACCTTGTCGAAGAGCGGGGTGCGGACCAGGTAGCGGGTGGCGACGTAGAAGGCCACGAGCTGGTACTCGAACCAGCGGACCTTGTCTATCAGCGACACGGCCAGGTCGTCCAGGTCGGTCTCGGTCTTCTCCGCCATGGCGCGCAGGCGGGCCAGTCCCACGTTCTTGACTATGTAGAGGATGGCCAGCGCGGCCAGGAAGGCCACCAGGGCCAGGCCGTAGGCCTCCGGCGTGTTGCCGAAGATGCGGCTGTCGTCGAACCAGTTGCGCAGGAAAGCGAAGTTCATAACCTGATTATAGAAGATTTGCCGCCGGCTGGGGAACGGCGGCTCCCGTCATTTGCCCGTCAGCCAGGCGAGGAAGGCGCCCCACGAGGAGTCCGCCGCCCAGGAGAGCTCGGCGTAGGCCGCCGGCGGCCGGGTGCCGGGGAGGTAGACGGCCAGGCCCGAGGCCAGGCCGTAGTCCGCGGGTTCGAGCCCGTCGGGGACCTGGGCGTAGTTGGCGGCGGCCCGGAAAGGGACGAGCGGGCCCCGCAGGTGGGCGGCCAGCGCGGCCGCGGCGCCGCGCAGGCGCTGGTCGCGGGCTTTGGCGGCCACGTAGTCCAGGAAGGAGCCCAGGTCCTTGTTGTCGTCGTAGGCGTAATGCTGGGCGTAATAGAGGCCGCGCTTCATGACGCCGCGGTCGCCGGCGGCCATCGCCGCCTCCGCGAAGGCGGCCGTCAGCTCCCGCAGGCGGGGCAGGGCGGAGGCGTCCAGCGCGCTGAGCGTGGCGCCCGTGCCCTGCGCCGCGTAGTAGGCGCCGTAATCCGAGACCAGCTCCCCCGCCAGGGCGCGCGGCGCCATGCCCGGGGCGGCCGTGAGGGCGGCCAGGACGGCGTCGTACGGGTAGCCGTCGGCCGGCTCGGTCTCCTCGGAACCGACGATATAGGAGGCGAGGTCCCTGAGCTCCCAGGCCACCTCCGGCATCTGCATCAGGCAGGCGTCCGAGGCGTAAACGTCGGCTCCGCCCGCCGCGCGCAGGGCCTGCGCCAGCTGCCGCACCGTTATGTGGGAGCCGCTCTCGTCGTCGTAGGAGATGCCGCGCGGGCCGGCGGCGGACTTGGTCCAGCCGGAGCCGTGGTTCCAGACCACGAGCAGGTACTTCCGGGCCGGGTAGGAGGCCTTGGCCCAGCGGATGAAAGCCGCCAGTTCCCGGTAGTCGCCCATGTCGGCGGGGCCCAGGTCGGCCAGGACCGGCGAGGTCACGGCGCCGCGGTCCAGGTCCCGCGTCACGTAATAGCGGCGCACGCCGGTCCAGTCCCCGTCGCCGGCGTAATAGCCCTTCATCCTGCCCAGCTCGGCGACGATGCTGACCCGGTCCGTGGACCCGGCGGCCTCCAGCTCGTTGAGGTCCTTCAGGCCGAACTCCTCCAGGTTGTTCTTGGCGTTCAGGTAGACCATCACGGTCCAGTCGGCGGGCGCGGGGCGCCGCGGCCGCTCCGGCGCGGGCGGCGCCGGGACGCGCGCCGCGTCCGCCGCGGTGAGGCCCGGCAGCCCCAGGGCGCCGGCCGTCCCGGCCAGGGACAGCCAGAGCGCGGCGGCGGATAAGGCCCGGGCTTTGGTCATTGGTATATTATAGCCGATAAGGCCGCCGCGGTTCCCGACGGCCCCTGAAAAGAAGAAGCCGGCGCGGGGCCGGCTTCTCCGTCGGGGGCTGTGCCCTTACTTGCCGTAATGGCGGCGCAGCTCCTTGCGGTCCACGTGGGCCAGCTCGAAGTCCTGCGTCATGATCAGCGCCTTCTTGGGGCAGGTCTCCACGCACTGCGCGCAGAACACGCAGTGGTCGAGCTTCATGATGCAGTCGAACAGCTTCTTGGCCGGGGCGGCGGGCTGCCCTTCCACGGGCGCCGGGGCCGGCGGCTGGTCCTTCGAGAGCACGATCTCGATGGCCTTGGAGGGGCACACGCGCACGCACATCTGGCAGCCTATGCACTTGTCCTGCTCGAAGGCGATGCGGCCGCGGAAGTGCGGCATGATCCGCGCCGGCTCGAACGGGTAGGCGCAGGTGGCCGGCTTCTTGAAGAGGTGCTTTATGACTTCGCTGAAGACTCTTGCGGGTTTTTTCATGGAGTTATCCTAGTTTGGACTTGAGGAAGATGTCGAAAGCCACCTGGGCCATCGCCACCGGGGCCAGGTACTTCCAGCAGAAGTTGATCATCTGCTCGATGCGGATGCGGGCCATCAGCACCTTCAGCAGCGCCAGCAGGAAGGTGATGAAGAGGGTCTTGACCAGGAACACGCCGACGCCGGCCAGCCCGGCCAGGCCCAGCGTGCCGCCCAGGAAGACCGCGTTGACCAGCGCCGCGCCGACGACGAGCTCCATGTCCACGGCCAGCAGGAAGAAGTCCAGCAGGCGGCCGGAGTACTCGGTGAACTGGCCGCCGACGATCTCGTTCTTGGCGTGCGGGATGTCGAACGGCAGGCGCTCGAGCTTGCCCTGCAGCGCGATCAGCGCCGCGCCGAAGCCCAGCAGCTGGGCCGGGATCAGCGACGGGTGCGCCGCGAAGAAGGCGGAGATCTCGGAGACGCTCCAGGAGCCGGCGAGGATGGCCGGGCCGATCAGCGCGAGCATCAGCGGCACCTCGTAGGCGAACAGCTGGGTCAGCACGCGCATCGAGCCGACGGTCGAGTAGGGGCTCGTGGAGCTCCAGCCGGCCAGGAAGAACGTCACGGTCGGGATCGTCAGCAGGTAGATCACGGCGATCAGGTCGCCCTGGAACGAGAACAGCGCTCCGGGGGTCCAGACCGGGATCGAGACCAGCGCGGTCATCACGGCGGCCATCGCGAAGAACGGCAGCGCGCGGAACATGCGGGACTCGGCGTAGTCCGGTACGATGACCTCCTTGGCCAGCAGCTTGATGAAGTCGGCGTAGGGCTGGAACCACGGAGGGCCCATGCGGTTCTGCATCACCGCGCAGAGCTTGCGGTCCACCCACTGCAGGAGCAGCCCGTAGACGGCCAGGAACAGGAAGCCCGGGAAGACGATTATGTACGCGAGGGGAAGTATGGATTCCATTTAGTTGTCCTTATATCACAGCCTGGTGAAGTCCACGCCGCGGCGCCTGTACTGCTCGATGCTCATCTTGCGCAGCTCCTCCCAGCCGTAGACCTGGGTCTTGCCCTTCTTGGGGTCCCAGACGGCGGCGCGGTCGGTGCAGGACATGCACGGGTCTATCGCCGCGATCACGAGCGGCACGTCGGCCAGCCAGCCGCCCTCGAGCATGTACGCCACGCTCTGCAGGTTGGCCAGGGTGGGGGCGCGCACCTTCAGGCGCTCGGGCTTGTCGGTGCCGTTGGACTTCAGGTAGTGGATGTCCTCGCCGCGCGGGGCCTCGTAGTGGTTGACGGCCTCGCCGGGGGCGATGCGCATGGGCACCTTCACGGCTATCGGGCCCTCGGGCAGGTTGTTGAGGATCTGCTCGATCATCTTGTACGACTCCACGAGCTCCAGCGCGCGCACGACCAGGCGGCCGAAGACGTCGCAGGAGTCGTGCGTGATCACCTTAAAGTCGAGCTCGTTGTAGATCAGGTAGGGCTCGTCCTTGCGGACGTCGCGGGCCAGGCCCGAGGCGCGGGCCGTGGGGCCCACCGCGCCGCGCTCTATGGCCACGTCGAGCGGGAGCTTGCCCACGTTCTGCGTGCGGGCGAGCACGGTCGGCTCCTCGGTGGCGAGCTTGATGTAGTAGTTGGTCCTCTCCTTGAGGTACTGGATGCGCTTCAAGACCTCGGCCTTCTGCTCGGCCGTGATGTCGCGGCGCACGCCGCCGAGGGTGTTGATGGAATAGTGCACGCGGTTGCCGGAGAGGAGCTCGAGGCAGTCGAGCACCTGCTCGCGGTCGCGCCAGGTGTACATGAACAGCGTCTCGAAGCCCATCTCGTAGCCGGCGACGCCCAGCCACAGCAGGTGGCTGTGCACGCGCTCGAGCTCGCCGAACAGCGCGCGGATAGCGAGCGCCCGCTTGGGGGTCTCGGCCTTGGCGAGCTCCTCGACGTTGGTGATGTAGCAGGTCGTGTGCGAGTGGGAGCAGATGCCGCAGACGCGCTCGATCAGGTAGAGGTCCTGGATATAGGTGCGTTCCTCGGCGGCCTTCTCCATGCCGCGGTGATTATAGCCCAGGTTGACGGTCGCGCCGGAGATCTGCTCGCCTTCCAGGACGAGCATGAAGTTCTCCGGCTCCTTGAGGGCGGGATGCTGGGGGCCCAGCGGGATGGTGATCTTGGACATTATTTGGCCTCCGTTTCGTTGGCGGGCGGGACGAACTTCCAGTCCTTGCGCAGCGGGTACTGGTCGGTCGGGAAATCCTCGGGCAGCGGGTAGCGGCGGCCGGGCGGCAGGCCGGCGATCTTGATGCCGAGCATGTCCTCGAGCTCGCGCTCGTAGGACAGCGCGCCCGGGAACGACGCCAGCACGGACGGGAGGGACGGGTTGGCGCGCGGCGTGCGGACCTTCACGTTGACGATCATCTTGGTGTCGGTCGCGTGGTAGTAGGCGCCCAGGTTCTCCCCCTCGTCGAAGCCGGTCACGGTGGCGAGGTGGTCGAAGCCTTCGGCCTTCAGCCAGGCCATCAGCTCCGGGAGCTTCTCCGGGGCCACCTCGAGCCAGACGCGGTTCCTGCGCTGGACCAGGGCGTTGGAGACCGCGCCTGCGAAGCGGGCCTCGATGTCGGACTTTACCTTTTCTTCTCTGGCGAGATCGGTCATTATGGGTTCCTCACTTCTTGCCTTCGACGCTCTGGATCAGCTTGACGACGCCGTCGATGATGGCCTCGGGGCGCACGGGGCAGCCCGGGATGTAGACCGAGACCGGCAGCGTCTTGTCGACGCCGGGGATGACGCCGTAGCAGCCGTTGAAGACGCCGCCCGAGCAGCCGCAGGCGCCGACGGCCATCACGAACTTGGGCTCCGGCATCTGGTCGTAGATCGTCTTCAGGCGCTTGGCCTGCTGGCGGGTCACTGGGCCGCTGACCACGAGGATGTCGGCGTGGCGCGGCGTGGCCTTCAGGACCATGCCGAAGCGCTCCACGTCGTACTTCGGGGTCAGCGCGTCCACTATCTCGATGTCGCAGCCGTTGCAGGCGCCGGAATTGAAATGCAGGATCCACGGCGATTTCAGCAGCGACCAGGTTATCAGTTTGTCGAATGTTTTCATGTTCTTATCCAACGAAGAGGATCGCGAGGATGACGACTACGGCCGCTATATAGCCTCCCACCAGCTCGATGCCGGCGGACAGCGGGTTGAAGCTCCAGGTGGCGAGCATCAGGCCCGCCACGTGCAGCAGCGTAAAGAAGATCGCGAACGGGAAGAAGACCTGATAGTCGGGGACGGCCCGGGCCTGCTCCTCGGGGACTTCCTCGCCGCAGCCGTAGGCCTTGTGCTTGGCGGAGCCGGGCACGCGGGCCGGCTTGGCGGCCAGCGGGCTCAGCAGCGCGGACAGGCCCATCACGAACAGCAGCGAGATGACGAACACGACCGGAGGGAAGAGGAGTATTTCCATGGGGTTATCCTTTGAGGCTGTCGAGCTTCCAGATGTCGGCCGAGCCCTTCACGCGGAAGTTCTTGACCAGCAGCGCCAGGCCCGCGGCCACCACGACGACCTCGATCACGATCATCGTGATCAGCAGCGCCTGCGCGAAGACGAGGTTGGCCGTCAGCGCGCCGGCGGAGATCACCGTCAGCATCGCGGCCTTGGAGACGATCTCCAGCCCGATGAGCTGGCGGACGATGCTGCGGGAGGCCAGCATGCAGTAGAAGCCGGCGAACAGCAGCAGGGCTATCATGTACCAGTCGAAAGCGAAGACGCTCATTTCTCGGTCCTCCTCGGGAACACCGACTTGATGACGAACACGCCGGCCGCCAGCATCAGCACCTGGCCGAGCAGGTCCGGGCGGCGCAGGTCCCACAGGGCCAGGCCGATCGTGCCGCCGCCGGAGGCCATGCGCCTCCAGCCGGCCAGCGCGTCGAAGAACTCCGGCAGGTAGAACCAGGCCGCTATCGCGAAGGCCGCGAGGGCCAGCGGCAGCGCGTAGAAGCGCGCGCGGCTCTCGGGGTGCTTCTCGTCCTCGTGGCGGATCAGGCTGACCGCGCCCACGAAGAGGACCGTGATCAGGCCGGCGCAGACCGACAGCTCGAACACGCCGGCCCACGGGGCGCCGAGGTTGAAGAAGATCAGCGAGACGGTCACGCTGACCAGCGCGAGCATGATCGCGCTCGTCAGCAGCCTGCGGGCCATGACGGCCCACATCGCGAAGACGACCGCGGCCGCGAACAGCAGGGCGTGGTAGATCATAGTATTATCCTTTCAGCCACCATCTTGACGTAGGTGTAGAAGTACGGGAACAGCAGGCCGAGGGCCACGATGACGGCGCTCATCAGCACCGCCGGCGCCAGCAGCGGCGCGGAGACCTCGGGCGAGCTCTCGGCGGCCTGGCTCTTGCGGCCGAAGAAGACCTTCTTCTGCATCATCATGAAGTAGGCCAGCGTCACGATGCTGAACAGCAGCGCGAGCACGGCGTAGGTCTTCAGGCCGGCCTCCCAGAGGGCCAGGATGATCAGCAGCTTGCTCCAGAAGCCGGACAGCGGCGGCACGCCGGCGGTGGACAGCAGCGCGACGACCGAGGTCCAGGAGGTCCAGGGCATCGAGTGCTCCATCCCCCCCAGCTTCTCCATGTCGGTGGTGCCGGCGGACTTCTCGAGGCTCGCGCTGTTGAGGAACAGCACGGTCTTGAAGGTGGCGTGGTTGAACAGGTGGAAGATCGCGCCCATGACGGCGAGCGGCGTGCCGAGGCCGGCCGCGAGCACGATGTAGCCGACCTGGCTGATGCTGGAGAAGGCCAGCATGCGCTTGAAGTCGGTCTGCTTGAGCGCGGCCAGCGCGCCCACGGCTATCGACAGCATGCCGAGGAACATCAGGATCCCGGACAGGGCCTGCGCCCGGCCGTCGAAGAAGCGCAGCAGCGTCGCCAGCTTGATGATCGCGTAGACGCCGGAGATCTTCGTCACGATGCCGGCCAGGTGGGCCGAGACCGGGGCGTAGGCGCCCTGGTAGGCGTCGGGCGTCCACGTGTGGAAC
This sequence comes from bacterium, assembly GCA_021847485.1. Lineage (GTDB taxonomy): Bacteria > Elusimicrobiota > Elusimicrobia > Elusimicrobiales > UBA9959 > UBA9959. The sequence goes on from JAJZRA010000002.1 coordinate 43,071, forward strand.
GGCACGACGCCGGCCTTGATGATGAAGCCCAGCATGATCAGCGCCGCTCCGAACGTCACCGGGCCGGACGGGATGTCCGAGGCCATGAAGACGCGCAGCGCGTCGAAGGACAGGCTGCCCAGCGACAGCATCAGGACCGAGATGCCGGCGATGATCAGCGCGGAGGCCGGGAAGGTCAGGAAGAAGTACTTCAGCGCGCCCTCGAGGCCGGCGCCGGAGTCGTCGGTCGTGATCAGCGCGAACGACGTCACCGCGAGCACCTCGATGAAGACGTAAAGCGTGAAGAAGTCGGTGGTCGTGACCACGCCGGTCATCGCCGCCACCGAGACGAGGATCAGCGAGTAGTAGGCCTGCCGGTTAGGGAGCTTCTCGTCCAGGAACCACGCGGAGAAGAAGGTCACGCAGAGGCCGACCAGGTAGACCGCCGAGACCAGCAGCAGCGAGAACCCGTCGCCCGGGATGTCGGCGAAGCCGCCGGCGATCACGGAGGGCCGCAGCGCCAGCCACAGCAGGTTGACGAGCCCGGCCAGCAGCGTGACGTTGGCCAGCAGGTCGGCCAGCTTCGGCCGGTTGCGCGCGGCGAACGGTATGACGACCGCGCTCAGCAGCGGGATCAGGAGGTAAGCCAGAAGTCCCTTATCCATGTTATTTAAGTCCTCCAACCAGCAGGATGTAAACGACGGCGCCCAGCAGGGTCAGGGCCAGGTAGAGCGGGTAGGAGCCGTTGTGGAAGCCGCGCGAGACGCGGCTGAAGAAGCCCGCGGTGGAACTGGGCGCGGTGTCGATGACCCAGTCGAAGAAGCGGTCCGCCCGGTAGAGCGTCCTGGAGAAGAGCGGGACCGCGCGGTCCATGCCCTGCTCGTAGATGTCGAACGCGCGCTTTTCGGCCAGCGCGTAGGCTTCCTTCAGCACCGGGGCGTAGTGGATGTGGTCGGAGGCCTTGTCCGCCTTCCCCCCGCCGTAGGCCAGGCCCAGCATGTGGTTGACCACCGCCGCCAGGATCACTATCACGGAGAGGAAGTAGAGCTTGTCCGGGTGGAAGCCGGCCAGGTAAGGATGCGGGATGTTCAGCCCGGCGAGCGCCGGAGAGATGAACAGGTTTATCGGCAGGCTGGCTCCGAAGCCGAAGGCCACGCAGACGGCGGCGAGGGCCAGCATCGGCAGCAGCATCGAGAACGGCGCTTCCTTGACGTCGCGCAGTTCCTCGGGGCGCCTGCCGAAGAAGACCGAGTGGCCCAGCTTCAGGAACGAGGCCAGCGTAAGGAAGGAGCCGAGCTCGGCCGCCAGGAAGAACACGGTGTAGCCTGTCTCGAGGGAGCCCTTGTAGACGAGCTCCTTCGAGAAGAAGCCGTTCAGCGGGGCTATGCCCGAGATGGCCGCGGCCGCTATGACGAAGCAGAGGACGGTCACCGGCATCGCGCGCCAGAGGCCGCCGAGTTTCGTCAGGTCGGTCGTGCCGGCCTGGCGCTCCACGGAGCCCGAGGTCATGAACAGGCAGGACTTGTAGGTCGCGTGGTTGATCATGTGGAACAGGCCGCCCGCTATACCTATGGGGTTCAGCGTGCCGATGCCCAGGATCATGTAGCCGGTCTGGCTGACCGCGTGGTACGAGAGCAGGCGCTTGTAGTCCTTCTGCACGAAGGCCATCATCACGGCGACGAGGATCGTCACCGCGCCGAGGGTCATCAGGACCAGCGACATCGCGTTGTTGAGCTGGAACAGGTAGACGCTGGCGCGGGCCAGGAAATAGATGCCGAGCAGCTTGTCGATCGCGGCCGGGACGTAGGCCATGAACGGCGCGGAGGAGTCGGTGGCGGCGTCCGGGATCCAGGTGTGGAACGGGAACGCGCCGGCCTTGGCCACGGCGCCTATCAGCAGCAGCACGTAGGCGAACACGCTCCAGCCGTAGTCGAGCGTCAGCTTGTTGTGCGAGATCTCGCTCATGCTCATCGTGCCGGCGATGTAGCCGGTGATCGTGATGCCCACGAGCAGGCAGACGTCGGTAGCGCCGTTGATGAGGAAGGCCTTCATCGCGGTGCGCTTGGCCTCGCGGGTATCCTGCGAGAGCGCTATGAAGGTATAGAGGAAGATCAGCAGGCCTTCCCAGAAGAACAGCATCGCTATCAGGTTGTCGGCCAGCGCCGCGCCGGCCGCGAAGGCCTGCGTCATCAGCAGGTTGAAGAAGAACCACTTGGACGGACCTTTCTTCGGCAGGCTGAACGAGTACAGCGCGATCGCCGCGGAGAACAGCGAGACCGCCAGCAGCAGGAACGCGCTGAGCTGGTCGGCGCGCAGCGTGAAGACCGCCGCCGTCCCGAACCAGCGCCAGCTCAGCATGTCGGGCGGCTGCAGGAAGACGTTGGCCGCCGCCAGCAGCGAGACGAGCGCGGCGCCGGACGCCAGGAGCTCCTTGAGGTACTTGGTCCTCTCGCTGATGAGCAGCAGCGCCAGGGCCGTGACGACCGGGAGGACTATCGGGATGAGTATCAGGTTCATTGCAGGTTCACTCCTAAAGAGCCGGTGAGGAGCTCGGTGTAGACGGCCGGGTAGTGGATCAGGAGGCCGAGGGCCAGGCCTATCAGGGCCAGCGCCATCACGCTGGCTACCATCGTATAGGAACCCTCGCGGGGGTTGCCGTGGCCGGCGGGCTCGCCGAGGAAGACCTTGTAGAACAGGCGGACCAGGTACAGCAGGGTCATGATCGCGCCGACGAAGAACATCAGCAGCACCGGCAGGCTGCCGTTCTGCGCGGCGCCGGCGAAGACCAGGTACTTGCTGAAGAAGCCGCCGAACGGCGGGATGCCCATGACCGACAGCGAGCACAGCGCGAAGGCCGCCCCGGTGACCGGCATCGAGGAGAACAGGCCGCCCATCTTGGTGATGTCCTTGGTGTGGGTGTTCTGCTCGATGATGCCGGCGCAGAGGAACAGCCCGCCCTTGGCGACGCTGTGCATCAGGATGTAGAGCAGGCCGCCGACGAAGGCCGTCTTGTTGCCGCTCGCGAGGCCGAGGAAGATGAACGCGATCTGGCTGACGGTAGAGTAGGCGATGATCCTCTTGATGTCGGTCTCGATCAGCGCGGCGCCCGCCGAGACCAGCGCGGAGGCGCCGGCCAGGTACAGCACGGTGTTCGAGAAGGCGTCGGGCGCGGCGAACGTCACGCCGAAGATGCGGGCGTAGGCGTAGACGCCGATCTTGACCAGCACGGCCGCGTGCAGCAGCGAGGTCACGGTGGAGGGCGCGACGCCGGCGTCCGGCAGCCAGGTCGAGAACGGCAGCGTGGCCGACTTGGAGAGGATGCCGGCCAGGATGAAGGCGGCCGCGGCGTAGGAGATCGCCTGGCCGTGCAGCGCGCGCAGGTCGAGCGTGCCGTGGTCGAAGTAGACCATGATGATGCCGACCAGCATGCAGAGCGCGCCGAAGACCGTCACGAGGATGGTCTTATTGGCCTTGGCCACGTCGCGGTCGGAGCGGAAGAAGCCCACCAGCCTCCAGCTCGCGAAGCCGGTCATCTCCCAGAACACGTACATCCACAGCAGGTTCGCGGAGAAGACCAGGCCCATCATCGAGCCGAGGAACAGGACCACCATCGTGTAGTACTCGGTCTGGTTCTCGTAGTGGGAGATGTAGTCCAGCGAGTAGATCAGGATCACCGCGCTGACGAAGGCCGAGATCGAGGCCATGAAGACCGACAGCAGGTCGGCGTGCAGGATGAAGTCGAAACCGCGCGGGAAAGAGAGCGAGAAGCTGGCGGTCTGCCCCCCCAGCACGGTAGGGGCGAGCGCGGCGGCCGCCGTGAAGGTTGCCAGGCCCAGGAGCACGGCGTAGGTGTTCCTGGCGGCGACCGAGAGCCGGCCGGCGAGCGGGATCAGGAACGCGCCGAAGACCGGTACTGCGACTGCGAGGGTAAGGAGTTTGATCGGTAGGTCCATGCCTTCTATTATACAAAATAGAAAAAGTACCTCTTTACAAAAAACACTAATGGGAGTATTAGCGCGGCTAATAGCGCGCCGACGGGAAAGGCGAAAAAAAGGGCCGGCCCGGAGGCCGGCCCTTCCTTAGCGTAACGTCAGGTTACAGCGGGATGTTGCCGGTGCGCGGCTGCTCCCCCGGGCGGCGCTTGTCCGCCAGCAGGCGGAAGGCCGCGATCAGGCGGCTGCGGGCCTCGGTGGGCTCTATGACCTCGTCCACCGAACCCATCGAGGCGGTCTGGTAAGGCGAGGCGAACTTGTCGGAGTATTCCTTGGCGAGCTTCACGCGCAGGGCCTCACGCTCCTCCTCCTTGGCCTCCTTGATCTGGCGCGAGTAGAGGATCTCCACCGCGCCGCGCGGGCCCATCACGGCGATCTCGGCCGAAGGCAGCGAGAAATTGATGTCGCCGCCCATCAGCTTGGAGCTCATCGCGATGTAGGCGCCGCCGTAGGCCTTCCTGAGCACCAGCGTGATCTTCGGCACGGTGGCCTCGGCGTAGGCGTACAGCAGCTTCGCGCCGTGGCGGATGATGCCGCCGTGCTCCTGCGCCACGCCGGGCCAGTAGCCGGGAACGTCCACGAGCGTCAGGATCGGGATGTTGAAGCTGTTGAGGAACCTGATGAAGCGCGCGGCCTTGTCCGAGGCGTTGATGTCCAGCGCGCCGGCCATGTGGGCCGGGTTGTTCGCTATCACGCCGACGACCTGCCCGCCCAGGCGGATGAAGCCTATCACGATGTTCTTGGCGTAGTCGTGGTGCACCTCGAGGAACTTGTGGTCGTCGGAGAGCCACCAGACTATGTGGTTGACGCGGTAAGGCTTGCGCGGGTCCACCTCGCAGAGCTTCTCCATCAGCGCGACCTTGCGGGCGGCGGGGTCCTTGGTCTCCAGGGCCGGCGCGGCCTCGAAGCGGCTCTGCGGCAGGAAGCTCAGCAGCTCCTTGACCTGCCGGTAGCAGTCCGGCTCGGAGTTGGCCACGAAGTGGCAGACGCCCGACTTGGAGGCGTGCGTCGTGGCGCCGCCGAGCGTCTCGAAGTCCACCTCTTCGCCGGTGGCGGCCTTCACCACCTCGGGGCCGGTCACGAACATGTTGCTCATGCCCCTGACCATGAAGACGAAGTCCGTCAGCGCCGGGGAATAGACGGCGCCGCCGGCGCACGGGCCGACGATGACCGAGATCTGCGGCACCACGCCCGAGTACTTGGTGTTGCGGTAGAAGATCTCGCCGTAACCGTCGAGGGAGTCGACGCCCTCCTGGATGCGGGCGCCGCCCGAGTCCAGGATGCCGATGACGGGGCAGCGCGCGTCGGCCGCCATGTCCATCAGCTTGGCGATCTTGTCTGCGTGCGTGCGGCCCAGCGAGCCGCCCAGCTGCGTGAAATCCTCGGAGAAGATCGCCGCGGGCCGGCCGCCGATCCTGCCGAAGCCGGTGATGACGCCGTCGCCCTTGATGTGCTTGTCCTTGATGCCGAAGTCGGTGCAGCGGCTTTCCATCAGCAGGCCGAGTTCCATGAAGGAGCCCTCGTCCACCAGGTAGGCGATGCGCTCGCGGGCGGTCAGCTTGCCCTTCTTGCGCTGGGCCTCCACCTTGTCCGGCGGCCCGCCGGCCTCGGCCGCGGCGTGGACCTCGCGGAACTTCCTGAGGGATTCCGGGACCACGCGCACCTTCTTGGGGTGGGACTTCTTCCCCGAGGGCTGCGGCTCTTCCTTGGTTCCGGTTATGGGATCTATGATATCGGCCATTATGTGTGTGCCTCCAGATCTGTCGGGCCTCGCGGCCCTCGCTCCGCTGAACCCCTCCTAAGAGGAGTTCCCTTTATCGCACCCCGCGCCTTGCTCGGGGCCGATTAGCGGCCCGGCCTTCGCCGGGCATCTGCTGCTATTCTACCTTTTTATCGCCGCCGGTTCGGCCGGCTATGACGGCCGTCCAGAAGCCCTCGGGCTCGCGGCGGGTCTCCAGGACGAAAGCCGGGCTGCCCAGTTCCCTGTAGCGCTCCAGCGTCTTGCCGAGGAAGGAGACCTTCTCCCCCGCCACCCGGATGTCTATCGGGTCGGCCATCAGGCCGAGGCCCAGGGCCTTCATCGCCGCTTCCTTCACGGCCCACAGGCGCGTCCCCTCGGACGCGTCCGGCTCCGGCAGCTCGGCGGGGTGGAAGTAATCCGAGTACCAGGCGGGATGCCTGTCCTCTATCTTCTCCAGGTCCAGCCCCAGGAACGAGGAGCCGGGCTTGAAGGCCGCGGCGGCCCAGCCCCCGGAGTGGGAGATGGACAGCAGCGCGCCGCCGCACGACGGGCGGCCGAGCAGGTCCGACTCTATCTCCAGCTCGGCCGGCGGCTTGCCGGTGTACTCGGCCAGCAGCGCTTTGGCGGCCAGCCGGCCGGCCAGCCACTCCGCGCGCCGCTTCTCTATCCGGAAGGAGGACAGGACCTTCACTTCCTTGTGCGAGAGGTCCTGGCCCGGGAGCAGGCCTTCCACCTTTATCGTCCTTACCCTGGTCTCCGTCGCGGGCCAGAGCGCGGAGGTCTCATGTTGTCTTACGGTGTTCATCTCTAGTGTCCTGTCAGATCGGGGTCGGGATCATGGCGTAGTCGCGCAGCTCGGCCACGAGGCTGTAGGACCCGTCGAAGGCCCACGCGTCGTAGAGGCTGCGGTTGTCCTCGGTGCGGCCCTTGAAGACGCCGTAGAGGAACAGCGTCTCCGGGTCCAGCGGCTCGTTATCGTAGGCTATCGCCGCGCCTATCGCGTCGGGCAGCGCCATCGTCCTGTCGAACTGGATGTCGCGCCAGCCGCAGGCCTGGAACAGCGCCTCGAACACGAGCGGGTGGAACACCAGCTTCGGGTGCTGGCCTTTCCAGAGCGGGGCCTGGGGACGCTTGAAGACCGCGAGCACCGAGTCCTTCTCGGCCGAGATCACGCCGTCGAGGACCTGGAAGCTGGGCCCGTGGAAGTAGGTCTTGTAGATCGTCGCGGCGTCGGCCTTGTACTTCCTGTTCTTGGGCAGGACGGGGCGCATGCCGGAGTTCCACGCCGAGGCCGGCGCCTCGGCGGCCGCCAGGCCCTTGAAGTGGTTCCTGGTCTGGCCCAGGCGCAGGCCCTTGGGGCTGACGAAGTCCGATTCGATGCGCACCTCGCAGCCTTCGCCGGAGCCGAGGGCCAGGGCCTTGACCCTGACGTCGGCGGGGCGGCCGCGCAGCAGCTTGATAGGCACCGCGAAGCGCACCCCGGTGAGCGCCTTCGGCGGCGCGCCGGTGACGGCCGCCGCGGCTTCCGCGAAGGTCTCCAGGCCCATCACGCCCGGCACGTAAGGCGTGCCGTTGATGGCGTGGTCGGCCAGGTACGGGTCGCTCTCGAGCGAGAACTCCTTGGTGGCGGTCAGGCTCTCCCCCTTCAGCAGGTCCTCGGTCTTAGGCGCGAAGTGGAACCCGGTGGAGGCGGTGGCCGAGAAGTCCGGCTCGTAGAGCAGCTGTTTGTCCCAGTCCAGCTTGCCGAGGCTGCCGGAGAGGATGATCTCCGGCACCTTGCCGTAGGCGAGCTCGTCGAGCAGGGCCTGCATGCCCTCCTCGGGGTAGAGGAACTCCATCTCCTGGGACTTCAGGAAGGCCTCCACGCCGGGGCGGGCGCCCATGCCGATCTGCGCGTAGCCGGTCATGTCCACGCTGAGCGCGCGGACGCCGCGGTTATGCTGGCTGACGCAGAACTTGGCTATGTAGTCGGAAGCCGCCGCGTAGTCGGTCTGGCCGAGGTTGCCGAACTTGCCGGCGATGGACGAGGCCATCACCCAGAAGCCCTTCTCCTTGACCGCGCCGGACTTCCACATGTGGATAGCGGAGTCCGCCTTCACGTTGAAGATCAGGTTGAACTCCTCGATGGTCTTGTCCACCGCGAGCTTGGAGCGCTCCAGCCCCGCGAAGTGGACCAGGCCGTCGACCTGGCCGAAGTCGGCCTTGATGTTCTCCATGACCTGGTAGAGCATCGCGGTGTCGGTCAGGTCGCAGCGGTAGTAGCTGACCTTGACCCCGAGCGCCCGGATGGCCTCCATGTTCTTGTGCATGTCGGCCGCGTCCTTGAGCCGGGTGAACTCCTTCTCGAGCATGGCCGGCGTCGGCTTGTCGTTGGCCGCCTTGATCTCGTTCCAGAGCTCGCCCATCTTGTAGGCCTTCAGCTCGGCCTCGCTCATCGAGGTCAGGCGCTTGGCCTTGTCGCTGATGTCGATGATGTCGAGGACGATGATGTTGGCCCGGTGCTGCTCGGCGAGCATCCGCGAGAACATCGCGCCGAGGCCGCGGCCGCCGCCGGTGACGACGACGTTGCGGTCCTCGAGCTGCGTGGTCAGGCGGGACTTGTCCAGCGCCTGCGGTTTGCCGACCATCGTCCAGCGCTTGCCGTCGGCGTAGCCGATCGCGAGGCGCTTGTCGGAGTACAGGATCTCGTAGAAGGTCTTCTGCACGATGACCTGGTTGGAGGAGCTGGGCTCGAAGTCCAGCAGCTTGACCGCGCTCTTCTCGAACTCCTTGCGCAGGCACAGCGTGGGCCCGAAGATCGCGCCGTAGACCGGGTCGTAGGCGTCGCGCGTGCGGTAGCCGAAGCCGCCGTCGAGCGTGGTCACCACGGCCATGAAGGTCGTGAAGCCCGCGTCCACCTTGTTCAGGCCCGCCGCGAAGTACTTGGAGGCGATGAACAGGGGCAGCGCGTAGCGCTTGAGGTCGGCGAAGGCCGACGTCTCCTGCGAGAGCGACTTGACCATGCAGCCGGGCAGGTAGACCAGGCCCTGCGTGTCGGGATGGGCCGAGGCGAAGTCCGCCAGGGCCTTCTCCAGCGCCGGGATGTCCCGGAAGTCCACCGTTATGGAGTCCTTCACCTTGGTCTTGGCCGGCGTGAAGATATAGGAGTCCGCGCGGTGCTTGTTGAGCTCGGCGCGGAACGCCTTGGCCAGGTCCAGGTCCTCGGCGAAGATGACGACGGGGCGCTTAGGGGCCAGCTTCTTGATGACCTCCTGCTCCACCGGCGCCTGCACGATGGAAGGAACGTGGCGGATATGGCGCCTGGGATGCTCGGCCTTGGCGGGCTTGGGCGCGGGCTGCGCGGCGGGCGCTTCCTGCGGGGCCGCGGCCAGGTCCAGCAGCTCGGGCTGCTGCGCCTTGGAGGCCTTCTTCTTGGCGGCGGGGCGGGCCGGCTCGGCGGCGGGCGGCGCCGCCGGCGCGGGGGCGGCCGTCCCTGCCTTGGCTTCCAACACGAACCTGATGCAGTGGCGTATCGTCGGGTAGTCCTTCAGCGAGACGTTCTCCTGGCGCGGGATGCTGTAATGCTCGCGCATCGCGGCGAAGAGCTCGGCCTGCTTGACGGTGTCGATGCCGAGGTCGGCCTCCATGTCGAGGTCGAGCTCGAGCATGTCCTTGGGGTAGCCGGTCTTCTCGGCGATCATGTTGAGGATGTTCTCCCTGACGGCGTCCTCGTCCGCGCCGGAGGGCGCGGCCTGGGGCGCGGGGGCCGGGGCCGGCTTGGGCTCGGAGTAGTGCTGCGGCTCCGGCAGCGGGGCCTGCGCGGGCGCCGGCGCGCCGGCCACGGCCGCGGCGCCGCCTTTCGACTCGAGCACGAACTTGATGCAGTGGCGGATCGTCGGGTAGTCCTTCAGCGAGACGTTCTCCTGGCGCGGGATGGCGTAGTGTTCGCGCATCGCGGCGAAGAGCTCGGCCTGCTTGACGGTGTCGATGCCGAGGTCGGCCTCCATGTCGAGGTCGAGTTCCAGCATGTCCTTGGGATAGCCGGTCTTCTCGGCGATCATGTTAAGGATGTTCTCGCGCACGGCGTCCTCGCTGACTCCGCCGGCGGCCGGGGCCGCGGCGGGCGCGGGGGCCGGGGCGGCTTTAGGCGCGGGCTGGGCGGCAGGGGCCGGCGCCGGGGCCGGCGCGGCGGCCACGGCCGCGGCGCCGCCTTTCGACTCGAGCACGAACTTGATGCAGTGCCGGATGGTCGGGTAGTCCTTCAGCGACACGTTCTCCTGGCGCGGGATGCTGTAGTGCTCGCGCATCGCGGCGAAGAGCTCGGCCTGCTTGACGGTGTCGATGCCGAGGTCGGCCTCCATGTCGAGGTCGAGCTCCAGCATGTCCTTCGGGTAGCCGGTCTTCTCGGTGATCATCGCCAGGATGTTCTCGCGCACGGCGTCCTCGGACACGCCGCCGGCGGCCGGAGATGCGGCGGGAGCGGGAGCTGCGGCCTGGACTGGCGCCGGGGCGGCCTCGGGGGCCGCGGTCTGCCGGACCGGTGCGGGAGCGGCTGCAGCCGCGGAACCGCCTTTCGACTCGAGCACGAACTTTATGCAGTGGCGTATCGTCGGGTAGTCCTTCAGCGACACGTTCTCCTGGCGCGGTATCGAGTAATGCTCGCGCATCGCGGCGAAGAGCTCGGCCTGCTTGACGGTGTCGATGCCGAGGTCGGCCTCCATGTCGAGGTCGAGCTCGAGCATGTCCTTCGGGTAACCGGTCTTCTCGGTGATCATCGCCAGGATGTTCTCGCGCACGGCGTCCTCGGACACGCCGCCGGCGGCCGGCGCCGCGGCGGGCGCGGGAGCGGCGGCCTGGACGGGGGCCGGAGCGGCCTTGGGGGCCGCGGCGGGAGCTGCCGCCGCGGAACCGCCCTTGGACTCCAGCACGAACTTGATGCAGTGCCGGATCGTCGGGTAATCCTTCAGCGAGACGTTCTCCTGGCGCGGGATGCTATAGTGCTCGCGCATCGCGGCGAAGAGTTCGGCCTGCTTGACGGTGTCGATGCCGAGGTCGGCCTCCATGTCGAGGTCCAGTTCCAGCATCTCGCGCGGGTAGCCGGTCTTCTCGGTGATCATCGCGAGGATGGTCTCCTTTACGGCTTCCTCGCCGAGGCCGGCCGGGGCGGCGTGTACTGCGGGCGCCGGGGCCGGTTTGGGCTCGGCGTAATGCTGCGTAGCGGCGGCGGCGACGGGGGCCGGCTTCGGCGCCGGCGCGGAGGCGACAGCGACAGGTTCTTTCGCGGGCGCGGCCGGGACGGCGGCCGGCTTGCCGGCAACCTTCCTGTCTTTCACGCGCAGCGTGTTCTGCACCACTTCCAGCTCGGCGGCCGGGTCGCCGGACACCTCGCGGACCCAGGCGGTATAGCGGCCCTGGTCCTCGTAGCGGCTCTCCCCCGCCTTCCAGACGCGCTCGGTCATGGCCATCGCCATGTGCGAGCCGAAGCCGGCGGCGAAGCGGATCGCGTACTTCAGGTCGTAATGCCCGCCCTTCGACAGGTTGATGCCCGCGAGCTCCGGGTCCGGTTCCTTATAGTTGGCTATCGGCGGGATGATGCCGGTGTTCAGCGCGCGCACGGCGATGACGTCCTCGAGCGAGGCGCCCATCGTGTGGCCGGTGAAGCCCTTGACGTTGCTGACGACGACCTTGTCGGCGGCGTCGCCGAAGGCGCGGCGCAGGGCTTTCACCTCGGCGCTGGCGCTGCCGCCGCGGGCCGGGGTGTAGGTCTCGTGCGACATGAACATCGTGTACGGCGCGATCTCTTCCTTTTTGAGGCCGTAGAGGTTCTCCACCTTCTTGACGAAGTTGGACATGACGGAGGCCACGTGCTCGGTGTCGAGACGCGTGGCGTGGAAGGCGGAGTTGGCGGCCTCGGTAAGCAGCAGGCGGGCGAGCGGCTTCATGCCGCGGCCGCGGCAGAGGGTCTCGTCCTCGACTACCATGCCGACGGCGCCGGAACCCACTATCAGGCCGTGGCGGCGGCGGTCGAAAGGCAGCGCGGCCTCGCTGACGTTCTCCTTGGTGGTCGCGGTGCCGGAGGCCAGGAAGCCGGGCATCGTCCACTGCTGCACGGTCTCGTTGGTGATGTCGTCGGCGGCTATCACGACGACGCGCTTGCACTTGCCGGCGCGGATCCAGCTTTCGGCCAGGTGCACCGCCTGCGTGGTGGAGGCGCAGGCCGCGCTGACGTGCAGCGTCGGGCCCTTGGCGCCCACCCACTGGGCGAACTGGGAGTCGGCTATCGGGATCACCTTCAGCAGGAAGTTCTGGCTGAAGGAGTACGGGTCCTTGCCGGCGCCGGGTTCGTAACCGGCGAACTCGTTCTGCAGCCAGGCGCGCAGGCCGGCCTTGTCGGCCTCGCCCGGCAGCTTGTCCACTATGCGGTGATAGACCTCCCACAGCTGGGCCGCGGTCTTGCCGGCGTACTTGTAATTGAAATAATGAGTGACCTCCTTAAGCAGCGACTCGGTCACCGGGAAGGCCGACGCGAACACCACGCCGGTCTCGGAGGCCACCGGCTCTGGCAGCGCCCACTTTTCCGGCAGGTAGCTGCCGGTGGTGGTCTTCTTGTAGTAGTGGATAAGCGGCAGGCCCGCGTCCTTCAGGGCCAGCACGCCGGCGGCTATGGCCATCTTGAACGTCGAGTCCAGCGCCTTGGCGACGGTGTTCGGCAGGCCGAACTCCTCCTGGATGTCCAGGCGGCCGGCGCGGGCCGACAGCTTGATGGCCTGGTCCACGGAGTCGATCTTCTCGATGCTGTGGTTGCCCGTCGGGGATTTCACGACGCGGATGATGTTCTTGTCGATCTGCTTCGCCCGCCACTCGCCGGGGATCGGCTCTATCATGTTCTTGCCGGCGAGGATCTCGTCGAGGTTGGCCTCGCGGAACATCTTGTCCCAGGTGCCGGGCGTGCCGCCCGCTATGCCCGAGACCGCTATCGGGTTGAAGTTGAAGCCGTACTTCTCGGCGAAGGAGGCTTTATCCGCCGGCAGCGCGGCCGCGCCTGAGGAGGCCGGCGCGGACACGGTGATCTGGCCGGTGGTCTTCAGCGCCCAACCCTGGTAGTACGGGTTGAAGAACTTCCCGCCCCGCTGCGGGACCTTGCCGTCCCAGTTCACGGGGATGCCGAGCGCGGTCATGTTGGCGAACAGGTCGTTGAGTTCGGTGATGCCGCCGCGCTTCGGGTGGTTGGAGGCCAGCACGGTGATGTCGCCCTTATCCTTCAGCGTGGAAGTGGCGAACGCGCTCAGGACGCGCTTCGGGCCGCACTCGATGAACGTGCGGACGCCCTCGGCGTACATGCGCTCGAGCTGCGCGATGAACTCGACGGGGCTGGTCATCTGCTTGATCAGCATGTCGTAGATGCCCTGCGGGTCGGTCGGGAAGAAGTCCGCGGTGACGTTGGACAGGATCTTCATGTCCGCGGCCTTGATCGGGATGTTCTGCAGGAAGTTCCTGTAGGGGCCCATCGCCGGGGCTACTATCTCGGAATGGAACGCGTGGCTGACCGGGATCTCCCCCGCCTCGACGCCCATGCCCTTGAAATGCTGCACGGCCTGCTCTACGGCCTTGGCCTCGCCGGCGATGACGGTCTGCAGCGGGCAGTTCTTGTTGGCGCTGATGACGTAGCCGCCTATCTTCCTGAGCTCGGCGTCCACCTTGTCGCAGCCGAGGGCGACCGAGGCCATCTTGCCCGGGTCGGCGACCTTGACGGAGGCCATCTCCTTGGCGCGGCTGGTGACGGCGCGCAGGCCGTTCTCGAAAGTGAATATCCCCGCGGCGGTGGCGGCCGCGTACTCGCCGAGGCTGTGGCCGATGGCCATGTCCGGCTTCACGCCGAACTCACGCAGCAGGCGGTACATCGCTATGTCGGCCGTCATCATCGACGGCTGTGTGAGCTGGGTCTGCTTGATGGCGGCTTCGCGCTTGGCCAGCTCCTCTTTGCCCTCGCCGGGCTTGCTCCAGATCGCCTCGGTGAGCCTGATGCCGATCATCTTGTCCAGGATGACGTCGGCCTCGTCGAACGTGGCCTGCACCACCTGGTACTTGGCGGCCAGGTCGCGCATCATGTCGACGTACTGCGAACCCTGGCCGGGGAACAGCAGGCCGACCTTGGCCTGGTTGACGCCGGTCTTGAAGGTGTAGACGCCCTTCAGCTTGAACTGCAGCGGCGGCTCGGTCCAGGTCTCCGGCTTGCCGTTCTTGGCCATGAACTCTATCTTTTCCTGCAGGTCCTTCGGGGACTTGGCGACTATCGACACGCCCCACGGGCCCTTGGCCTTCGTCATCGACGGCTGCGCGTAGGTAGCCATGGGATAGGCTTCCGGCCATTTGGCGAAGACGGCGGCGGCCTCTTTCTTCGCGTTATTGATGACGTCTTCGGGCGTATTGCCGGTGAAAGTGACGGCCTCGCCCTGCAGATTGGCGAAAGGCGCGCGCGGGTTTTCAATGACCTCGACGGCAGCGGACGTTGTCTCGGCGGCCGCGCCGGCCTTGGCGTAGCGCGGGTGGTTCGGGCCGGTGTACTCCTCCATCAGCACGTGGAAGTTGGTGCCGCCGAAGCCGAACGAGGAGACGTCGGCGCGGCGCACGCCGCTGGTGTTCCAGGGCTCGGCCTTGGTGATGACCTTGAAGAGGTTCTGGTCTATGCCGGGGTTGAGCTTAACGCAGTTGATGGAGGTCGGCAGCGTCTTGTTGTAGATGGCGAGCGCGGCCTTGGCCATGGACACCGCGCCGGCGGCGGCCTTGGAGTGGCCGATCTGGGACTTCACGGAGGTCAGGCCGAGCTTCTTGCCCCCGCCCATGTGCGGGCCGAACACTTCCTGCAGCACCTGCACCTCGGCGGCGTCGCCGACCTTGGTGGCGGTGCCGTGGGCTTCCACGAAATCCACCTCGCCCGGGCCGTAGTCCACCTGTTCGAAGGCGTTCTCGATGGCTATCTTCTGGCCTTTCGGGTTGGGCGCGGTGATGCCCTTGCCCTTGCCGTCGGAGGAGGCGCCGACCGCGTTGATCAGCGCGTAGATCTTGTCGCCGTCGCGCACGGCGTCCGACAGGCGCTTCAGGATGTAAATGGAGACCGCCTCGGCCATCACGAAGCCGTTGGCCCGCTCGTCGAAGGAGTAGGAGCCGTCGGCCGACAGCGCGCCTATCTTGCAGAACTTCACGAAGGCGGCGGGGCTCATCATCTCGTCGGCGCCGCCGGCCACGGCCATGTCGAACTTGCCGGCCCGCAGGCCCAGCACCGCGTAGTCGAGCGCGGCCATGGAGGAGGCGCAGGCCGCGTCCATCGTCATGTTGGGGCCGTTGAGGTTGAAAACGTTGGCGATGCGGCCGGCCGTCACGTTGGACAGCTCGCCGGGCATCGTGTCCTCGGTGATCTTGATGATGCCGTTGTCTATGCCGGCCTCGAATTCCGCTATCAGGGCCTCCTGCTTGTCCTTCGGCAGCGAGGAGAAGACGGCGGTCTTCTTTATCAGGTCCTCGTTGTAGAACTTGTAGACGCGCAGGTCGGTCATCTCCTTGCGGTTGGCGCCCATCGCGTTGCCGAGCACGGCCGCGGTGCGCTTGTTGTCGAAAGGCTTCTTATCGTAGCCGGCGTCCTCGAGCGCCATGCGGACGGCCTCGATGGTCATCTGCTGCAGGCGCGAGATCTGCGCCGCGCTCTGCGGGGGTATCTTGTACTTGATGGAATCGAATTTGAACCCTTCTATGAAGCCGCCTATCTTGGAATAGGTCTTGTCCACGGCCTTGTGGTCCTCGGAATAGTAGAGCCGCCAGTCCCAGCGGTCGGCCGGCACCTCGCCTATGCAGTTCTTCCCCTCCAGCACGTTCTGCCAGAACTGGTCCTTGTTGAGGGCCTTGGGAGCTATGATGCCGAGACCGACTATCGCTATTTTTTCATTGTTCATAATCTGTATGCCTCTCTCCGCAGGTCCCCGGGGTTGGCGGACAGCCTGCGTTATGTTTTTAAATTGTATGGATAAAACGGGTCAGATGATGCCGTTTAAGGATGTCATATATATATTTTAGGAAATATAAGAGAAGCTAGGCAACCGCGGGAGCTGGCCCGGACGGGTCCTTGTCTTGTAAACGCTTGTAAAATAAGCGTTTTTTTGGGGTTCAGCGCTTCAGCGCCAGCAGGTAGAGGACGCCTTTCCGGTTCGACAGCGGGGTAGAGTATTCCTGGCGGTCTACCACGGTCAGCCGGGGGTCCGGGGTGAAGGAAACTATGGCCTTATAGCGGTTGAGGCTCTTCCATTCCCATTCGCCTATCATGCTAAGGGGCTTCATGGCCTTCAGGTAGGCCATATTGCGCTCGTAGCTCAGCCAGGCCTCGTAGTCGAAACCGTTGGCTATCTCGTCCGGGGGCAGCTTGGCGTGGGGGCGGGCCGCCAGCTCCCACTTGGCCTCGTTCCAGGCCAGGTAGTCCTTCATCCCGGCCCAGCCCAGCAGGGCGCAGACGGCCAGCGCGCCGGCCGCCGCCGGCCGGTAGAACTTTATCCCCCTGGCCGCGTAGGCCGCCGCTATGGCGAACCAGGGCAGGAAGGTGGGCAGGAGGTAGCGGTCGAAATACTTGGCCCCCAGCAGCGACAGCGCCAGCTGGGCGGCGAAGGCCGTGAACAGGAAGCGCAGCGCCGGTCCCCCGGCCCTCAGCGAGAAGGCCGAGCTGCAGACCAGCAGGGCCGCCGAGAAGACGCCTGCCGCCGTGGCCGCGGGCCAGAAGAGGCGGCTGCCGAAAAGGCCGGCCGGCTTGAGGGCCGCGCCGCCCACCGTCAGCACGCCTATTCCGTAGCGGTTCAGGGTGTTCTCCAGGTAGGGCAGCGGCCCGGCGAACAGCGCGAACCCGCCCAGCGCGGCCAGCAGCAGCCACGGGGCCGCGGCCGACAGGCGGCCTTCGCGCGGGCAGCTCTTGGACGAGAAACGGCGGAAGCTGAGGGCGAAGCCGGCGGCGAGCGGCAGCAGCAGCAGGCCGGCCTCTATGGCCGAGGCCAGCAGCCGGTAGAGGGCGTCGCCTAGGAAAGAGAGCGGGGCGGCCAGGTGCGCCAGCGTGGCGCCGGACACGTAGTTCTCGGAGGCCCAGGTCCGCCCCTGCGTCAGCCTGAACCAGAAGTAATAGCCGGCTATCGCCGCCGCGGGCAGGACCCAGACCAGCGCCAGCTCGCGGGCTTTCGGGCGGCCTCGCCGCAGCAGTTCCAGCGTGAAGGCCAGCGGCAGGGCCGCGCCCAGCTGGCGCGTCAGGTAGGCGGCGGCCGCGCAGGCCCCGGCGGCCAGCAGCGGCGCCGCCGCGAGGCCGCTCTTCAGCGCGCGCACGTAGAAATAGAGGGCCGCGCTCATCCACAGGAAGTACGGCGCGTCGGTCATGTAGGAGTTGGCCGCGGCCAGGTACAGCGGGCTCAGGCCCAGGGCCAGCGCCGCCGCGGTCCGCTCGAAGGGGCCCGCGTCCAGCTCCGCGAGCAGCCGCGAGAAAAAGAAGACGCCGCCCGCGGCCGCCAGCACGTCCAGCACGCGCAGCGCGCCGAAGCTGAAGCCGAAGATCTTCGAGACCAGCGCCCCGGCCAGGACGTGCATGACCTGCGTGGAGGCTCCCCAGTCGGAAAGGGCCAGCCTGCCGGTCGCGGCCAGGCCGCGAGCGGCCAGCGCGTAGGCCCAGTCGTCGTTGAGCGGGAAATTGTAGGCCCAAGGCGCCAGCGCGGCGCAGAAAAGCAGGAAGATCCCCGCCGCGGCGAATTTTTCCAGCCTGTTCACAAGTAAGCTCCCTAACCTGGTAAAAGTCTATCAAAAGCGCCGCCGCCCGCGCAACTTTCCGGTTTTTGCGGTTTTTCCGGTTTTGTCCCCGCGGCCCATAATTATTATAATTTCGTCACCTTAAAATACGGACGGGTCGGGTCGGAGGCAAGGCATGGATGCGCTCACGCTCAGCAGGCTGCAGTTCGCCGTTACGGCGATGTTCCACTTCATTTTCGTCCCCCTTACGCTGGGGCTGGGCTGGCTGACGGCCTGGTTCGAGACGCGCTACGCGCTCTCCGGCGACGCGAAGTATCTCTCCATGACGCGCTTCTGGGGCAAGCTGTTCCTGATCAACTTCGCGCTGGGCGTGGTGACCGGCCTCACGATGGAGTTCCAGTTCGGCATGAACTGGGCCGAGTACGCCAAATACGTCGGGGACATCTTCGGCGCGCCGCTGGCCATAGAGGCCACGGTCGCGTTCTTCCTGGAGTCCACCTTCATCGGCGTCTGGGTGTTCGGCTGGGGCCGCCTGTCCAGGAAGGCCCACGCGGCGGCGATGTGGATAGTGGCTTTCGCCACCAACATGTCGGCGCTGTGGATCCTGCTGGCCAACGGCTGGATGCAGCACCCCGTCGGCTACGCGCTGCGCAACGGCCGCGCCGAGATGACGGACTTCCCCGCCCTGCTGGCCAACGCCTACGGCTGGATAGAATTCTTCCATACGGTGCTCGCGGGCTGGGTCATCGCGGGCTTCTTCGTGATGGGCGTCTCGGCCTGGCACCTGCTCCGCAAGAACCAGGCGGAGGCTTTCCGCCGCTCTTTCGGCGCCGGCGCGGTCTTCGCGCTGGTCAGCGCCGTGCTGCTGGCCGTGGTCGGGGACAGGAGCGGCGTGAACGTGGCCAGGAACCAGCCCGCCAAGTTCGCCGCGATGGAGTCGGTCTGGGAGACGCGCGCCGACGCGCCCTACACGCTGCTGACGGTCCCGCGCCTCTCCGGCGAGGGCAACGCGGTGGAGGCGCTCCGGATCCCTTACGGCCTGTCGCTGCTGGCCTTCCACGACCCGCACGCCGTGGTCAAGGGCCTCAACGATATCCCCCGGCAGGACCGGCCGCCGGTGCTGCCGGTGTTCCTCGGCTTCAGGACGATGGTGGCGCTGGGAGGGCTCTTCATCCTGCTGTCGGCGGCCGGAGTCTGGCTGTGGCG
The DNA here is from genome assembly GCA_021847485.1 of bacterium. Taxonomy (GTDB): domain Bacteria; phylum Elusimicrobiota; class Elusimicrobia; order Elusimicrobiales; family UBA9959; genus UBA9959. The sequence continues at coordinate 61,731 of JAJZRA010000002.1, forward strand.
CAAGGAACGGCTGCAGGACTACCCGCTCTACCTCAAGCTGATGGTCTTCGCCATCCCGCTGCCCTATATCGCCATCCAGATCGGCTGGCTGGTCACCGAGCTGGGCCGCCAGCCGTGGGCGGTCTACGGCCTGCTGCGCACCGCCGACGGGGTCTCGAAGTCGGTGACGGCGGGGCAGGTCTGGCTCTCGCTGGCGGGCTTCACGCTGTTCTATTCCGCGCTCGGCGTCGTCGATATCTGGCTGCTGGCGAAGTACGCCCGCAAGGGCATGGAAGAGCCGGTTCCCGCCGAGGCCAAGCCTTGACGCGGGGGCGTGACCGGGAACTGACTTTTCAGGAGAGTTAATAATATGGATTACGCAAAGATCTGGTTCGTGTTCTGGGCGGTGCTGTGGACGGGCTACTTCGCGCTGGACGGCTTCGACCTCGGCGCGGTCTTCTCCGCCGGGCTGACCGCCCGCGGCGAAGAGGAGCGGCGCGCGGTGTTCGCCTCGGTCGGCCCGTTCTGGGACGGCAACGAGGTCTGGCTGGTCACCGCCGGCGGCGCCACTTTCGCCGCCTTCCCCGCCGTCTATGCCGGGCTCTTCAGCTGGCTGTACCCGGCGCTGGCGCTGATCCTGTTCTCGCTGATCGCGCGCGGCGTCGCGCTCGAGTTCCGCGGCAAGGTCGCGGCCCCCGCCTGGAAGGCCTTCTGGGAGAGGACGGCTTCCGTCGCCAGCTTCCTCGCGGCCCTGCTCTTCGGCGTGGCCTTCGGCAACCTGTTCCGCGGCCTCGAGATCGGTCCCGGCGGCGGCTATTACGGCACCTTCTTCGGGCTGCTCAACCCCTACGCGCTGCTGACCGGCCTGCTGTTCTGCGCCTTCTTCCTGTTCCACGGGCTGCTGTGGGTGTCGCGCAAGACCGTCGGGGAACAGGCCGAGCGGGCCGCCCGCCTGGCCGGCGGGGCGTGGTACCTGCTCGCGGCGCTGGCCGCGGCCTTCCTGGTCTACAGCTGGGCCGCCACCGCGCTGTTCAACAATTTCCTCGCCCGCAAATGGCTGCTGCTGCTGCCGGCCGGCTTCGCCGTTTCCCTCGCCGCGGCCAGACTCCTGCTGGGCATGGGCCGGCGCGGCGCCGCTTTCCTGGCCTCCTTCGCGGCGATAGCGCTCTTCTCCCTGTCGGGCTTCGCCGGCCTCTACCCCGACCTGCTCGCGTCGCGCGTCGACCCCGCCTACAGCCTGACCGTCTACAACGCCTCTTCCAGCGCTTACACGCTGAAGCTGATGACCGGCGTGGTGCTGGTCTTCCTGCCGGTCGTCATCGCCTACCAGGCCTGGGTCTACCGGCTTTTCCGGGCCCCGCTCGGCAGGGAGGAACTGGAGCGGAGCGGGATGTACTGAAGGTTAAGCCCAAAGAGCGCGGGTTTTTGCTAATATTAGACCTATGAAAATAAAGTTCTGGGGAGCCCGGGGGTCCATCCCCGTCTCCGGCCGGCAGTACATAAAGTACGGCGGCAGCACCACCTGCGTAGAGGTGCGCTCCCGGAAGGGCGAGCTCGTCATCGTGGACGCGGGCTCCGGCATCCGCCTGCTCGGCAAGGAGCTGCTCAAGAACTCCCACAACGATTTCAACATGCTGTTCACGCACTCCCACTGGGACCACGTGCTGGGCTTCCCGTTCTTCGCCCCTATCTACAACCGCAAGACCCGCATCCGGATGATGGGCTGCTCGTTCACTTCGGACCCGGTCCGCGAGATCATCGCCAAGACGATGCAGCCCCCCGGCTTCCCGGTCAAGTTCGAGGAGATAGCGGCGCGCTTCGACTTCGCGTCGCTCTGCTCCACGGGCTGCGAGATGGGCGGCATGCAGGTGCTGCCTATCGAGCTCAGCCATCCCAACAACGGCATGGGCTACAAGTTCAGCGAGGCCGGCAAGACCTTCGTTTTCCTGACCGACAACGAGCTGGGCTTCGTGCATCCCGGCGGCAGGCCCGCGGCCGATTACGCCGCGTTCTCCCGCGGGGCCGACCTGCTCGTGCACGACGCCGACTATACCGACGCCGAGTACCCGCGGCGCCGGACCTGGGGCCACTCGACGTGGCGGCAGGCGCTGGACCTGGCGCTGAAGGCCGAGGTCCGCGCGCTGGGCCTCTTCCACCACAACCAGGACCGGGGCGACGCCGAGCTGGACCGCATAGTCGCGGAGTGTTCCCGCCGGGCCCGCAAGGCCGGCTCCAGGCTCAGGTGCTTCGCGGTCAGGGAGGGCCAGGAGGTCAAGTTTTAAAGCTCAGCGGAGACTACTACTATGCCTACTTTCAACTTCTATTCCGTCTGGATGGACCCGGTGTTCTACCTGTGGGGGCTGGCCGCCGCGGCCGCCCTCTTCGGGCTGGTCTATTCCATCCGCCGCTACGTGGAGCTCAAGAACGAGTCCCCGTTCGGCGAGGAGCCCGGCGCCTCCGACGTGGCAGACCTGCCCTCCGTCGCCGAGGACCCCGCCCTGCCCGTAGCGGACGCGGCCCCCGCGCAGCCGGAGCTCCCTATCTCCGAACCTCCCCGCCGCGAGGCCCCCGCCCCGGCCCCGGAGCCGGCGCCGGCCCCCGCCGCGCATCCAGCCGCGGGCATAAGCCCGGCGGAGAACTTCGTGCGCGGCATCTACGAGGGGATCAGCGGTCTCGACTCCCGCCTGAAGGCCATCGAGTCCCACATCTCCAAGTCCAAGGTCAACAGCGATTTCACGGTGACCTTCCTCGAGGACATCGTGCAGGACTTCGACAGCCTCGACAAGCAGAAGATCAAGGCCAGGCTGGAGTACCTCATTTCCGACCTCAAGAAGTAGCGCCGTGAGACGCACCGCCGCCGCCTCGCTGCTGCTGCTCGGCCTCGCCGCGGGCCCGGCCGGGGCGGGGCTCTTCCCGGACAACGCCTTCTCCGACGACGCCCGCGGTCTCGCGGGCGCGCAGTTCCTCAAGGCTCCCCCTTCCGCCCGCTTCGCCGCGCTGGCCGGCGCCGGGCTCACCCTCGGCTGTCCCGACGCCTTCTTCCTGAACCCGGCAGGCGCCGCCGGGCTCTCCGGCCGCGCCGTCTCGGCCTCCTACGAGGCGCTGCTGGAAGGCTCTTCCCGCACCGGCCTCGTGCTCTCCAACGCCGCGGCCTCGGGCGTCTTCTCCGCCGGGCTGCTCTACCGCGGCTCCGACGCGGGGCCGCGCCTCGACGGGGCCGGCACCGCCTTCGGCTCCGCGATTACCGCCTACGACGCCGCCGCCGGCGCGGGCTGGGCCCGCAGGTTCGGCCTGACCGACTTCGGTTTCGGCGTGAAGTACGTCCGCTCCGCGCTCGATTCCGAGCGGGGCGCGACCGCGGCCGTGGACGCGGGCTTCGTTTTCCGCGGGAGCGGCGGCCAGGCCACCGACCTGGCGCTGGCGCTGCGCAACTTCGGCCCCCCGCTCAAGCTCGGCTCCGGCAAGGCCCCGCTGCCGTCGGAGCTCGCCGGCGGGCTGCGCTGGCGCTATTCGCCGGAGTTCAACGTCTTCGCCGAGGGGCGGCTCCCTTCCGACCACGCGCCCTACCTGGTCTTCGCCGGGGAATGGCTGCTGCCCGTCTCCGCCGGGACGGGCTTCGCGCTGCGCGGCGGCCTCAACTTCAGGAACTTCGGCGACCACGGCTTCATGGGGGCTTTCGCCGGCGGCTTCGGGCTGCGCTTCGGCGGCCTCTCGCTGGATTACGCCTTCGTGCCTTACGGCGAGCTGGGCTCGACGCACCGGATGACGGCGGGCTGGGCCTGGGGCGCTCCCAGGCGTGCCGCCCCGCGCGCCGTTCCGCGGCGGCGCCTTTCCGGCGCCGTGGCCGTCGCCCCGTTCGAGGCGGCCGGCGGCGTGACCGCGGCGGAGGCCGCGGTGGTGCGCAACCTCGTGGAGTCGGAGCTGGCCAAGACCGGCCGCTTCAGGGTGGTGGAGCGCTCCAGGCTGGATTTCATCCTCGCCGAGAAGAAGCTGGCCTACGCCGGCCTCTCCGGCGAGGCCGCCGCCGCCGAACTGGCCCGCCTCTCCTCGGCGAAACTGGCCGTCTTCGGCGCGGTGTCGAGGGACGCGCGCGGCTACACCGTGACCGCGCGGCTGGTCGACGCCGCCACCGGCGAGGTGCAGCTCTCGGACTCCGTCTCCGTGGCGGAGGATTATCTTTTCAGGGACGCCGCGCGCCGGCTGGCCGCGGCCCTTTCCGGCGACTAACGGCCTTCTTCCAGGTGCTTCACGCGCCAGGCGTTCCTGACCGTGGGCTCGAGCTTCGCGGCCAGGCGGGCCGTCTCCAGCGCCCGTTCCTTCTCGCCCAGCTTCTCGTATACCTCGCTCAGCCGCTCGTACCAGGCCGCGTTCGACGGGTCCTTTGAAATATGGTGCTCCAGCAGCCGCACCTCCGCCTTCTGCCGGCGGCGGACCAGCGCCGCCGCGGCCCTGTAGCGGGTCTCGCGGTAGAGGCCGAAGCCGGCCAGGCCGGTAACGAGCGCGACGTCGTAGAGCAGCGCCGCCCGGGGCCAGCGCACCAGCACGGCGATGTTGGAGATGTAGACGAACACCAGGAAGAAGGCCCCGGCCAGGAAGGCGTCGGTGAAGGAATGGTTCCCCTGGCGGTACTTCTTCTCCCGGCGCTCCAGCACCCAGACCAGCCCCCAGGTCCAGAGCAGCGCGAAGAGCGTGCAGTAGATAAGGATGCCGAGCAGCAAGCTAGGGCCTCCGCAGGAGGCGGCGCAGCATCTTCAGCATCGGCGCGTGCAGGCGGCCGTTGGTGGCCAGCGTTTCGGAGCCGGTGCCGGGGCCGAGCCGCCACTGGCGGCCCGCGAAGTCGGTGGTCCTGCCGCCGGCCTCGCGCAGGATGAGCCCCCCCGCCGCGACGTCCCAGGGCTTCAGCCCGAACTCCCAGTAGCCGTCGGTGCGGCCCGCCGCCAGCCAGCAGAGGTCCAGCGACGCCGCGCCCATGCGGCGCACGTCGTGCGAGATCTTCATGAACTCGGCGAAGAAGCGGCAGTAGAAGGCCGCGCGTTCGGCCCTGTCGTAGGGGAAGCCGGTCACGAGCAGCGCGTTCTCCAGCGCCGCCGTGCGCGTGACGGCGAGCCTGCGCCCGTTCACCGAGGCGCCGCGGCCCTCGGCGGCGAGGAAAAGCTCGTCCTTGAACGGGTCGTAGACGCCGCCGGCCCTTACGCGGCCTTTTTCCGCGAAGGCCACCGACACCGCCGCGGCCGGGAAGCCGTGCGCGTAGTTGGTGGTGCCGTCGAGCGGGTCTATGATCCAGAGGCGGCCGTTCGGGGTCTCCTCCAGCGGGCTCTCTTCGGCCATGAAGCCGTCCCCGGGGAAAGCCCGGCGGATCGCGGCCTTCACGGCCTTCTCCGAGGCGAGGTCTGCCTCGGTCAGCAGGTTGGCGCGGCCCTTGAGGCGGTAGCCCACCTTGCCGAACTTGGCCTTCAGCACGCGGCCGCCGGCCAGCGCGGCTTTCTTCAGTATCTCCAGCTCTTTCATGATGTCCTTTTGCGCAGCGCCAGGCGGGCCGCGGCCTCTTCGGCCGGCAGCGCCGCCTCGACGAACGAGACCCTGCGGCCGGCCAGCGCGGCCCGGGCCGCCCTGGCGAAGCCCGCCTTGAAATGGAAATTCTTTATCAGGCCGCCGGCCAGGGCGACCTTGACCGGCCCGCGCCCCTTCCCGGCGGCTTCCTTCAGCAGGCCGGCCAGCTCCAGCTGCGCCGCCGCCACCAGCTTAACCGCGCGGCTGTGGCCGTCCAGGGCCAGCAGCAGCAGCCTCTTCGCGTAGGCGGCCGAGCGGCCGTGCCCCAGGCGGCCGGCCTCCCTCAGGCGGCCGCGCATCTTGAGGTACTGCCGCCCGAGCCAGCGCCCGGAGCCCGGGTCGCCCGAGGGCGGGTTGTGGCCGCCGGTCTTCCTGAAGGCGCCGGGGCGCCCGCTGAAGACCACGGAGCCGGTCCCGGCTATCAGCAGCATCCCCTCCCCGCCCCGGAAAGCGGCGTAATGGGCGGCTTCGGCGTCGGAGATCACTTCGGCCAGGTTCAGCCTGCCGGCCAGGGCTTTGACCAGGAAAGGCTTCTTCCAGGGGCGGCTGAAGGCTCCGCGGGTGGCTATGACCAGCGGCGCAGCGGCGCCGCCGGGCCAGGCCGAGACCAGCGGGACCAGGCGTTTCGGCAGGCCGCGCAGCGGCACCGTGCGCAGGCGGGCGCCGCGGACCCTGCGCAGGCGGGCGTCCAGGGCGCAGACCCTGGTCCATGTACCTCCGCGGTCCACCCCGATAGCGGCGATCTTTCCGGTCTTCGCTCTCATGGCGTGTTCGTTGACGTCGGGAACTTCCAAATGATATCATATATGCGTAACCGCAGTCCTAGCTATGATCAGACAGTCAGACGGCGTAAGCCTCTCAGCACTCATCACCCCCGGGAACGTAGTTTTCATCGAAGGCAAGCCTTCCAAGGAGGAGGCCGTGCGCCTGCTCGCCGAGAAGGTCCTCGGCCAGCTCGGCGGCGCCATCCCCCGCAAGGCCCTGTTCGACCGCATAGCCGAGGTCGAGAAGCTCAACCAGGTTCTCGAGAGCGGCTTCTACATCCCTCACGCCAAGTTCCCGGAACTGGACGGCTTCCACGCCGTGCTCGGCATAGTGCCTGAGGGCTTCCAGGACCCGGCCACCGGCCTCACCGTCAAGGCCCTGATCCTGCTGCTCTCGCCCCACAAGCCGGCCTTCTTCCAGCGCCACTTGAACATGCTGTCGCTGCTCAGCCAGACCTTCCAGCCGGAGCTGATCGAAAGGCTCGCCGCGCTGAAGGACCCGGCCGCAGCAGCAGGCCTCCTCAAGGGTAAATAGCCCTTTCGCCGCCCCCCGCCCCGCTCCCGCGCTTCAGTCCCGGGCCGGGAAATATATATAATTTATATATGGTCCCTAATCCGAAGTTCAAGCAGGTCTTCGTCCTGAGCACGGCCATGCTCAGCTTCATCTCTTTCTGGAAGGCCGCCTCGGTGGTGCTGTGCGACTTCGGGTCCAGCGCCTATTACGCCGGCGGCATCGCGATGCGGGCTTTCGGCCCGGCCTTCCCGTGGTTCATCCTGGGCGTCATGCTGTTCTCCGGCCTGATGCTGGGCGTCTATACCGAATCCTGCACCCTGTTCGTGCGCGGCGGCGTCTACGTCGTGGTGCGCGAGGCGATGGGCAAGGTGATGGCGAAGCTGTCGGTCTCGGCGCTGGTCTTCGATTACGCGCTGACCGGCCCCATCAGCGCCGTGACCGCCGGCCTCTACCTGGGCGGCCTGCTGTCCAACCTGCTGCCTCTGCTGCACGTGAACTGGCACGTCCCGGACCGCGCCTTCGCGGTGGTCTTCGCGCTGCTGGTCACCGGCTACTTCTGGCGCGAGAACATCCGCGGCATAGAGGAGTCGGCGGACAACAATTTCAAGATCATCGTGTTCGTGTCCGGGGTGGCCGTGCTGCTGCTGGGCTGGTCCGGCCTGACGCTGTGGCACCGCGGCTTCACGCTGCCGCCGCTGAAGCCGGTCTTCACGCCCGAGGCGCTCGGCTGGACCGTCCATTTCCCGTGGCTCAAGGCCGTAGGCCTGGTGGGCGTCGTCATGGCCTTCGGGCACTCCATCCTCGCGCTCTCCGGCCTGGAGACCCTGGCCCAGGTCTACCGCGAGATCGAGGACCCGAAGGTCCAGAACCTCAAGAAGGCGGTGGTCTCCATCTTCGTCTTCAGCGTGCTGTTCACCGGCCTGCTCACGTTCATAGCCGCGCTGATCATCCCGCCCGACCTGGTGGCCGGCAAGTACGCCGAGAACCTGCTCAGCGGCCTGGCGCTGGAGCTGGACGGCCCCTACCTGGGGCGCCTGGCCATGCAGGTGCTCGTCGTCATCTCCGGCGCGCTGATGCTGGTCGGCGCGGTCAACACCTCCTTCGTCGGCGCCAACGGCGTGCTGAACCGCGTCGCCGAGGACGGCATCCTGCACGACTGGTTCCGCCACCTGCACCGCAAGTACGGCACCACCTACAGGATAGTGAACCTGATAGCCGTCATCCAGGTCCTCATCATCCTGGCTTCCGGCGGCGACATCTTCCTGCTGGGCGAGGCCTACGCCTTCGGCGTGCTGGCCAGCATGAGCTTCAATACCTTCTCGATGATCATCCTGCGCTTCAAGCGCCGCGAGGAGGAGCGCGAGTGGAAGTTCCCGCTCAACTTCCGGGCCGGCGGGGTGGAGGTGCCGGTGGGCCTTTCGCTGGTGCTGCTGATCCTGCTTTCGGCCACCGGCATGAACCTGCTGACCAAGAAGATCGCCACCATCGGCGGCCTGGTCTTCACCGCGGTCTTCTACACCGTCTTCTACGTCTCGGAGCGCCTCAACGAGAAGAAGGCCCAGCTCTACAAGCCCGACGAGGACAACGACGAGAAGCTGAACCTGCGCAGCGAAGCGGATATCCATAAGGTCGTGCCGGAACTGACCGGCGCGCGCCGCATCCTGGTGCCGGTGCGCAACCCCAACAACCTGGTGCACCTGGCCTCGGTGCTGGAGACCGTCGACGACGAGACCACCGACATCATCGTCCTCTCCGCCAAGATCGCCAAGGGCATCCAGTCCGGCGCGGAGACGATGAGCGACGAGGACAAGGAGGTCTTCAGCGCGGTGGTGCTGCTGGCCGAGAAGTACGGCAAGACCGTCAAGCCGATCTTCGTCTTCTCCAACGACCCTTTCTACTCGATGGCGCAGGTGGCCCAGGCCGCCGGCGCCGACGAGATCGTGATGGGCGTGTCCGGCTCCACCGGGGCCGAGGTGCAGCTGGAGCGGCTGGCGATGGCGTGGGGCATGCTGAAGAAACCCGGCGAGACCGGCAAGCCGGTGCTGGCGAAAGTGGTCTGGGAAGGCCGTCAGATGACCTTCCAACTGTCGTGATTTCGAATTATGGTGACACACAACTTAATTCCCGGGGAATTAAGTTGTGTGTCACCAGAATAGGAAGAGGGAGATATGGCTATAAGAAGGATCTGCAAGTACGGCGAGAAGATACTGGAGAAGAAGTGCCGGAAGGTCGACTTCGCGGCGCTTAAGAAGGAACTGCCGGCGCTGCTGGCCGACATGTTCGAGACGATGGACGCCGTCGGCGGGGCCGGCCTCGCCGCCAACCAGATCGGCCTCGACCTGCGCCTGGCGGTCATCAAGATCGCGCGCGACAACGAGGAACCGCTCAGCATCGTCATCATCAACCCCGAGATGGCCGAGAAGTCCGGCAGCATGTACGAGGACGAGGGCTGCCTGTCCTTCCCCGGCCTGTTCGCCAAGGTGCGCCGCGCGGCCAAGGTCAAGGTGCGCGCCCTCAACGAGAAGGGCCTGCCGATCGAGATCAACGCCGAGGGCCTCTTCGCCAAGGCGCTGCAGCACGAGATGGACCACCTGGACGGCGTGGTCTTCATCGACCGCCTGCCGCTGATGAGCCGCCTGAAGCTCAAGCCGGCGCTGATGAAGCTGAAGGCGCAGTGGAAGAAGCTCGACGAGAGCAAGATGCGCCCGGAGAAGCTCTGACGGGACCATGGCCGGCCTGAAGATCGCGTTCCTCGGTACCCCCGACATAGCGTGCGGCTTCCTGACCCGCGTCGCCGGGTCCGGGCACGAGGTCGCCGGCGTGATCTCCCAGCCGGACCGGCCCGTCGGGCGCGGCCTCAAGCTCTGCTGCTCGCCTGTGGACGGCCTGGCCGCGCGGCTCTGCCTCAAGGCCTTCAAGCCCGCCTCCCGCGCCGAGCTGCACGCCGTGCTGGCGGACCTGAAACCGGACCTCGGCGTCGTGGTGGCCTACGGCCGCCTGATCCCCGAGGAGACGCTGGCGCTGGCGCGCCTGGGCTTCCTGAACGTACATTTTTCCCTGCTGCCGAAGTACCGCGGCGCCGCTCCAGTGCAGCGGGCTCTGATGGAGCGCGAGGCTGTCACCGGCGTGACGCTGTTCTGGCTGGACAAGGGCATGGACACCGGGCCGGTCTTCCTGCGGCGGGAGGAGCCGGTGCTCCCCTCCGACGACGCCGCCTCGCTGTTCGCGCGCCTGTCGGCCGCGGGCGCCGACCTGCTGGAGGAAGGCCTCCGCAGGATAGCCGCCGGGGACCTCGTCCGCGAGCCCCAGGCAGGGGAGCCGTCCTACGCCCCGAAGGTGACGAAGGAGGACGCCGTGCTGGACTTCTCCCGCCCCGCCGAGGAACTGCTGGGCCGCGTGCGCGGTCTTTCGTGCGGGCCGCGAGCCCGCTTCCACCTGCCGCTGGCGGGCCGCGAACTGGCCGTGCAGGTGGCCGCCGCCGACCTGGCCGAAGCCTCCCGGCCCGGCGCGCCGGGCACCGTCCTCTCCGTTGAGGGCGGAGGCGGGTTTGTTGTAAAATGTGGCGTCGGAGCGCTCCTCGTGCGGACGGTCAAGCCGGAGGGCAAGCGCGAGATGTCGGGGGCCGATTTCCTCAACGGCCAGCGCCTGAAGGCCGGGGACCCGCTGCGGCGGGGCTGATCAAAGGAGAACGATCGTGGGTATCAAAGAATTCTACCAGCGCCATTTTTCCTCCTCCGACGAGAGGATCGTCAGCCCCGGCTTCGTCGCGCGCGTCGGCGGCGTCGGCGTGGCCCTGTTCCTGCTGACCTATTTCCTGTTCTCGTGGACGATGGAGACCGTCATCCACAGCCGCAAGGAGGTGCTGGTGCCCGACATCGCCGGCAAGTCCTCCGTCTCGGCGCTGCAGGCCCTGTCCGAGAACAACCTCGCGATGAAGATAGAGGGCTACGAGTTCAACGAGACCGTGCCGATAGGGACCGTGCTCAGGCAGGTGCCGGAGGCCGGCTCCACCGTGCGCGAGGGCAAGATCGTGCGGGTCGTGTTCAGCCAGGGCGGCGAATCGGTCTTCACGCCCAACCTGATCGGCCTGCCGCTGCGCAACGCCGAGCTGCTGCTGCGCCAGCGCCAGCTCGTGCTCGGCGAGGTCAGCGAGTCCTATTCGCTGAAGGCCGAGAAGGGCACGGTGCTCTCGCAGGACCCCAAGCCGGAGCTCAGCGTCTCCAAGAACACGATGGTGCAGGTGGTCGTGTCCGCCGGGCAGCCGCCGGCCGGCATCGTGATGATGCCCGATTTCCGCCAGAAGAAGAGCGACGAGGCCCAGCAGTGGGCCTCCCAGAACAACCTGAGCCTCGCCATCACCGAGGACCCGTCGTCGCTGTTCCCCGGAGGCACGGTCATAGACCAGGCCCCCGCGCCGGACACCGTGGTCTCGCCGGACGCCAAGATCTCGCTGACCGTCAGCTCGCGCAAGGGCGCGGGTTCCGCGGACAAGGAGTTCCGCGTGCACTACGAGGTCTCGCAGAGCGGCGCGCAGCGCCACATCCGCGTCGTCGCGCTGGGCAAGCAGGGCGAGCGCGAGATCTTCAACGGCCTGCGCGACCCCGGCTCCAAGATAGACCTGTCGGTCCCGTACGGCGGCGCCGAGAAGGTGCGCATCTTCGTCAACGGCATCCTCGTCGAGGAAAGGCCGGTGAAATGAGCCGCCTCCCTATCCCCCTCCCCTCCGGCGCCCCGGCGCTAGTCCCGTCGGTGCTGTCGGCCGACTTCACCCGCCTGAAGGCCAGCCTGGCGCCGGTGCGCCGTCTGGCCGACTGGGTGCAGGTGGACGTGATGGACGGGCGGTTCGTGCCCAATCTCAGCTTCGGCCCGTATATCGCCGGCGCCGTCGCCGCGGCCTCCGGCCTGCCTGTGGACGCCCACCTGATGGTGGAGGAACCCCTCAAGTTCGTCGACGCTTTCGCCGCGGCCGGCGCCGGCCTGATAACGGTCCATGCCGAGGCCCGCGGCGCCGCCCGGGCCGTCGAGCGCGTCAAGAAGCTCGGCCTGCGGGCCGGCCTCGCGCTGCGGCCCCGCACGCCGGCCTCGCGCCTCGCCCCCTTCATGGGCCTGCTCGACGTGGCCCTCGTGATGACCGTCGAGCCCGGCTTCGGGGGCCAGGCCTTCCTGCCGGAGATGATGCCCAAGGTCTTCAAGGTCCGCGAGCTGATCGCCCGCTCCGGCCGCAAGGTCTGGCTGCAGGTGGACGGCGGGATAAACGCGGAGACCGCCGTGACCGCCGTGGCGGCCGGCGCGGATTCGCTGGTGATAGGCAGCGCGCTGTTCAAGGCCGCGGACCCCGCGGTCTTCCTGCGGACGCTGCGCAAGAGGCTCTGAGCCCGGTTCACGGGGAACACTATGGGGAAGAAGATACTGATCGTGGAGGACGAGGACCTGATAGCGAAGGTCCTTTCGATACGCCTGGAGGGCCTCGGCTACAAGGTCGTCACGGCCTCGGACGGGGAGGAGGGCCTGGACGCCGCCCGCAAGGAGCGCCCGGACCTCGTCATTCTCGACATCGGCCTGCCGCGGCTGGACGGCAACACCCTCTGCGAAGTGCTCAAGACCGACCCGGCCACCAAGGGCGCGCGCATCATCATGCTGACCGGCAAGCGCCTCGTGGGCGACATGGAGAGCGCCTTCTCCGCCGGGGCGGACCTCTACGTCAACAAGCCTTACGAGTGGCCCCGCCTGCTGGAACACATTAAAAAGCTGATAGGGTAGTTCCCAAACCCCACCGGAATATAATATAATAATCGTTCACGCGGCCCCGGGAAATCGGGCGCGTGGCCGGATTTTTTTGCCGTCTGACGCGCATAGCGCCATCTACGGCACATGCAAGGAAAGACGGCGATCCAAGGAGGATACCATGGCAGTTGTTCTTAGGCTTCAGAGGATAGGCAAGCGCACCCAGCCGCATTACCGGATAGTGGCCATCGAGAAATCGAGCGGCCCGCACGGCGAACCGCTCGAGGTCATCGGGCACTACGATCCCAAGGCCGGCAAAGAGAAGCAGAAGGTCGCTCTCGACACCGCCAAGCTCGACCGCTGGGTCAAGAACGGCGCGAAGCCGTCCGAGACCGTCGGCAGCCTGATAGCGCGCGTCCGCAAGGCCGAGAAGGCCGCCGCGGCGCAGCCCAAGTAACGGGGAACGGCCATGAAGGACGTTCTCATGTACATCATCGGCTCGCTGGTCGAGAACCCGCAGGCCGTCAAGATAGGCGTCAACGAGGACGGCGACGTGCTGCGCTTCAAGCTCGAGGTCGCCTCGTCCGACCGCGGCAAGGTCATCGGCAAGGAAGGCCGGGTGGTCAAGTCCATCCGCACCGTGCTGCAGGCCGCCGCCGCCAGGCAGAACAAGAAAGTCTACCTGGACATCGACTAAAGCGGTTCTTTGATATGCGCGTGGACGCGGTCACGCTCTTCCCCGGCATGATAGACGCGCCGCTCTCGGAGAGCATCGTGGGCCGCGCGCGCGCCGAGGGGTTCCTGGAGCTGGGCTTCGTGAACCCGCGCGACTTCACCGAGGACCGCCACCGCACGGTGGACGACAAGCCGTACGGCGGCGGGACCGGCATGGTCATGATGGCCGAGCCGGTGTACCGCGCGCTTAAGAAGGTCAGGAAGAGGGGCTCGTGCGTGGTCCTCCTGACCCCGAAAGGCAGGAAGTTCGACCAGGCGGCCGCCGTCGAGCTTTCGAAGAAGAAGCACCTGGTCTTTATCTGCGGCCACTACGAGGGCATAGACGAGCGGGTCACGCCGCTGGCCGATATGCAGCTCTCGATAGGCGACTACGTGCTGACCGGCGGCGAGCCCGCCGCGGTGGCCGTGATCGACGCGGTCACGCGCCTGATCCCGGGCGTGCTGCGCAAGGGCGACGCCACCGTCAACGAGACCTTCGAGGGCGGGCTGCTGGAGGCGCCGCACTACACGCGGCCGGCCGTCTGGCGCGGTAAAAAGGTCCCAGAGGCGCTGCTCTCCGGCAACCACAGGCTGATAGCGGAGTGGCGCCGGGCGCAGGCCGAGGCGCTGACCTCGCGGGCCAGGCCGGACCTGGCGGCCCCGAAGAAGCGGCCTTCGCCGGCGAAGGCCGGGCGCAAACCATCTCCCCGCAAGCGCGGGCGTTTTTCAGGCAAGTGAAACTTAGGAGGCAGTATGAATAACATCGCTAACCATCTGGGCATCAAGAACGAGAAGTTCGATTTCCAGTCCGGCGACACCGTGAAAGTGCACACCAAAGTGGTGGAAGGCGACAGCGAGCGCATCCAGATCTTCGACGGCGTGGTCATCTCGCGCCGCGGCAGCGGGATCTCCGAGAGCTTCACCGTCCGCAAGATCTCCTACGGCGTGGGCGTCGAGAGGGTCTTCCCGCTCCACTCCCCCCGCATCGAGAAGATCGAGGTCGTGAAGACCGGCAAGGTCCGCCGCTCCAAGATCTATTACCTCCGCGAGCTGGCCGGCAAGGCCGCCAGGCTCGAGGAAGTCGAGAAGGCGGCGCCCGAGGCCGCCCCGCAGGCCGAGCCGGCCAAGACCGAGACCGCCGGCAAGTAAAGCCCGCCGCCGCCCGCGCGCCCCAGGGCGCGCGGGAGGCCGGAAGGTAAACGTGCCCCTCCGCGGATTCGACCTGGCGGTCCTAGAGAACAGAAAACCGGCTTTATTGGTGGGCGTGGACGAAGCCGGGCGCGGCCCTTTGGCCGGCCCCGTCGCCGCCTGCGCCGCGTGGGTCCCCCCGGGCTCCGCGGAACTTATCTCCCCACTCGTCAACGACAGCAAGAAGCTCACCGCCGCGCGCCGCGAAGGCGCGCTGCGGCTGATGCTGTCCTCCGGCGTGCGCTTCGGCTTCGGCTACGCCCTCCCGGAGGAGATCGACCGGGTCAACATCCTCGAAGCAACTTTCAACGCCATGGGGGCCGCCGTCAGGCGGCTCCTCGCTTATACGGGCGCCGACCCGGCGGGGACGCTGCTGCTCGTGGACGGGCCGCACCGCATCAAGCGCCTCGAGGGCCCGGCCCAGGAGCCGGTGGTGGACGGGGACGCCCGTTCGCTCTCTATAGCCGCCGCCAGCATCTTCGCCAAGGTCGTCCGCGACCGCTGGATGGGCGTGCTGGACGCCAGGCACCCGGGCTACGGCCTGGCGGGCCACAAAGGCTACGGCACGGCCTCCCACCTGGAGGCGCTGCGCCGCCTGGGCCCCAGCCCCGAGCACCGGCTCAGCTTCGCCCCGGTGCGCGCCGCCGCGGCGGTTCCGCGGTGAACCTCAAGGGCGCGAAGTACGAGGAGCAGGCCGCCCTCTTCCTTAAGGGGGCGGGCTACAGGATAACGGACCGCAACTGGGCCTGCCCGCTGGGCGAGCTGGATATCGTGGCGGAGAAGGACGGGACGCTCGTCTTCGTCGAGGTCAGGGCCCGGTCCAACCCGGGCTACGGGAGCCCGGCCGAGAGCGTGACCCGCTCCAAACAGGTCAAGATAGTCAGGGCTGCGCAGGCTTACCTGAAGGCCCGGCGCCCGCAAGCGGAAAGCTTCAGGTTCGACGTGATAGCGATAACCCCCGGCGGGCTGGAGCATATCGAAGGGGCTTTCGACGCGGGCGGCGCCGGCTTCTGAGCCGCCCCCTATTAAGGAGACAACATGGAATCTTCCGAGATACTCATCGCCGTGGACAGGACGGCCGCCTGGCTCAAGAAGTTCGCGGCCGGCTTCAAGCCCGAGACCGCCATCATCGCCGGCTCCGGCCTGGGCGGCGCGCTGCCGCGCCTGGAGGACAGGGTGGCCGTGTCCTACAAGGACATCCCCGGCTTTCCCGTCACCACCGTGAAGGGCCACTCCGGCGAGCTGATCTTCGGCCGCATGGGCGGGCGCGACGTCGTGATGATGAAGGGCCGCTTCCACTACTACGAGGGCCGGCCCCTCTCCTTCATCGCCTTCCCGATCCGCGTGCTCGGCGCGCTCGGCGTGAAGAACCTCATCCTCACCGCCGCGGTCGGGTCGCTCAAGCCCGGCATCAAGCCGGGGCAGCTGGTGGTCCTGAAGGACCACCTGAACCTGATGGGCGGCAACCCGCTGATGGGCAACCACCATCCCGCTTTCGGCGAGATGTTCCCCGACATGAACGAGCCCTACGACAAGGCCCTGCGCAAGGAGGCCCTGAAGCTGGCCCGGAAGGCCCGCGTGCGCGCCGTGGAGGGCGTCTATACCGCCGTCACCGGCCCTTCCTACGAGACCCCCGCCGAGGTGAAGTATTACCGCATGATCGGCGGCGACATCGCCGGCATGAGCGTGGTTCCCGAGACCATCGCCGCCCGCCAGCTGAAGCTGCGCGTGGCCGGCATCTGCTGGATCTCCAACTTCTGCAGCGGCATCTCCAAACAGGTGCTGAGCCACGAGGAAGTGCTGGAGCTCGGCGAGAAGGTCTCCGCCAAGATGCAGAACGTGCTGGAAGGGCTGCTGAAGTCCAAGGCGCTGGCCGTTAAGGAGAAATAAAATGAGAATGCTCGACCTGCTGCTGAAGAAACGCTCCAAGCAGGAGCTTACCCCCGCCGAGATAGAGTTCATAGCGATGGGCGCCGCCGACGGCTCCATCCCCGACTACCAGCTTTCCGCCTGGCTGATGGCCTCGTTCCTCAACGGCCTCACCCCCGCCGAGACCGCCGCCCTTACCAGGGCGATGGCGCGCTCCGGCGACAGGCTGGACCTCTCTTCGATCAAAGGCATGAAGGTGGACAAGCACTCCACCGGCGGCGTGGGCGACGGCATCTCTATCGCTCTCGCCCCTATCGCCGCCGCCTGCGGCGTCGTCGTTCCGATGATGAGCGGCCGCGGCCTCGGCCATACCGGCGGCACGCTGGACAAGCTCGAGGCGATGAAGGGCTTCAACGTGCGCCTCAAGCCCGAGTACGTCGTCAAGCAGCTCAAGGCCACCGGCCTCAGCATGTTCGGCCAGACCGAGCGCCTCGCCCCCAGCGACAAGAAGCTCTACGCGCTGCGCGACGCCAGCTGCACCGTCGAGGCGCTGCCGCTGATCGTGGCCAGCATCCTCTCCAAGAAGTACGCCGAGGACATCTCCGGCCTGGTGATGGACGTCAAGTACGGCTCCGGCGCGTTCCTGAAGGATTTCAAGCCCAGCCGCGAGCTCGCGGTGGCGCTGATGAAGACCGCCAAGCTCCTCGGCATCCGCTGCGTCGCCGTGATGACCGCGATGAACGAGCCTCTCGGCGTCGCGATAGGCAACGGCATCGAGACCTCCGCCTGCATAAAGATCCTGCAGGGCGAGAAAGGCCCTGAGGACTTCATGCGCGTGCTCGAGACCCTCTCCGGCTGGATGATCCACCTCGGCGGCAAGGCCCGCACGGCCGCCGAAGGCGAGGACAAGGCCCGCGCCGCCATCGCCGACGGCAGCGCCCTCGAGAAGTACCGCCTGATGGCCAAGTGGCAGGGCGCCGACCCCAAAGTGGCCGACGACCCGGACCGCCACATGCCGAAAGCCGGGCTTTCGAAGAAGATCCTCGCGAAGAAGGCCGGGTACCTGACGGCGATGGAAGCCCGCACCGTCGGTTTCGCCGCGGTCGCGCTGGGCGCCGGCCGCGCCAAGGCCGAGGACGCCGTGGACTTCGGCGCCGGCTTCATCCTGGAGCGCAAGCCCGGCGACAAGGTCAGGCCCGGCGACGTTATCGCCACCGCCTACGCCTCGTCGGCCCCGAAGCTGGCCGACGGCGTGAAGATGTTCGAGTCGTCGCTCGCGTACGGCCCCAGGGCTCCGCGCAAGGAGCCGCTGATCCGCGAGATAATAAAGTGAGGACCGGGAGGTCACGCGAATGAAGAACGTTCACGTCTCCAAGCATCCGCTCGTGCTGGACAGGATCGCCCGCCTGCGCGACAGGCGGACCAACGTCGCCGACTTCCGGCGCCTGATGGGCGAGCTGGCCATGTTCCTGGCCGGCGACGCGCTGGCCCACGCCCGCGTCAAGAAGGCCAGGGTGCGCACGCCGGTAGGCGTGGCCGACGCCATGCGCCTGGCGCACGACCTGGTCTTCGTGGCCATCCTGCGCGCGGGCCTGGGCATGGTGGACGGCCTGGTGAAGCTCTGCCCCGAGGCGAAGCTGGCCCATATCGGCATCTACCGCGACGAGGAGACCCTGAAGCCGGTCAAGTACTACGTGCGCCTGCCGGAGAACGTCGCCGACAGCCTCGTGGTGATAGCCGACCCGATGCTCGCCACCGGCGGCTCGGCCGTGGAGGCCGTGGAGATCATGAAGAGCCGCGGCGCCAAACATATCTGCTTCCTGTGCATGATAGCCTCCCGCGAGGGCATAAAGCGCCTCGCCGCCGCCCATCCCGAGATGCCCATCTACGTCGGCACCATCGACGAGCGGCTCAACCACGACGGCTACATCGTGCCCGGCCTCGGCGACGCCGGCGACAGGATGTTCGGCACCGACTGAGTCTTACGCCTAAAGAATAAAGAAGAAGGGGCGGCCCGTAAAAGGCCGTCCCTTCTTCTTTTGCCGCGCGCCGCGCCTAGGAGCGGGCGTGCGGGTCGGAGACGCGCTGCAGCGTCGGGTAGTCCAGGATCTTGATGGACTTGGCCTCGCGCTTGATGATATTGCGCTTCTCCAGGTCGGCGAGGGTCCTGACCACGGTCTCGAGCGCCAGGCCGGTGATCTCGGCGATCTCGGTGCGCTTGAGCCCGTAGATGGCGGGGTTCTTGGTGTCGCGGCTCTTGTAGGAGACGGCGTTCATCAGGGCCTTGGCCACCTTGGCGCGGGCCGGCTTGTAGGCGGTGTCCTTGAGCTTGAGCTGCAGCGTGCGCAGCTCGGTGGCCACCTTGTGCAGGAACAGCTTGTAGGTCTTCGGATTGTCGTCGAGGAACTTCTCCAGGGTCTTCCTGTCCACGAAGGACAGGATGGTCTCGCCCATCGCGCGGCTGTTGCAGAAATAGTCGTTCTCGGAGAAGAGCGCGATATGGCCGAAGGTCTCGCCGGGGTGGCGGATCCAGGTGATCATCTGCTGGCCCTTGGCGTCGGTGGAGAACACCTTGGCGCGGCCCTTGCAGACGGTATAGACGCCCTGCGGCTGCTGGAACTCGTTGTAGATGCACTCGTCGTCGGAGAACTTGCGGCCCATCTTGACGGCGTTCCACGCCTTCTGCGCCGCGGCGTCCAGCCTGCTGTAGAAGCAGCTGGTCTTGAAGCGGCATACGGCGCAATCGGGCGCCTGGTTCTTGGTGAATCTGTCCATTATTTCTCTACCCCCACCGGCTATCTTGACCATATTATATCTTATTTCAGCCCGGCCCGTCATTTGCTAGACTATGAGCGTGCGGCCCGGCCCGTCGTGGCGCGGCCCGCCCGGAACATGTTCAAGGACCTTAAAGCGCTCGGCAGGGAATCCCTCGTGTACGGCCTCTCCACCGTGGCCGCCCGCCTGCTCAACTTCCTGCTGCTGCCTTTCTACACGCACTACCTCGCGCCGGCCGATTACGGCGTGGCGGCGGCGCTGTTCTCCTACATCGCCTTCTTCAACATCCTCTTCCAGCACGGCATGGACCAGGCCTATATGCGCCATTACGGCGAGCGGGACGGCTCCCTCGCCGCGGCGTTCTACGGCGTGGCCGGCGTCTCCGTGCTGCTGGCGGCGCTGATCTGCGCGGCCCCGGCCGCGCTGTCGGCGGCCGGCGGCATCGGCCCCGGCAACGGGCGGCTGGTGGTCTACTCCGCGCTGATCATGCTCTTCGACGCGGCCAGCGCGCCGCTCTTCGCGGACCTGCGGATGGCCCACCGCGCGCTGCGCTACGCCCTGCTGCGCGTGATCACGGTGGTCCTCAACGTCGGCCTGAACCTGCTGCTGATCGTCAAGCTCTCGCGCGGCGTCTCCGGCATCTTCGAGGCCAACGTCGCCTCCTCGGCGCTGGCGCTGCTGCTGGTCCTGCTGCCGGCGCTCCCCCGCCTGCGGGCCCGCTTCACCGCGGACCTCTACCGCCGGATGCTGGCCTTCGCGCTGCCGCTGGTGCCGGCCGGCCTCGGCTCGATGGCGGTGCAGGTCATCGACCGCCCCATCCTGCTGCACCTCACCGACGAGGCCGTCGTCGGCGTCTACCAGGCCAACTACCGCCTCGGGATCTTCATGATGCTGATCGTCAGCATGTTCGACCAGGCCTGGCGCCCGTTCTTCATCGAGCGGTCCTCCCGCCCGGAAGCCCCCGCCCTCTTCGCCCGGGCGCTGACCTTCTTCGTGATAGGCTCGTCGTGGCTGACGCTCGGCCTCTGCTACTTCATCCCGGACCTCGTCCGGTTCCCGGTGTTCGGCCGGCCCCTGATCCACCCGGCCTACTGGGGCGGGCTGGGCCTGGTGCCGGTGGTGCTGTGGTCCTACGTCTTCAACGGCCTCTACATCAATTTCCTCGCGCCGGTCATCATAGCCAAGCGGACCGGGCGCGTGATGGGCGCCACGCTGCTGGGCGCCGCCGTCAACGTGGCCGCCAACTTCCTGCTGATCCCGGCTTACGGCATGCTGGGCGCGGCGTGGGCCACCTTCGCCGCCTATTCCTCGATGGCGTTCTTCATGTACTACGCCGGGCGCTCGCTCTACCGCGTGCCTTACGAATGGGGCCGCGTGTGGGCCGCCGTCGGCGCCGGCGGGCTGCTCACCTGCGGCCTGCTGGTCTCGGACCGCCTCTCCCCGGGCGCCTGGCTGGCGGCGCGCCTGGCCGCCCTGCTGGTAGTCTTCCCGGCGCTCGCCTGGGCGCTCTTCGACCGGGCGGAAAAAGACGGCCTGCTCTCGCTGCTGCGGCGCGCGGCGGCGAGAGTCGGCTGAGATAACCGGTTTTTCCCTTATTTTTCCTGCTGGAGCTTCCCGAAGGCGGCCACGCCCAGGGCGGTGGTGGCCAGGCTGAACAGCGCTATCGCGCCGAGGTCGGTCCAGACGGAGAAGTGTCCCCGCCCGAGCATGATGACGCGCAGCAGGTCCACGGCGTACGTCACGGGGTCTATTAGGCTTACGGCCTTGATGTAAGGCGCGGCGTTGCCCAGGTCGAACAGCGCCCCGCTGAAGAAGAACAGCGGCCAGGTGAGGAAGCTCATCACCAGGCCGAAGCCCTCCATCGATTTCATCTTGGCGCCTATCGTCAGCCCCATGTTGGTGATCATGTAGGACACCGGGAACGCCGCCAGCAGGCACAGCAGCACCTGCAGCGGGCTCTGCGGCAGTATGAAGAACGCCCCTATGATGAGCAGCAGCAGCGTCTCGATGAGCGCGCCGAGCATCCCGCCCAGCGACTTGCCGAAGAACAGCGTGGCGCGCGAGATCGGCGCCGCCAGCACTTCCTTCAGGAAGTCCAGGCGCTTGTCCCAGATGATGTAGAGGCCGTACGTGATCGACGTGAACAGGATCACCATCGCCATGATGCCGGGGAAGATGAACTGCTGATAGCTGAAACCCTCCACCGGGCTGTGGCCCTGCGCCATGCCGCGCCCCATCACGAACAGGAACAGCAGCGGCGAGATCAGGATGGAGACTATCCTTTCCTTCTCGCGCAGGAAGATCTTGGCCTCGCGCAGCAGCAGGGCCCAGACGGCGTTGGGGTTCATCGGCGCACCGCCTTGTTGACGGCTATCCGCTCGAAGATGCTCTCCGACTTCTCGTCGGCGTCCTCCGAGATCTGCTGCCCCGCGAACTTCAGGAACACGTCGTCGAGCGTGACGCGCCGCACCTCCACTTCCTCGATGCGGCCGGCCGCGTTCAGCAGGGCCTGCAGGTTGGCCCCGGAATCCTCTATGCTGATCTCGCAGCGCGCGCCGCTCTTGCGGCAGTCCCGCACGAAGGGCAGCGCCTTCACGGCGGCCTCGTTGACCTCGCCGGTGATGTAGACCAGGTCCCGGCCCACCTTGCGCTTGAGGGCGTCGGGCGTGTCCAGCTCTATCACGCGGCCCCGGTTGATGATGCCGATGCGGTCGGCCAGGCTGTCGGCCTCCTCCATGTAGTGCGTGGTGAGGATGATGGTGGTGTTGTGCGTCTCTTTGAGCGCGCGGATATGCGTCCAGACGGCCTTGCGGCTGGCCGGGTCCAGGCCGAGCGTGGGCTCGTCGAGGAAGAGGATCTTGGGGCCGTGGATCAGGCCGCGGGCTATCTCGAGGCGCCGCCGCATGCCGCCGGAGAAGGTCTTGACCAGGCTGTCGCCGCGGTCGGTCAGGTTGACCATCTTCAGCATCCGCTCTATCGCCGGGCCTATCTCGCGGCGCGGCATGCCGTAGAGCATCGAGTGCAGGTAGAGGTTCTCGCGGGCGCTGAGCAGGTCGTCCACGCTCGGCTCCTGGAAAACTATGCCGATATTGCGGCGCACGGCCAGCGGGTCGCGGGTGATGTCGTGGCCGGCCACGAGCGCGGTGCCCGAGGTGGGGTGCACCAGCGTGGACAGCATGCTGATCGTCGTGGTCTTGCCGGCGCCGTTGGGGCCCAGCAGGCCGAAGACCTCCCCCTCCTTGATCTCGAGGGAGACGCCGTCCACGGCGGTGACGTCCGCGTAGCGCTTTACCAGGTTTTCCGTCTTGATGGCCGCCATTACAGGGCTATTCTATCAAATAGTCCGGGCCGCTTTCTTGCGGCCCCCGCCGTGCAGCAGCAGGTAGAGCACCGGGATCACCGTCAGCGAGAAGAACATCGAACCGACGAGGCCGCTGATCATCGCCACCGAGAACGGCCGCAGCACCTCGCCGCCGCGGCCTATGTTGAGCGCCATCGGCAGGAAGCCGGCTATCGCGGCCAGGTTCGTTATCAGCACGGGGCGGAAGCGCAGCTCGCCGGCGGCCTTCACGGCTTCCAGCGGGGCCATCCCCTCCGCGCGGTAGCGCTCCGCGAAGTCTATGACGAGGATGCCGTTGTTGACGACGATGCCCATCACGGTGATCATGCCCGTGAACGAGGACACGTCGAACTCCATGCCGGAGAGCTTCAGCCCGAAGATCACGAACGTGGCCGAGGCCAGCGTGCCGGCGAAGACCGCCAGCGACGTGCGGTAGGACTCGAAGATGTAGAGCAGCAGCGCCAGGATCAGCACCACGGAGATGACCAGCACCGCCAGCAGCTCGGAGAAGGACTTCTGCTGCTCGCTGTAGTCCCCGCCCAGCTCCACGGTGTAGTCGCCGGGCGGCACCTGCGCCAGCGCGGCCTTCACGTCCTTGACCACGGCTCCCAGCGGCCGGCCGCCCAGCTCCGCGTCGACGCTCACCACGATGGAGCCGTTCCTGTGGTGCACCTCCGGCACCTGGTCCTCTACGGAGAACTTCATGAACCGGCCCAGCGGCAGCACGCCGCCGTTGGGCGTGTAGACCGGGATGGCCGCCAGGGCCCCGCGGTCCGAGCGGAACGGCCCGGCGTAGAGCGCCCGCACCGGCACCTGCTGCACGCCGCGCTGCAGCGTGGTCGGCACCTCGCCGTAGAGCGCCAGCCCGGAGTAGCCGAAGGCGTCCGCGCTGCCCAGCCCCAGCAGCGACAGCCGCGCCTGGTCCGGCGTGACCTTGATCTCCGGCTGGGCCGGCGGCAGGTCTATCATCACGCCGTTGAGCCCGTCTATCTTCTCCAGCCGCGCCTGGATGTCCTTCGCGGCCGCCCAGGCCTTGTCCAGGCCGCTGCCCGTCACGCTGACGACTATAGGCTTGACGTTGCCGGTCAGGTCGCCGAGGCGGTCGGGCAGGATCTGGTGCAGGTCCACGTCCAGCTCCGGGACGGCCCTGGCCGTCCGCGCGCGCAGGTCGTCCATCACCTCGAAAGTGCTGCGGTCCCTGTCCTTCTTGAGCAGCACGACGATCTCGCCGCGGTTCGGCGGGGCGTAGGGGGTGCCCATGTGGGTGCCGGTCTTGCGCACGAACATAGCGGTCTCGGGCGTGCTCTCTATGACCTTCTCCGCCTTCTTCACCAGCGCGTCCACCGCCGCCAGCGAAGAGCCCGACGGGGCCACGTAGTCGAAGACGATGTCCCCCTCGTCCCATTCCGGCAGGAAGCCGGTCGGCAGCAGCGCGAACGTCAGCGCCGCCGCGGCCAGCAGCGCCGCGACGCCGGCGGCCACCGCCCTGCCGTGCCCGAGGGCCAGGTCCAGCAGCTTCAGGTAGCCCGTCTTCAGCCGCACGAAGAACGCGCGCTCCCGCTCCTCCCGCGCCGGCTCCCCGTTCATCTCTATGAAGTAGTGTATCAGCACCGGCAGCAGGCAGACCGCCAGCGCCAGCGAGATGGCTATGGTGGTGGCCAGCGTGGCCGCCAGCGGCCTGAAGAACAGCCCGGATACGCCGCTGAGCAGGTTCAGCGGGATGAAGACGACGATGCTCACCAGCGTCGCCCACACCGTGATCGGCACTATGTAATGCATCGACGAGGCCAGCGGCGAGGCGTCGCCCCGCTCGCGGAACTTCACGTAGTTCTCGGTGATGACTATCGCGTTGTCGGCTATGATGCCGATCGCGGCGGCCAGGCCGCCGAGCGTCATGATGTTGACGGAGAGCCCCAGCAGCCTGAGCGCCAGGAACTCGGTCACCAGCACCACCGGCAGCAGCAGCATGATCGGCAGCGAGTAGCGCAGGCGCACCATCACGTAGTAGATGATGCCCAGGATGATCAGGATGCCCATCGCGATGTCGATGAGGATGCCGTCGATGGAGCCGCGGACGAAGTCCGACAGGTCCCACTTGGCGACGCGGACCTTCCCGCCGGACTCCTTCTCCAGCGCGGCGAAGCGCGCGTCGAGGTCCTTCGAGAGCTTGAGCCCGTCGGCGTCGTTCTGCTTCATCACGTCGATGAACAGGCCGGGATGCCCGTTGATGGTGACCAGCCGGCGCGTCTCGGCGCTGCCCTCGGCGACTTCGGCCACGTCGCGCAGCAGCACCGGGCGGCCCATGCGCGTGGCTATCACCACGGCGCCCACGTCGGCGGGCCCGGTCAGCCGCGTGCCGCCCACCGCGAACAGCGTCTTGCCGGCGCCGGTCACGGTGCCTATGAAGGAGATGTTGTTGGCCTGCGCGACCGCCGCCTGGATGGCCGCCGCGTCGAGGTTGAGCGCGGCCACCTTGGCCGGGTCGAGCCTGATCTGCAGCTCCGGCTCCTCGCCGCCCGTCACGTCGAGCCGGTAGACGCCTTCGGCGCCTATCAGCGCCGGCACGGCGTAGTACTGCGCGTAGGTGTAGAGCTCGCGCAGCGTCAGCGTGTCGGACCAGATGCCGTACTCCGACATCGGGTAGGCGCTCGTGTTCATGCGCACCAGGTCTATCGAGGCGCCGGCCGGCAGTTCGGCGCGGGCCTGGCTGATGCGGGCCTGCGCGTACTGGTAGGCCTGGTCCAGGTCGGAGCCCCACTTGAGGTAGAGGTCTATGGTGGAGGTGCCGCGCTCGGTCACGGAGCGCACCTCCTGCACGCCGGGCACGGTCTTCAGCGCGTTCTCGAGCGGCCGGGTGACGTTCACGTCGGTGGTCTCCAGCGACGCGAAACCGATGTCCGCTATCACCTGGAAGCGCGGGAACTGGCTGTTGGGAAAGACGTCCTTGGGCAGGACCGTGTAGGAGTAGATCCCCGCCGCGCACAGCAGGAACGACGTGAACACCAGCGCCAGGCGGTTCCTCTCCAGCCACTCCACGAATCTCGTCATAGCCCCTCCGCGTAGTAGTCCAGGTCAGCCTTCTTGTCCAGGTAGTCGCCCAGCGCGTCGCGGGCCTGCTCCTTGGCGGCCAGGTAGTCGGCGAAGACGCTCAACAGGTCGGTCTCCCTGATCTTGCCCTGCCGGTAATACTCGCCGGCGGTCCCGAGGGCCTTGTCCGCGTCGGCCAGGCCCGCCCCGGCGTCGGCGCAGGCGGCCGCGGCGTTGTCCATGCCGGCGGTCAGCGTCCTTATGGAGACTTCCAGCCGGCGGCGCTCCTCCAGGGCCAGCTGCCGGCGGTATTCGGCGTCCTCGCGCAGCGCGCGCCTGTCGGCGGCGTGCTGGCCGAAGTCGAAGACCGGCAGGCTCAGCGACAGGAAGGCCCGCGAGCGCTCCGTGGCCGGGTCTATCGGAGTGACGGCCTTGTTGACGCCGAAGGCCAGCGCCGGGGCGTAGAAGTAGCCGCTCTGCCGGTAGGCCTCCTCGGCGGAGGCCTGGTCCAGGGCGCTAAGGCGGGTCTCCGGGGCGTCGGCCGCGGCCCCCGCCGGCGCTGCGGCGCGGGCCGGCGCCGGGATGTCGGCGAAGGCGAAATCCCCCTCCCGGAAGCCGCCGCCCGTCGCGGAGTTGAGCGAGAGCAGCGCGGCGCGCAGGTCCGTCTCTATGGCCGCCTCGGCCACGCCCAGCGCGCGCAGCTGCATGCCCGCGCGCAGCAGGTCCAGCTTCACGTCCACGCCCCTGTCGCCCAGCTCCTCGATGTCGGCGATGTGCGAGGTGAAATAGCTCCGGGCCCCGTCGTAGTCGGCCTTCTTGGCGGCGAGGATGTGCAGGCGGTAATAATCCTTGGCCACGTCGCGCGCCAGCGTCCGCCGGGCCGTCTCCAGCAGCAGCCGGGACTTGCGGGTCTCGAGGTCCGCCAGGCGCTGGTAGCCGGAAAGCGCCTTGGGCAGGTCCCAGTCAAGCTGCAGGCCCAGCGTGCCGGTGAGGCCGTCCTCCAGGCCGGAGGCGGCCGAGTAGGCGGAATATCCGTCGTCGGCGGAGGCGGAGAGCCGCGGCAGCCGCGCCTTGCCGTCCCTGTCGGCCGCGGCCTGCGCCGAGGCCAGCTGCCGCTCGTAGGCCTTCACCGCCGGGCTGTAGGCCAGCGCGCGGGCGGTGCAGTCCTTGAGGTCCGCCGCGCGGGCCGGCGCGGCCGTGAGAGCCGCCGCGCAAAGAGCCAGCGCCGCCATAGATATCTTTATCCTCATCGTTCCTGTCCTCTTTCCTCCGCCCCGGTTACGCCGGCGGAGGTTCCCCTTTCCCGGGCCCGGAAACGGCTCCAGACCAGCCGCAGGGACTGGCCCATGCCGTACAAGCAGGCAAGCCCGGTCAATGTGAATATTATATAACTCAAAAGGTGCGCGAAAGCGGCGTAGGCGAAAGCGGCGCCCGGGTCCGCCCCCCAGGAGGCCAGCGCCCGGGATACCGCGAACTCGAAATTCCCGAAGTACCCGGGCAGGCCCGGCAGCGAGACCGCCACCGCTCCCGAGAAGAGCAGGCCTACGCTCCTGGCCGGGGTGACCGTCGCTCCCAGGCCGAAAGCCCTGGCTATCAGCCAGAGGTTGAAGGCGTCCGTCAGCCACTGCAGCGCGGCCAGGGCCGTCACGGCGGCCGCCGTCCGCGGCGAGCGGAAGGCCGCCGCGCCCAGGCGCAGCTTTTCCAGG
>JAJZRA010000035.1 GCA_021847485.1 bacterium
TGATGTTCTTGGCGCGCAGGTCCACGCTCATCAGGTGGCAGTCGGTGCCGCCCGAGACTATGCGGTAGCCGCGGCCCTGCAGCTCGCGGGCGAGCTTGCGGGCGTTCTTCAGGACCTGCGTCTGGTACTCCTTGAACTTGGGCGACAGCGCCTCCTTGAAGCAGACGGCCTTGCCGGCTATCGCGTGCATCAGCGGGCCTCCCTGGTTGCCGGGGAAGTTGGTGCGGTCGACGTTCTTCGCGTAGGTCTTCTTGGAGAGCACCAGGCCGCCGCGCGGGCCGCGCAGCGTCTTGTGCGTGGTCGTCGTGACGATGTCGGCGTACTCCACCGGCGACGGGTAGATGCCGGCCGCGATCAGGCCGGCGTAGTGGGCTATGTCGGTCACGAGGAAGCATTTCCACGCGTCGGCGGCGCGCTTGATGCGGGCCCAGTCCCACTTGCGGGAGTAGTTGGAGGCGCCCGCCATGATCAGTTTCGGGCGGAACTTCTCTATGTCCTTCTCCATCTTCTCGTAGTCGATCAGCTCGGTCTCCTGGCTGACGTCCATCGTGACGATCTTGAAGTACATGCCGGAGAAGTTGAGCGGGTGGCCGTGGCTGAGGTGGCCGCCGTGGCTGAGGTTCAGGCCCATCACGGTGTCGCCGGGCTTTATCAGCGACAGGTAGGCGGCGATGTTGGCCTGCGTGCCGGAGTGCGGCTGGACGTTGGCGTGCTCGGCGTGGAAGAGCTTCTTCGCGCGGTCGATGGCCAGCTGCTCGACCACGTCGACGTGCTCGCAGCCGCCGTAGTAGCGCTTGCCGGGGTAGCCTTCGGCGTACTTGTTGGTCAGCACGGAGCCGAGGGCCTCGAGTACGGGCCTGGAGGTGTAGTTCTCGGAGGCGATGAGCTCGAGGTTGTTCTGCTGGCGCAGCACCTCGCCGCGCATGGCCTGGTAGAGCTGCGGGTCGTTCTTCTTGATCTCGTCGTACATTGTGGTCTCCTTAAAAAGTCCGATAACTTGAAATCTTGTCCAGCGGCACTGGACTGCCACAGACAATTATTCTACTTCTTTTTCAGCTTCCCGATTACGGCCTTCACGGCGGCCTTGATCAGCTTGAAGACCTCGAAGTAGAAGAGGTCGTCGCGGCCGAACGGGTCGGCGATGTCGTCGTGCCCGAAGCCGGCGTATTCGACCAGCGTCCAGGTCTTCTTGGCCGCTCGCGGATAGCGGCGGATTATCTCGGCCTTGTGGTCCGCGGTCATGGCCAGCACGACGTCGTTGGCCTTGATCATCTTGCCGGTCAGCATGGCGGGCACGTGGCTGAAGCCCTTCACGCCTTCCTTCGCCAGCAGGTCGGCCACGGCTTTGGGCTGCGGTATGTCCGGCGTGGCGGCGAGGCCGGCGGAGGAGAAGGAGAGCTTGAGGCCTTCGTCGGAGGCCAGCTTGGCGGCGTAGTAGTGGGCCAGCACGGAGCGGCAGGTGTTGCCGGTGCAGACGAAAAGGACCTTTTTCATGCGTGTCCGGGACCGAGTTTCAGGGGCTTTAGCGGGGACGTCACGGCAGGTCGGCCCCGGGGTCTTCTTCCGGCTCGTCCTCGACGGCCTCCGGGGGGCGCAGCAGCACTACTACTTCGCCCTTCACGTCGCCGGCCGCCTCGAGTTTCGAGATCGTTTCATCGATCAGCGCGCCGGTCCACTCCTCGTAGACCTTGCTGATCTCGCGGGCGATCACGGCCGTCAGGCCGGGACCGAACTCCTCCCGGGCCAGCGCCAGGAACTTCTTGAGCCGGTAGGGAGACTCGAAGAGGATGACGGTCTTCTTCAGCTCGAAAGCGGCCTTCAGGGCCTTCACGATCTTCCCGCGCGAGCGCGGCAGGAAGCCCAGGAACACGAAAGAGTCGCACGGCAGGCCGGAGCCCGCCGCCGCGGCGATCACGGCCGACGGGCCGGGCAGCGCGGTGACCCTGATCCCGGTCTGCCGGGCCAGCGCCACCAGCCGGCGGCCCGGGTCGGAGATGCACGGCGAGCCGCCGTCGGTGACCAGCGCCGCGCTCTTGCCGGAGCGCAGCCAGCCCATCGCCGCCGCCACGGAGCGCTCGTCGTGCTCGTGGTAGCGGAAGAGCTTCTTCTGCAGGCCGAAGTGGTTCAGCAGCTGCACGGTGCGGCGCGTGTCCTCGCAGAACACGGCGTCGACCTCCCTGAGCGCGTCCAGCGCGCGCAGCGTGATGTCCTTGAGGTTGCCTATCGGGGTGGGAACGATGTAGAGCACGGGGGACCGGCCTATTTCTCGAACTCGGGCCAGCCGGCCTTCTCGAGCTTCAGGAAGGCCTTGACCACTTCGGGGTCGAACTGGCGGTTGGAGCCCTTGACGAGCTGGTCCTCGGCGATCTCTACGGAGAGGGCCTTGCGGTAGGGCCGGTCGCTGCGCATGGCGTCCCACGCGTCTATCGTGGCCACTATGCGCGCGCCGAGGGGGATCTCCTCGCCCTTGAGGCCCTCGGGGTAGCCCATGCCGTTGAACCACTCCTGGTGGTAGAGCACCATCTGCGCGACGGGCCCGAGGAAATGGATCGGGGAGAGGATCTGGTAGCCTATGGCCGGGTGCTTCTTGATCTCCTCGTACTCCTCCTGCGTCAGCTTGCCCGGTTTGGAAAGGATGGCCCCGTCTATGCCTATCTTGCCGATGTCGTGCAGCAGCGCCGCGTACTCGACGTAGCGCAGCATCTGCTCGGGCATGTGCAGCTCTTCGGCGAGGCGCCGCGCCTTCTGGCGGGCGCGGCCGGCGTGGTCGCCGGTGTAGGAGTCCTTGGCGTCGATCACGCGCGCGAGCGTCTGCACCATCTCCAGGTAGAAGTTCTCGAGGCTCTCGTAGAGCTTGATGTTCTCGAGCGTGATCGCGGTCTCGCCGGCCAGCAGCGTCAGGAACTTCAGGTCGTAGTCGGTGAACGACTCCTTCTCGCGCGACAGGTGCAGGTTCAGCACGCCGAAGGGCTTGTCCTTGAGCTTGAGCGGTATCGCGATGAACGGGTCCTTCTGCTCTTCCTTGCCGATGAAGTCCTTGTACTGGTTGTTCTGCTGCGGGTCGGTGACGAAGATGGTCTCGCCGGTCTGGAACGCGCGGCCGGCTATGCCGAGGCCGGGCTTGATGCGGGTGTTCTCGATGACGTCCCGGGAGATGTTCTTGGAGGCGGCGATCTTCAGCTCGTCGGCCTGGGCGTCGTGGATCATCAGCGAGCCGCGCGGGGAGTTGATCAGCTCGCAGGCGGACTCCACCACGGTCTGGTAGAAATCCTCCTTCTTTATGGTGCCGGCGTTGACGATGCCTATCTCGTGGATCGTCAGCAGGCTGGTCAGCAGCTCGTCGAACTTGCCCCACGTGGTCTTCAGGGAGTTGTCGCGGCCTTCGGCCTCGGCGGGGGCCTTCTCGAGGCGCAGCTGGTAGACCTTGCGCAGCAGCGAGCCCACGGCGAACAGCAGAATGATTATGACCAGCGAGAGCAGGTATATCATCGTTAAGAGGATAGCAAAAGAAAGCCGCGCAAATCCAATAAAAAGGATATCGTTAGGGCCCGGCGTTGTTGTGCCCCGGACCGCATAAAGTCTATAATTTCCCCGATGAAGGCAAAGCTTTTGCGGATACTGCTTTGCGGCGCTTCCGGCCGCATGGGCCGCGCCGTGCGCGCCGAGCTGGAGGGCAAAGGGGAGTTCGCCCTGGCCGCCGGCATAGACGCCAGGCCGGGGCCCGGCATAGAGCCGCCCGACGCTTTCGGCTACCAGCTGGCCTCGGCCGACGTGGTGCTGGATTTCTCCTCCCCCGAGGCCGCCTGCGCCTACGCCGCGGCCTGCGCCAGGGCCGGCAAGCCCTTCGTGACGGGCGTCACGGGCCTTAGCCCGGCGCAGCTGGCGTCCCTCAGGGCCGCCGCCCGCCGGGTGCCCGTCTTCGTGTCGCCCAACATGAGCCCGGCCGTCAACCTGACCTTCGCGCTGGCGGCCGCCGCCGCGCGCAGTCTGCCCGGCTTCGACGCGCACGTCAGCGAGGCCCACCACGCCGCCAAGCGCGACGCGCCCAGCGGCACCGCGCTGCGCTACGCCGAGTGCGTGGCCGCGGCCCGCGGCGGCGCCGCGCCGCCGATCACCAGCATCCGCGCCGGCGACATAACCGGCGACCACACCGTGCTGTTCGCCGGCCCCTACGAGCGGGTGGAGATCACGCACCGCGCCCATTCCCGCGCCGTCTTCGCCGCGGGGGCGCTGAAGGCCGCGGCCTGGACCGCCGGCCGCAAACCCGGATTTTACGACTATATGGACCTGCTGGGCCTCAAGGGCCACGCGGGCGTGAAAAGGAAGATATGAGCAAAGCCGAGATGGTCAACTGGTTCCTGTTCGCGCTGGCGGCGCTGGCCGCGCTCGTGGTCTACGTTTCCTATAAGAAGAGCGCCGCCGTCATCCAGCCGCCCCGCAAGACGGTCATCGCCTATACGCCGGACCAGTACCGCCTGGCCTACGAGACCGTGGAGTTCCCCACGGCCGACGGCCTGCGCCTGAAGGGCTGGTTCATCCCGGCCGCCGGCGGGGAGAGCGGCCGCACCATCGTCTTCTGCCACGGCTGGGGCTCCAACCGCGGCGAGCTGCTGCGCGACACGTGGTTCCTCGCCGAGCAGGGCTTCAACCTCTTCTACTTCGACTTCCGCGCCTCGGGCGAGAGCAAAGGCTCGCTGTCGAGCGTGGGCTACCTGGAGACGCGCGACTTCGACGCGGCCTACGAGTTCCTGCGCAACAACCGGCCGCAGGCGGCCGAGGCCGTCGGCGTGTTCGGCACCTCGATGGGCGGCTCGGTGGCCGTCTACGCCGCCGCCAAGTACCCGGAACTGCGGTGCCTGCTGGCGGAGAACACTTTCCTCTCCTATAACAAGGTGGTAGCCTACTGGAGCTGGAAACGGCTGAACACGCCGTACTTCCCGCTCGTCTGGCTGACGCTGTTCTTCGTGCGGCGCAAGCTCAAGGCCGACCCGGAGCCCTACAGCCCGGTCTACAACGTGGCCGGCGTGAAGGTCCCCGCGATGTTCGTCAACGGCGACCACGACGACCTGGTGCCGCTCGCGGACGCCGAGCGGCTCTACGGGATGTGCCCGTCGGAGAAGAAGCAGATGTGGGTGGTGGCCGGAGCGTCGCACGCCAAGTGCGCCGAGGTGGGCGGCGAGGTCTACCGCAGCAAGCTCGCGGCTTTCTTCGGCGAGAACCTGCCCGAGCCGGAACCGGAGAAGCTGCCCCCGCAGGCGCCGGCCGCGGCGGCCTGAAAAAGGGCCTTCCGGAAAAAGCGCAAAAAAAGTATTGCATTCCCCGTCGGCATAATGTAGTATCTTCCTATCGCCCCCGACGGGAGCGAAAATACGCCCCGACGTGAGTCATGGGGGGAAGTTAACGGAGGAAAGTGAAAATGGCTGAAATGATACACAAGGTTGGCCTGAAGCGCGAGAAGGGCTTCCTGTACTTCATCGACAAGAAAGGCGACATCTCCTGCGCCAAGATGGCCCGCGGTAAAAAGAAGGGCGGCTCGCCCAAGACCGCCGTCAAGGTCGGCCTGAAGAAGGAGAAGGGCTACCTGTACTTCATCGATAAGAAGGGGAACATCTCCCGCGCCATCATGAAGAATTCCGGCAAGAAAAAGAAGTAATCCTTCTTATTCTTGACGAACCGCCCGGCCTCAAAACCGGGCGGTTTTTCATTCGGGGCGGAGAGGCGCGGACGACGCCTGCGCGCGCCGGGTCGCCGCCGAAGCCTGTGAGGGCCCTTTATCCCGGCGCTATAAGGTTTGTATTATAATAGCCTGGCGCCGGCCCTATGGCTAAACTGCTTTTTCTTCAGAACATAGAATACGAGTTCCTCGGCCCGATGTATATTTCATCGATGGTCAAGGGGTCGCACGCCTGCGAGCTGGCGCTCGGCGATAAGCCGGAGGATTTCTACGGGATCATGGAGTCCTTCAAGCCGGACGTGATAGGCTTTTCCATAATGACCGGCTCCCATCGGTGGGCGCTGGGGATAGCCAGGGCGCTGAAGGCCAGGTACAAGACGCTGTCCCTGTTCGGCGGCGCCCATCCCACTTTTTTTCCCGAGTTCATCGACGAGGACGGCGTGGACCTGCTCTGCCGCGGAGAGGGGGAGGAGGCGACGCTGGAACTTTTGGACCGGATAGACGCCGGCTCCGACATTACCGGGGTCGCGAACCTCTACGTCAAGAGCGGGGGCAGGATCTTCAGGAATCCGGTGCGCCCGCTTCAGAAGGACCTGGACGCGTACCCCTTCCCCGACCGGACCCTGTACAAGGCCCTCGGGCAGGGGGCCGACCGGAGCGTCAGGAACGTCATCTCTTCGCGCGGCTGCATGTTCCACTGTTCGTTCTGCTTCGAGGACAGCATCCGGGAACTTTACCGGGGCAAAGGCGCTCACCTGCGGGTCAGGTCCGTGGAGAAGGTCATCGAGGAGCTGCGCGCCCTCAAGGCCGCCGGCGGCATAAAGACCGTCTATTTCTGCGACGACGTCTTCGGGATAAACAAGAAGTGGCTTTACGAGTTCCTGGAGGTCTACAAGCGGGAGATCGGGCTGGATTTCCTGTGCCTCGCCAGGGCCGACATTATCTGCGCCAATCCCGGCTACGCCGAAAAGCTGAAAGAGGCCGGCTGCAAGAGCCTTTTCTTCGGCATCGAATCCGGCTCCGAGCGGCTGCGGAATACCGTCCTGAACAAGAACCTGAAGGACCGCGACATCTACTGCGCGGCCGAAATGCTGCACAAGGCCGGCCTGCCTTTCAGGACCTACAACATCCTCGGCCTTCCGGACGAGACCCTCGAGGACGCTTTCAACACGATAAAGATGAACATCCGCATAAAAGCGGACTATCCGTGGTGCTCCATCTTTTCCCCCTATCCCCGCACGGCTCTTACCGCCTACGCCCAGGAGCGGGGCCTCCTGGAGCGGGATTTCAGCCCCGACAGCATCGCCGGGTCCTTCTTTATAGAGTCGAAGCTCGGCCTCCCGGATATACGCAGGATAGAGAACCTGCACAAGTTCTTCCAGACCGCCGTGCTCTGGCCCCGCAGCCTCCCCTTGATCAGGCTCCTGATCAAGCTGCCTCCGAACCCGCTTTTCAAGCTCTGGTTCGGGCTGGTTTATTTTTATATATTTCTCAAGAGCGAAAGGCGGAGCTTCCTCAAGACCTGCCTTTTCGCCCTTAAGAATTACGGCCATCTGCTGAAGAAATAACCGGCGCCGGCAGCGGGAACACGATGAAAATAGGTTTTCTGAAATTTCTGGATAAATACGCGGGGCTGGCGCTGTGCCTGTTCTTCACCGCGCTGAGCCGGCTGGGCGGTTCCGGCGACCCCGTGGTGCGCAAGGAGGAGATCAGGAAGACCCTGGCGATGAAGTTCCTGGGAATGGGCAGCATCCTGATGCTGTCCCCCACGCTGAAGGAGTTCCGCGCCGCCTATCCCGGCTCGAAGCTGGTCTTCCTGACGCTCAGCCGCAACAGGGAGATCAGCGAGGCGCTGCGGCTCTTCGACGAGGTCGTCACGATAGATATCGACAACGGCTGGCCGGCCTTCGCGAAGAGCTTCCTTTCGGCCATGGCGTACTTCTGGCGGGAACGCTTCGACCTGGTGCTGGACTTCGAGTTCTTTACCCGGTTCTCCGCTATCGTGACCTTCCTGACGTTCGCCCGGATCAGGGTGGGGTACCATGCCTGGGAGACCTGGCGGGGGGATATCCACAATATAAAGGTCCCGTTCAACCGCTACTGGCATATAACCGACAGTTTTTACGCGCTGGGCAGGCATATAGGCCTGGAGAAGAAGGAGAAACTGGAGCTCGTGCGCCCTTTCATCTCCCCCGGGGACAAGGCCGCGGTGCGCGGGCTCCTCGAGGCGAACTCCGTGCGGGACGGTTATATCTGCGCCTATGTCAACGCCGGGGACCTCAGCGTGGAGCGCAGGTGGCCCGAGGATAATTTCGCCGAAGTCCTGTCCAGGTTCCTCGCGGCCTACCGCCAGCACGTGATCCTGGTCGGGTCCGGGAAGGACCGGCCCGTAGCGGCCGCGATGCGGGCCAGGCTGAACGACCGAAGGGTGCTGGACTTCTCGGGCAAGCTTTCGGTCACGCAGTTCGCCTCCCTGCTCGAAGGCGCGAAGCTGCTTATAACCAACGACGGCGGGCCGCTGCACCTGGCGGCGGCCGTAAAGACCAGGACCATCTCCTTCTTCGGGCCGGAAACGCCGGTGATCTACGGGCCGCGCGGCGAGGGCCACACCGTTTTCTTCACGAACATAGAATGCAGCCCCTGCATAAACGTCCATGACCGCAAGTCCGTGCGGTGCTACTGGACCAAGCCCAAATGCCTCGAGACCATAAGGCCCGACGAGGTCTTCCGCGCCGTGGAAAGGGAGATGGCCGCGTGAAAAGGGTCCTCCTGCTGAATCCGCCGGGGAAGCGTCTTTATATCCGCGATTATTTCTGCAGCAAGGTCTCCCAGGCCGACTACCTCACCCAGCCCGTCGACTTCGTGATGCTGAGCGGCATCCTGTCCGGGCGTTTCGACGTGCGCCTGCTCGACGCGATGGCGGGAAGGCTTTCCGCCGGGAGCGCCCTTTCCGAAATACGGGAACAGGACCCCTTCGCCGTGATCGGCCTGTTCGGCGCCGTGAGCCTGCCGGAGGACCTCGCTTTCGCCGCCAGCGTGCGCGAGGCCTGCCCCGGCGTGAAACTGATAGGCATCGGCGACGCTTTCCGGGAGGGCGGAGAGAAATATCTCGGCCCCGGTTCGCCGCTGGACGCCCTGCTCCTGGATTTCACGACGCCGGACATCCTGGCCTATCTGGACGGGGACTACGGGGCCGTGAGCAATATGCTCGTGCGCTCCCCCGCCGGGATACTCCCGCCGAAAAGAACTCCCCCGGGCGGGGTTTTCGAGGTCCCGCCGCCCAGGCACGACCTTTTTACCGGCTATAACTACCGCCACCCGTTCGTGCGGAGCCGCAAATTCGCGACGGTGCTGACCGACTACGGCTGCCCGTACCAATGCACGTTCTGCGTGATGAGCACGCTCGGCTTCAAGTCCAGGACGCCCGACGCGGTCATGGCGGAGCTCCGCGGGATAAAGAAGCTCGGGATAAAAGAGGTCCTCTTCCATACCCAGACTTTCGGGGCGCGCCGGAAGGACGCCGCCGAGCTCTGCCGGCGGATGCGGGACGAAGGCCTGGGCCTGGGCTGGACCTGTTTCTCGCGGGCGGACGTGCTCGACGCCGAACTGCTCTCGCTGATGAAAGGCGCCGGCTGCCACACCATCATCTTCGGGGTGGAATCCGGTTCCGACGAGATCCTCAGGAAATACCGCAAGGGGTACACGAGGGAGCAGATAGTGGCGGCGGTGGACTATTGCGACGGTATCGGCATCGAGACGGTCGGCACCTTCATCCTCGGCCTGCCAGAAGAGACGCACGAAACGATGGCGCAGACGCTCAGCCTGCTCGGCCGTATCCGGCTGGATTACGCCTCCATCAACGTCGCGGTGCCGCGCATGGGAACGGACCTCCGGCGGGAGGCCGTCTCGCTGGGCATAGTGGACGGGGACCTCGCCGTCATGGACCAGTCCGGCGGCGACATCGCCATGCCGACCAAGGGCCTCAGCAAGGAGGAAGTGCTGCGCTACAAGAAGCTCGCGGTCCGCACCTTTTACCTGAACCCGCGCTACCTGCTGCGGCGGCTGTCCAAGATCCGGTCCCTGTACGACTTCACGCGCCAGTTCGGCCAGGCCGCGGCGCTGGTCGTCAATACCTGGTTCAGGAAACAATGAGCGCCGTTAACTGTTCCGTCTGCGGAAAGCCCGCCGATAACGTCGTGAGCGCCGTCGGCGGCAGGAACGTCTACGCCTGCGGCGGCTGCGGGGTCTTTTTCCTGAGCCCGCAGCTGAGCGGCGAGGAACTGACGGCCATGTACCAGGAATCCTATTACAGGTCCTGGGGGCTGTCCGGGGAACGGGAGAACGAGGCCGTCAGGCGGATGAAGACCGCCACCTTCGGCCTCAGGCTGGACCTTATCGGCGCGTATAAAAAGAGCGGGACCATCCTGGACGTGGGCTGCGCCACCGGGTTTTTCCTGGAAAAGGCGAAAGAGCGCGGCTTCCGGCCTTACGGGGTGGAGCTTTCCCCGTACTCCTGCGCTATAGCGAGGAAAAAGCTGGGAGAAGAGCGGGTCCACCTGGGGACGCTGGAGACCGCGCCTTTCGGCGAGAAATATTTCGACGTCATCAACATGTCGGACCTGCTCGAACATGTGCGCTCCCCGCGCGAAACGCTGCGGGCGGCGCGCCGGCTGCTGAAGGACGACGGGGTGCTGGTGATAATGACCCCCGATACCGATTCGCTGACCCGCCGCCTGATGGGCCCAGGCTGGACGCATTACAAAGAAGAACACTTCTTTTATTTCAACAGGCGCTCCCTCGCGTACCTCGCCGCGGGCAGCGGTTTCGAGGCCGTTCATTTCGAGCCCGCGAAAAAATTCATGAACCTGGCCTACCTCCGCCTCCAGTTCCAGGTCTATCCGCACCGTTTCCTGTCGCCGCTCTCCGCTTTTCTCTTCGGGCTTCTGCCCGGGCCGCTGCGCTCCGGCAATTTCCGGCTTACGATGGGGGAGATGGTGGCCGTGCTGAAACCTTCCGTTAAGGCCGGAGAGGCGGGCCCGGAGCCGTCGATATGATAAAACCGAACAAGAAGGTCCTGCTGGCGGTCTTCCTGGGGGCGTTGTTCCTGAGGCTCGGCGTGCTCGTGGGGTTCGATTCCGCCTTTTCGAGGTACGAGCAGGCGGATTCCAAGGCCTACGGGGTGGTCGCCCTCAACCTGATGAAGGGGAACGGTTTTATCGACGGGTCCGGGGAGCCCACCAACATGCGGCCGCCCGTCTACCCGCTGTTCCTCGCCGCCGTGCATACCGTTGCCGGGCCCGGCGATCTCGCCGTCCGCGCGCTGCAGTGCCTGGCGGATTCGTTCAGCGTGGTCCTGCTGATGCTGATAGCGGGCCTCGTCTTCAACCCGGCCATCGCCCTGCTCTCCGGCGTGCTGGCCGCCGTCTACCCGCCGTTCCTGCTCTACGCCAATCTGAAGCTGACCGAGTGCCTGTTCATCTTCATGGTGCTGCTGGAAACTTACCTGCTGACGAGGTCCTTTAAGGAGCGGGACAACGGGAAGTTCGCCTATGCCGGCCTGGTGCACGGGATAGGCGTGCTCCTCCGCTCCAGCACGCTGCTGCTCCCCGCGTTCCTGTTGCCGGCGGTGCTGTTCACCGGGCTGCGGAAGAGCCTGCTGAAAGGTTTCGCGGCCTACCTGCTGATAAGCAGCGCCTTGATCTCGGTGTGGACGGTGAGGAATTACCGCGTCTTTCACGAATTCCTGCCGGTGAACACCGGGGGCGGCTGGCTGCTCTGGGACGCGGTCCAGGACGACGTCTGGGACGGGGACGTGATGGTGGAACTTGACCCGCTGAGGGAGTATCCCGAACTGAAAGGCCTCCCGAGGCCCGAAATGGAGAACATAGTCGGGCGAAGGGTCGTCGCACGCGCCATCAGGCACCCCCTGTGGTATTCGGGCAAGATGCTGCGCAACTTCCTGCACCTGTGGTACCTGCCGGTAGGCAAGGTCATGCTGGCCGGCGTTTCCAGGACCGCCGCCGCCGCTTACCAGGCCGCGCATTACCTGCTCCTGGCCACGGCCCTGCTGGGGCTTTTCTGTCTCTCTAAGAGGAACGTCTTTGCCGCGCTGCCGTCGCTGGTGAACCTGCTGTACGTTTCGGTGATGCACAGCATGGTCCTGGGTATACCCCGCTACCGCCTGCCATTCGACCCGTTCCTTCTCATGTTCTTCGCCTGCGGGCTGTTCCTGCTCTACGGCCGGCTGGCGGGTAAAAGCGCCGCGCCTTGCGCGGATTAAGGGCCGCGCGGAAGTCTTTTTCCGGAGTCCCCGCGGCCCGGCCCGGGCGGGGGGGTCAGTCGCACCCGGAAGCGGCCGCGGCGGGGGACGATTTCCCGTCTGCGCCGGCCAGGAGCCGGGCCCTTTCCCTGAGCGCCTCGTCCGCCAGGGCCTCGTAGCCGGGCAGGCGGTTCTCGGGGTGCAGCCGGACCGCCTCGGCGGCGCGGCAGCAGGCCTCCGCCGCTTCCGCCTTCCTGCCCTGCCTGGCGCGCAGGGCGCAGAGGTTCATGAAGATCTCCGGGCCGGCGGGGTCAAGTTCCGCGGCTTTCAGAAGGAGCGGCTCCGCCTCGCCGGGGCGCCCGGCCAGCATCTCGCTCACCGCCGCGTCCGACAACTCCTTGGCTTTCTTCCCTTCCTGTTTCCAGAGGGCGCCCTTTTCGCCTAGCGGCAGCCCGAAGATGTCCGTCGCTATCCAGGTCCGGAGCCGCAGCGCGAAGCCGCGGTCTTCTGCGCCGGCCGCCAGCCGCTGCAGCCGTTTCAGGCGTCCCCCGAAAGGCGCTATCCGTTCCAGCTCCCCCAGCAGCCCCGCCATCCGTTCCGGCGGCCAGAAGAGGACGGCCCTGTAGACGTGCCTGTCGAAAAAGCCGTCGACGTCCGTGCGTATGGCGGCGGCCAGGGCCCTGTCTGCCGCGTAAGGGGCGGCGCGCAGCATGTTGTTGGAGGCGCCGTACGCCGCGAAAGCCCTGCGGAAGGTCTCGGCGCCCGCCGCGCGGTCCCCCGCCGCCAGCTCGGCCAGCATCTTTGCCGCAAGGCAGTCCGCCTTGCGGCCGTCCGGGACCCGCGCAAGGGCGCCGGTATCGCCGCGTCCCGCCGCCAGGAAGCAGGCGCCGGCGGGGTCGCCGTATTCGCCGATGCCGGCCAGGCACTTCCCGAAGCCCGCGTCGTCCCCGGCGGCCCAGAGAAGCCTGCACTTAAGCCCGCGCAGGTTCGCGTCGGCCGGGAAGCGGTCCAGCGCTTCGGAGAAAGATCCGGCCGCGGCGGCGCGCCCGGCCCTGGCCGGGTAGGCCGCCACGAGGACCTCGGTGAAAAGCACCAGCCCCAGCGAAACCGAGAAAACGGCGGTGACCGCCGCGGCGGCGGGCCCGGGCGGACCGGCCAGCCTTTCCGGGACGAGGCCTGCCGCCGCGAGCGGCGGCAGCAGGTACAGCATAGGCAGGAGGTAGCGGGCGTCGAACGGCACCAGCGAATGCACCAGGAAGAAATAGAGCGGCAGGCAGAAGACTCGCAGCCGGTCCGGCTCCCGGCCGAGCGCCGCCGCGGCCAGAGCGAGCACGAAGAGCAGCGGCGCGAACAGGAACATCAGCCAGGCCCGCCTTAACGCAGCGAGCAGGAAGGGGCCCGGGGCTTTCGTGAATTGCCTGGCGTACAGCAGGAAGGCCCCGTCAGCGCCTTCGGGCCCGGCCAGCCGCGCCGAATCCCCTTCCATGGTGTAGATCGCCCCTCTGGCGCCGGCTATCAGGTTGGAGGCCGACCGGCCGCTCTCCGCCAGCGCGACCCTGCCCGTGACGGAGCAGGTGAACAGGGCCCAGGGCAGCAGCAGGATATAGGAGGCCAGCAGGAAGAGGGCGGCCCGCTTAAAGAGCGTCCGCGGCCCGGCCTCCCCGTACGCCGCGTCGCAGAGCGCCGCTAACGGCGGGAAGAGCAGCAGCGGGCCGCGCACCAGCATCGCCGCCCCGGCCGCCAGGCCGGCCAGAACGCCGTTCCGCGCGGTCGGCTTTCGCCTCCCGGCCAGCAGCAGGGCCAGCGTCATAAGCAGGAACAGGGCATAGAAGGCCTGTTCTCCGTCGTAGGCCCAGCCGGAGAGGGCCTCCGCCAGGCCGGTCAGCGCCAGCGCCCCGATCCCGGCCCACCAGCCGCGCAACAGGCCGCCGGAGAAGAAGACCAGCGCGTAAAGACCGAGCCGCAGTCCCACGAAGACGAGCGCCGGGTTCAGGCCCAGGTTCATGACCGCGGCCAGGAAGACGGGGTAGAGCGGCAGGTTCCAGGCGGTTTCCCCTCCCGGTATGCCGGCCAGCAGCCGGCCGCCTGAGGGGTATTTCCAGAATTCGGCCGCGGCCGCCGCGGGGTCGTAGGAAAAATGCCAGGCGAGGGCGCAGAAGGCGGCGGCCAGCAGCGACGGCAGCAGGATCTTGGCCCGGAGGGAAAGTGTTCTTTCTGGAAAGTTCATGGTCGGCGGTCCGCGCCCGCTGAAAAAGTTTAGCAAAAAAACGCCCGCGGCACGGCCGGGCCCGGTAGCCCCGGTGCCGCCGCGCCGGGCCGGGTATTTTGCTATCATTGCCCTGAATGGAGAGGGAAAAGATCGCAAAGTACCTGTCGGAGGATCCCGCCGGCCCGCGCTGCCGCAGCCTGCGCCCCGACGACCTGGCCGGCCTGGTGGCCGGCGTGAAATCCGTTATCTATACCAGCGTGACCGGCGCCGAAGACGCTGCCGCGATGGACGCCCTTTGCGCGGACCTGGGACTGAAGAAGGTGGTGCTGGGCCGCAAGACCCGCGTGGACGGCAACCGCAGCAACGTCGACATCCTTATAGGGACCGATACGCGGAAATTGCGCGCCGCCGAACGGAGTTACGCGCGCCTTATCGGGACCGAATGGGGCCTGGCGCTGGGTTACCCCGAATGCTGCGTGCAAGCCTACGTGAACTGGCGCAACAGCAGGCGGCGCGGCGACCTGGTGGCCAGTATCGCCGCCAATTCGCCTAAAGGCAGGCCTTTCTCCTTCCTGACCAACAACGTCTGCAATTATTATTCGCTCCTGTTCCGGCCGGGCGATCCGAAGAGATACGCGGCCCTGCTGGCGGCCAACCCGGATTTCGACCTGGGCCCCGTGATCCCCTGGCATCCCTGCTCTTACTCCTGCCCGCGCAGCCTGGCGGCCGGCCTGGGCATATACCGGGTGCTGGTCCATTATATGCCTACGTTCGCCGCCGGCAGGCGCGCGCAGCTGTCTAAGCCGGTGCTTTTCTGGGACAAGTTCCGCTTCGCGGTGTTGAACGGAACCGCCTCGGCCGGCCCCGAAGGCGGCTTGACCGTCGACTGCAGGGGCGTGGCCGGGCCCAGGACGCTGCTCGCGCGCGGGACCGTGGACGAACTGGACCGCCGTTCGGTGCTGCGCTTCGGGAGGTCCGGAAAGCTGTACGGCCCGGGAGCCCCCGCCCTGCCCCCCGGTTACGCGCTGCTGCCGTTCTCCTGACCGCTCTCCCGCAGTTTGGTACAATATCGCTTATGAAGATACTGCTGATGCTGATGATGGCCGCGGCGCCCGTTTCCGCGGCTTGGGGGCCCTCGGAGGAGGGCGCCGCCGGCAAACTGCTGGCGGCGCGCGCGGAGGTCGTCGCCATCGGCGGCGCGCCGCTGCTGGACCTGCTCGCCGCCCGCGAGGCGCTCTCGCAGCCGGTGGAACTGGCCGGCCGCAAGTTCCTCGCCACCGTGAATTTCGACGAGAACTGGGACTCCTGGTTCACGCTCAAGCCCGCCGGCGGCCTCGGCGCCGGGGCGTGGAAGGAGAGCGACCTGGAGGCAGGCGCGGTCTACGCGCACGACGGCCTGGAGCTGCGCCTGAAGGAGACCGGCGGCACCGTTTCCATAGAGGCTCCCGGCGGGGAGAAGGCCGAGGTCGGCGTGACCGGGCTGTTCGACAAGTTCTATTCCGAAGCGCTGAAGGTCACGTTCGGGGACGCGGTCACCTACGCCGTTTTCCGCAACGTGGAGCCCCTCTCCGAGAAGGAGGGCACCGTGATGCTGCGCCGGGACCCGGGCGACGGGATGTATTACTATTCCGTCACCCCCGACGCGAAGATAGCCTCCGAGCCGCACTGGCTGCTGGCCGTCAACTGGGTGCTCTACGGCCTGCGCATCGAGAACGGCTCGCTGCTGTTCGTGTCCAAGAAGATAGAGGAAAGGGCCTTCCCGGCCCGCGAGCGCTCCCGCGCCCGCTGACCCCGGGCCGCGGCCCGGGAAATGAGGCGGCCCCTTGCGGGGCCGCCTTTTTTTACCGCAGGAGAGCCTTACCCGTTCTTCGCGTCCGCCGCCTTGTTCCGCTTGGACCGCTCCTGGCGGGCCTTGCAGCCCTCGGAGAGCTTCTCCAGGTTCTTCCGCAGGCACGCCTTTACCCGGCCCTCGCCCGGCTTCACGTCGCCGCAGAACTTCCTGGCGTCGGCGGCGCAGGCGCCCGGCCCGCGCGCCTTGCCCCCGTTAAGGCCCGCGCGTTCGCGGAAGCCGCTGCGGAACCCGGCCGAGAAGCCTTTGCCGTACTGGGCCGCGCAGGCGCCGCCGCGCTTGCCGTTCTTTTTTCCAGCCTTGCGCTCCGCGGCCGCGGCCCGGCGGTCCCGGCAGGCCTGAGAAAGCTCCTTCTCGTGCTCCTTGAGGCAGGCGGCCACGCGGCCTTCTCCGGGTTTCACGTCCTTGCAGAACTTGGCGGCGTCGTCCGCGCAGGGGCCTTTGCCGAAGCCCTCCGCCGCGGCCGGCGCGGCGAAAGCCAGCGCAAGGCCGGAGGCCAGGGCCATCAACAGCAGTTTGTCCTTGTTCATATATACCGCTCCTTTCTCCCGCGTCACTAATGTAACGCCGGCGGGGCGGGTTTTATTGCAGCTGGGGTTCAGGGCAGGTCGACATAGACCGCGCCGCCCTCGGCCCGGACGGGCCAGGCGGCGAGGCCGCGGGTCTTGAGGGCCGGGTCCGCCGGATCGGCGTGGCGGGAGGCCGGCGCCTTCGGAGCGGGGCCGGAGAGGGCCTCCCCGGTGCGGATGTCGAACTGGGCGTAGTGCAGCGGGCAGGTGAGGACCCAGCCGGTCAGCGCGCCGCGCTCAAGCCGGGCTCCGGAA
Organism: bacterium; assembly: GCA_021847485.1. GTDB lineage: Bacteria > Elusimicrobiota > Elusimicrobia > Elusimicrobiales > UBA9959 > UBA9959. The sequence goes on from JAJZRA010000035.1 coordinate 16,816, forward strand.
TGTCCGCAGGCTCGCTCGACGGCGTAGAACGTCCCCTCGTAATTGCAGAGGACTATTTCCCGGCCGTTGAGGGTAACGGCCTTCATTCCGCCGGGGGCTATCTCCGCCTCGAGGGCCGCTTTGATCAGCATGGTCAGTCCCGGAACCTGTCCGGCGGTATCTGTTTGAGGGCGTCCGGGTCGGTGACGTCCTTGTGGACGAAGAGCCCGCACCAGCAGCGCCGCATCGCGTCGTAATGGGCCCGGTGGAACGGAATGCACGGACAGACCATCTTCATGTTCTCGGCGCGGTCCTTGGACAGGGCCTGGCACGGGCAGTACGGTACCCCGTGCTTCTCTTCCAGCAGGGCCTCCTGCTCCAGCAGGAAATCCGCGTCCTCCTCGTTGGGGGTGAACTTGTAGCCGAGCCGGTCCACGACCGGCCCGAACAGGAAACGCAGCGCCTTCTTGCGTGACTCGACGCTCATTTTTCCGCCAGCAGCCTCTCGAACTCGGCGGGATCGTAGCCCTGGGCGCAGGCCGAGCCTATTTTGACGAACGGGAAGGAACCGGACGCGCCTGCGGCCTTCATCTCCGCCATCATCGCCTCCTGCGCGGCCTCGTCCTGCTTGTCGTAATCTATAGCCTCGAAAGGGATCTTCCTGTCCTCGAAATATTTCTTGGTCTTCCGGCACCACAGGCAGGTGCTCAGGGCGTAGATGGTGACCTTTTTCATGATATCCTCACGAATATTTTCCCGTCCCTCAGTTGCGCGGGGTAGACTTTCACCGAGATCTCGGGGGCGTCGGCGAAGCGGCCGTCGCGGATGTCGAAGCGCCAGTCGTGGCACGGGCACCGCAGCAGCCAGCCTTCCAGCCGGCCCGCGGCCAGCGGGCAGCCCATGTGCGCGCACCGGTTCTCCAGCGCGAACACCTCGGCCCCGCGGCGCAGCAGCAGCACCGGCAGGCCCTTCGGGAAGACCGCGTGCGGCGCGCCTTCCTTCAGCGCGGCCGCCTCGGCGGTCTCGATCCATTCCTCGGCCATGCCTCCATTATACAACTATCCCGCGCCGCGCCCGCGCTTTTTAACGGCGGTCTATTTTGTTATTATTCCTTATAACGCGGCCGCCGGGCGGCCGCGGCAAGGAGATGAAAATGGCGGACAACGCGAACAACGCGCCTTTCAAGTACGAGTGGTTCACGCTGGGTGACATCAACGGGTTCTTCGGACTGATGTTCGACAACATGACGGTGCTGTCGTTCCTGGCCGGCATCATGATCTTCGCCTTCGGCTTCCCGGCGGAGATCGTCTACAAGAAGATGTTCCCCGGCACGGCCTTCGGCGTGCTGTTCGGCGACCTGGTCTACACGTGGATGGCCTTCCGCCTAGCCAGGCGCACCGGCAACAGGACCGTGACCGCGATGCCGCTCGGCCTCGACACGCCTTCCACCATCGGCATAGCGCTCGCCGTGCTCGGCCCCGCCTTCCTCAGCTTCAAGGCGCGCGGCATGGCCGAGATGGACGCCGCGATGATGACCTGGTACCTCGGCATGGCCACGATGGTCATGATCGGCGTCGTCAAGTTCGTCTGTTCGTTCTTCGGCGGCTGGCTGCAGAAGATCATCCCGCAGGCCGGCCTGCTGGGCTCGCTCGCCGGCATCGGCCTCGCGCTGATCGGCTTCGGCCCTATCGTGGAGATCTTCGGCATGCCGATAGTCGGGCTAGTGGCGTTCGGCCTGATCATCTACACGCTGATCGCCGGCATCAAGCTGCCGCGCAATTTCCCCGGCGTGCTCGGCGCCGTGGTGATCGGCACCGTCCTCTACTACGTGCTGGCGCCGCACGGCCTGGCCGGCGGCCACTACCAGGGCCTCACCGCCCAGCTGCACTTCGGCCTGCCGGTGCCCACGCTGGACTTCCTCAAGGGCATGGGCGAGGCGGTGCGGTACCTGCCGATAGCGATACCGTTCGCGATCCTGACCGTGGTCGGCGGCATCAACGTCACCGAGAGCGCGCGCGTCGCCGGCGACGACTTCAACACGCGCGACATCCTGCTGACCGAGGCCGTGGCCACGCTGGTGGCCGGCGTCTGCGGCGGCGTCGCGCAGAGCACGCCGTACATCGGGCAGCCCGCCTACAAGGCCATGGGCAGCCGCGCCGGCTATACGCTGCTGACCGGCATCTTCATCGGCCTCGGCGGCTTCCTCGGCTACGTCGGTTTCATCGTCGAGCTGATCCCGCGCGCGGTCATCGCGCCGATCCTGGTCTTCGTCGGGCTGGACATCATGTGCCAGGCCTTCCACGCCTGCCCGGTGCGGCACGCGCCCGCCGTGGCGATGGCCTACTTCCCGACGGTGGCCCGCCTGGTGCAGATCAAGCTGTCCAACCCGGCGCTGGTGCCGACGGAGCTCTTCAACAAGGCGCTCGTCGCGGTGGACAAGGCCCTGCCGGAGCTGCAGATCATCGTCGCGCTCGGCAACGGCTTCATCCTCACCGGCATGCTGTGGGGCGCGTTCATGGCCAAGCTGATCGACAGGCAGGTGCGCGCCGCCGCCGGCTACCTGCTCATCTGCGCGGTGCTGACGTTCTTCGGCATCATCCACTCGGCGATCCCCGACGGGAACATGTACCTGCCGTGGACGCTGGCCTATCCGGCCAACCAGGTCCCGTACCAGTTCACGGCGGGTTACGTCGTGCTGGCGGCCCTGCTGCTCGCGCTTTCCTTCTCCAGGGAAGTGAAGGAAGGCCACGCTCCGGAACATTATTGAGCCGCGGGTGAAAAATTCAGGAAAAAAAGTATTGCATTTTAAAAAAACAATATATAGAATTCAAATCAGCGCTTCAGTCGGCGCAAGGAGAAAAACGAAAAATGCCTAAAGCCAAGAAGAAGGTCGCTAAGAAAGTCGCCAAGAAAACGGCGAAGAAGACCGTGAAGAAAGCGAAGAAAGCCAAAAAGAAGTAATTCGCCGAACACGAAATAAGAAGGCGGCGCCCGGGCGATGCTCTGGCGCCGCCTCTCTTTTGCCCCGGAGAACTGCTAGAATAAAAATATGCCGAGCACGGTCTTCATCGTCAACCCCGCGGCCGGCCACGGCCGCGCCGGCCGGGTCTGGGCCTCTCTCGAGGGCGAAGCCCTGCGCCTGCAGCCGGATTCCGCCCGCGTCGTCACGGAGCGCCCGGGCCACGCGGCCGAGTTCGCGCGCGCGCTGACCGAGAAGGGGGTCTCGCGCCTGATAGCGGTGGGCGGCGACGGCACCTTCAGCGAAATGCTCGAGGGCGTGATGGCCGCCCCGGAGCCGCTGCGCCGCGGCGTGCTGCTGGGCGCGGTCCCCGCCGGCTCCGGCTGCGACCTGGCCCGCCACCTCGGTTATCCGAAGGACCGCGACGGGCTGATAGAACTGCTTGCCCGCGGCCGCGCGCGGCCGCTCGACGTGGGGCGGCTGGACTATTCCGGCCCCGACGGGTCCGCCCGCCGCAGGCATTTCATCAACATCGCCGCCTTCGGCCTGGCCGGCGACGTCGCGCACCATATCAAGGCGATGGGCAAGCCGCTGGGCGGCACGCTGTCCTACGCGCTTTCCTCGGCGCGCGTGCTGCTGACGGCCAGGGCCAAGCGCGTGCGGCTGGCCGCCGACGGCGCCGACCTCTCCGGCGCTTACCACCTCGGCGTGCTGGCCAACACCAGCTCGATGGGCGGAGGCATGCTGATCGCGCCCGGCGCGGTGGACGACGACGGCCTGATGGACCTGGTGCTGGTGGCCGACATGAGCCGCCTGGCGCTGATGCGGCGCTTCCCCGGGCTCTACCGGGGGACGCACCTCTCCTCGCCCGGCGTCACGCTGCGGCGCGTGCGCCGGCTGGAGGCCTCCTCGGACGAGACCGTCCGGCTGAACATCGACGGCGAGGCCGACGGTATGCTGCCCGCCGTGTTCGAGGTCCTGCCGAAAGCCGTCAGCGTGCTGGTGCCCCCGGTCCATGGATAAGGAAGAGCTTTACAACAGCATAACCCATATCGTGGGCGCGGCCCTCGCGCTGGCGGGGCTGGCGGTGCTGGTCGTGTCGGCCTCGCTGCGCGGCGACGTCTGGCGCATCGTGAGCTTCAGCGTCTACGGCGCGACGCTCTGCCTGCTGTACTCCTCTTCGGCGCTGTACCACAGCACCGGCGGCCGTGTGAAGAAGTTCCTGCGCGTGATAGACCACCAGGCCATCTACCTGCTGATAGCGGGGACCTACACGCCGTTCACGCTGGTGACGCTGCGCGGCGCGTGGGGCTGGTCGCTCTTCGGTGTTATCTGGGGGCTGGCGGTGTTCGGCGTGGTGCTGGACTCGCTGCACGGCAAGGGGCGCCGCATCCCGCAGCTCGCGATCTATCTGGTCATGGGCTGGCTGATCCTGATCGCGCTGGGGCCGCTGCTGCGGGGGCTGCCGTTCTGGGGGCTGTTCTGGCTGGCGGCCGGCGGGCTCTTCTACACTTCCGGCGTCACGTTCTACCTGATGGACGAGCGCTTCCGTTACTTCCACGCCGTCTGGCACCTGTTCGTGCTGGCCGGCAGCCTCTCCCACTACTTCGCGGTGCTGTTCTACATCTAGCCGCCCTAAAATTTGGTAGAATTAGAACGTTGCACGGGTGGTTAGCTCAGCGGTAGAGCACTGTCCTCACACGACAGGGGTCACAGGTTCAAATCCTGTACCACCCACCAGATCTTAAGCCTGGATTGCCGCCGAGAGGCGGCAATTCTCATTTCGGGGGAAAGATGGAGCTGCTCGGTCACATAATGGACGGCCTGGTCTACGCGTTCCAGATGTTCCTGCACCTGGACCGGACGCTCGGCACCGTGATCCAGGACTACGGCGCCTGGACCTACCTGATCCTCTTCCTTATAATATTCTGCGAGACCGGCCTGGTCGTCACCCCGATCCTGCCGGGCGACTCGCTGCTCTTCGCGGTGGGCACCTTCGCCGCGCTGGGCTACCTGGACGTCCACAAGCTCTGGCCGCTGCTCGTCTTAGCCGCCATCCTGGGAGACAACGTCAACTACGCGGTGGGCAATTACATCGGCCCGAAGGTCTTCCACTACGAGAACTCCAGGATCTTCAGGAAGGAATATCTCCTGAAGACCCATAACTTCTACGAGAAGTACGGCGGCAAGGCCATCATCCTGTGCAAGTACGTGCCGATAGTGCGCACCTTCGCGCCTTTCGTGGCCGGCGTCGGCGCGATGACCTACCCGCGCTTTTTGATGTTCAACGTGATCGGCGGCTTTACCTGGGTCACGCTGATCATGTTCTCCGGCTATTTCTTCGGCAATATCCCCGTCATCCGGCGCAACTTCTCCTTCGTCGTGCTGACCATCATAATCGTCTCCGTGATGCCCGCGGTGATAGAGTACCTGCGGCACCGCCGGGAGGCCAAGGCCCGTGCGTAGGGTGCTGCCCGGAAGCCCGCGCGAGGCCCTTTTCGCGGCCGCGCTGGTCTTCTGCCTGACGCCGTTCGCCTCGCCGCCGCTGGCGCTGGCCGTCGGGCTGGCGCTCGCGCTGACCGTCGGGCACCCGTGGGGGGCGCATAACGCCAGGGTCGTGAAATACCTTCTGCAGGTCTCCGTGGTCGGGCTCGGTTTCGGCATGAACTTCGGCCAGGTGGTGGAGGCCGGCAGGACCGGCGTGGCCTTTACGGCGGTCTCTATAACGGGGACGCTGGCCGCCGGCTGGCTCATCGGCCGCTGGCTGCGCATCGAGAGGAACACTTCCAGCCTCATCTCCTCCGGCACGGCCATCTGCGGCGGCAGCGCCATCGCCGCGGTGGCGCCCATCATCAACGCCGGCGAGAAGGAGATCTCGGTGGCGCTCGGCACCGTCTTCATCCTGAACTCGGTGGCCCTCTTCGTCTTCCCTCCCGTGGGCCGCTACCTGGGGCTCAGCCAGACGCAGTTCGGCCTGTGGTCGGCCATAGCCATCCACGATACCAGCTCGGTGGTGGGCGCGGCCGCCCGTTACGGCCCGGAGGCGCTGCGCATCGCCACCACGGTGAAACTGACCCGCGCGCTGTGGATCCTGCCGCTGTCGGTCTTCGCCGTCTTCGCGTTCAAGAACAAGAGCGCCAAGGTGACCGTGCCCTACTTCATCTTCGCTTTCGCCGGGGCCTCGCTGCTGGTCAGCGCTTTCCCGGGGTTCTCCGGCTTCTACTCCGCCGTGACCGGCGCCGCGAAGACCGGGCTCACCGTCACGCTCTTCCTGATAGGGGCGGGTCTTTCCAGGAGCACGCTGCGGAGCGTCGGCTTCAGGCCGGTGCTGCAGGGGGTGCTGCTCTGGGGGCTGATCTCGGCCGCGGCCCTCTTCGCCGTGACCCGCGGCGCGGCGTAATACTTCCGGTCCCCGCGCGTATTTACATTTTAGAAGGGTATGAACTTCGAAGAAGTCTACGACCGCTATTTTTCGCGGATATATAACTATATCCGCTACCGGGTCCTGGCGCGCGACGCGGCCGACGACCTGGTCTCGGCCGTCTTCGAGAAGGTGCTGGACAAGTTCGACAGCTTCGACCCGGCCCGCGCCCCGCTGGAGCCGTGGCTGTTCGCGATAGCGAGGAATACCCTCAACGACCATTTCA
>JAJZRA010000108.1 GCA_021847485.1 bacterium
GCGCGCAACGTCACCGCCGCGCCGCAGACCCTGCCCGCCTGGGAGCTCGCCATAGGCCCCGGCCTCGGAACCGTCAAGAGCGAGCTGAAGGAGAACGCCAAGCTCTGCAAGGCCGACTACGCCTACCAGGAGGCCGGCCGCAAGCACCCGACCCTCAAAGAGCTCAAGGACGAGCCGGCCGCCTCCGACTGGGTCTGGGCAGGCATGAACAACCGCTATTTCCTCGCCGCGCTGATCAACGGCGCCTTCCCCGGCACCCGCCCCGTGCGCCGCCTGGAGAAGGTGGGCGACGTCGAGAAGACGCCGGAGCTCGTAGTGCCGGTGGCGGCCGCCGCGCTGAAGCCGGGGGAGACGCTGCGCTGGAACTCGCAGTTCTACCTCGGTCCCAAGGACTACTCGCTGCTCAAGAAGCTGGGCCACGGCCTCGACCGCTCCGTCGACTTCGGCTTCTTCGCCCCGCTGGCCAAGATCGCCGAGGCCGCGCTGGTCTACTTCCACGGGCTGACCGGCAACTACGGCGCCGCGATCATCATACTGAGCGTCATCATCCAGCTGATCCTGACCCCGCTGAGCTTCAAGAGCTACAAGGCGATGGCGGTCATGAAGAAGATCCAGCCGGAGATGCAGTCCATCCAGCAGCGCTACAAGGAAGACCCGCAGCGCATGAACCAGGAGATCATGGCGCTCTACAAGCGCCACGGTACCAACCCGCTCGGCGGCTGCCTGCCGATGCTGCTGCAGATCCCCGTCTTCTTCGCGCTCTTCACGGCCCTGCGCGGCTCCTGGCACCTGCACGGCGCGCATTTCATCTTCTGGATCAAGGACCTGTCCGCGAAGGACCCGTTTTACGTGCTGCCGCTCATAATGGGCGGCATCATGTTCCTGCAGCAGCACCTCAACCCGCAGACCTCGGACCCGGCCCAGGCCACCATGATGAAGTGGATGCCAGTCGTCTTCACCTTCATGTTCCTGACGTTCCCGTCCGGGCTCGTGCTCTACTGGCTCATCAACAGCACTTGGGGTTTCGCCCAGAGCATGTACCTGCAGAAGAAGATGGCCTAGCGCCTTAGCGCAGGCGGTGCGCCGCAGACAGAAAGCAAGGAGACACCAGACAATGAGAGAAACGAAAACGGAAGCGAAAACTATACAGGACGCCGTGGAAAAAGGGCTCGCGGAGATGGGCCTGCGGCGCGACCAGGTTGAAGTGGTGGTGGTCAGCGAAGGCTCGAGGGGCTTCCTCGGCATCGGCGCCAAGAACGCCTGCGTGATCCTGCGCGAGAAGCGCTGGGGGTCCGAGGGCGGGCGCGAAGGCGGCCGCGAGGGCCGCGGCGGACGCGGCCGCGGCGGACGCGGACGCGGCAGGCGCGGCGAAGGCCGCGGCGAACGCGGCGAGGGCCGCGGAGAGCGCGGCGAGGGCCGCGGAGAGCGACCCAGGCGCCCCGGCCGCTACGGCTACGAGGACGCCAGGCTGCCCTCCCCCGAGGAAAGCCGCGACGAACGCCCCGCCCGCGAGGGACGCGAGCGCACCCACAGGGCCGACCGCGTCTACAAGGACGAGCCGCTCGGCGCCGACTACCTGGGCATCCAGCCCGTCCAGGACCCGGTCGAGCACGCCAAAGCCGTGCTCGTGAAGCTGGTCTCGCTGATGGGGATGCAGGCCGAGGTTACCGAGGCCAAGCTCGACGAGGCCGAGAACCTGCTGTTCATCCGGTTCGACTGCCCCGACGCGCAGGCCTTCACCGAGGAGAACGGCCGCGCCCTGCAGGCTCTGCAGTTCGTCGTCAACTCGATCGTCAGCCGCAAGCGCGAGCCGCACCTGGCGCTGCGCCTGGACACCGGCGGCTACTGGGACAGCAAGGAGAAGGAGATCTCCCGCCGCGTCGAGGAGGCCGTGAACGAGGTCAAGAGCACGGACCGCCCCTACCGGCTGGACCCGATGCCCGCCTCTATGCGCAAGATCGTGCACAACCTGATCAAGGCCACCTACCCCGACATGGAGACCGTCTCCGAGGGCGAAGGCCGCTGGCGCAAAGTCGTCATCCGCAAGGTGGAGAAGCCGCAGGAGCAGCCCGCGGAACAGGCCGCCGAGCAGCCCGCCGCGCAGCAGGAGGCGCAGCCGGAAGCACAGCCGGAAGCGCAGCCTGCCGAGCAGACGACCGAGCAGAAGTAGGGCTTCCTGCCCGGCCGTACCGGCGTGACGCGCGATGCCGTCACGCCGGTCGTTTTTAGAGGGAGCATGCCGATCCCAGACACGGACGACACCATAGTCGCGCAGGCCACCCCGCCCGGGGCGGGGGCGCTGGCCATCGTGCGCCTTTCCGGCCCGCGGGCCTTCGCGGCCGCCGCCGCCCTGCTGGGCCCGGCGGCCGCGGCGCCCCGCCACAGGCAGGCCCGCCTGCTGGCCGTGCGCGACGGGGACCGGCTGGTGGACCGCGCCGTCGCCGTCTTCCACCGGGGCCCCGCCAGCTACACCGGCGAGGACACCGTCGAGATCTGCTGCCACGGCTCGCCGTTCGTGGTCAGGACCATCCTCAACCTCGCCGTGCGCGCCGGGGCCCGCCCCGCCGGGCCCGGCGAGTTCACGCTGCGGGCCTTCCTCAACGGCAAGCTGGACCTGGCCCAGGCCGAGGCCGTAGGCGCGCTGATAGAGGCCGGCTCGGCGGCCGCGCACCGGGCGGCCATAACCCAGGTGGAAGGGGGCGTTTCCTCCGAGGTCCGCGCCATAAAGGCGGACCTCGTGGAGCTGCTCGCCGAGCTCGAGGCCCGCCTGGACGACTCCTACGGCGAGGTCCCGGCCCTGGAACTGAAGGGTTTCTCCGGGCGGGCCGCCGCCGCCCGCGCACGCGCGCTGCGCCTGGCTTCCGGCTTCGAGGCCGGCAGAGGCATAAAGGAGGGGCTGCGCGTCGTCATCACGGGCGCGCCCAACTCGGGCAAATCCTCGCTGCTCAACGCCCTGCTGGGCTACGACAGGGCGCTCGTCTCAGGCGAGGCCGGCACCACGCGCGACACGCTGGAGGCCGAGCTCGAGATAGACGGCTTCAAGGTGCTCTTCACGGACACGGCCGGCCTCAACGCCCGGCCCTCCTCGGCGCTGGAGCGCGAAGGCATCCGGCGGGCCGCGGCCGCGCTGCGGCGGGCCGACGCCGTGATCCTGGTGAGGGACGGCTCCATAAAAGGCTCGCCGAGCGACAGGCGCGCCCTCGCGGAGGCCGGCGCCGCCGGCGCGGCGCGCGTGATACGCGCGCTCAACAAGGCCGACCTGCCGGCCCGCAGGAGGCCGGGGCCGGGGGAACTGAAGGTCTCGGCCCGTACGGGGGAGGGGCTGGGGCGGCTGCGCGCGCTGCTCGTGGCGGACCAGAGGAAGGTCTTCCGCGACGGCTCCCAGGCGGTGGTCACTTCGGCCAGACATTTCGCCGCTCTCTCGGAGGCCGCTGGCCAGCTGGCCGCGCTGCCGGCCGTGCTGCGCGGCCCGCGGCCGCGCGCCGAGCTGGCCGCCGAGCACCTGCGGGCCGCGCTCTCCGCGCTGGCCTCGCTACTGGGGGAGACCGCCCCCGAGGAAGTGCTGGCGGAGGTGTTCTCGTCCTTCTGCGTCGGGAAATGAAACTATGAAAGACTCCTTCCCTCTCAAGCTGCTCCTGCGCCCCGCCTTGGCCTTCGAGGCCCTGCGCACGGGCGAGGCCGGCTGGGGCTGGCCGCTCGCCCTCTTCGCGCTGGGCGCGGCCTCCTCGGCCGCGCTGCTGGCCCTGGCGCCGGCCGATTTCCTGGCCGAGGCGGGCTCCGCCCTGCCGTCCGACGGCGGCTTTGCAGGTTTCCTGGCCGCCGGCCTGGCGGGGGGAGCGCTCTTCTCCGTCCTCTCCTGCGCGCTGCTAGCGGCGTTCGCCGGGCTGCTGGCGGAGGGCCGCCTGATGCTGCGGGTGCCGCTGCCGGCCGCGGGCGTGGCCGCCTACGCTTTCTTTTTCGTGGCCCGGCGCAACGCCGGCCAGGCCGGGCCGGCGGCGTGGGCCGCCGCCGCGGCCGCGGTCGCGCTGGCCGCCCGGGCGGCGCTGCGCGACCGCGCCGGCTTCGCGGCCCTGCTGAAGGCCTTCCTCGCCCTTTCGCTCTTCACGCTGCTGGCCGACGCGTGGGGCGCCGCTGCCGCGCT
>JAJZRA010000036.1 GCA_021847485.1 bacterium
CTGCTATGGCCAAGAATAAAGTCCTTCTGATCGTTCGCGACGGGTGGGGCATGTTCCGCCCCGACAAGTACAACGCCGTCGACAACGCGAAAACGCCGAACATGCGGCATTACCTCAAGACCTATCCGAATTCCGTGCTCGAGCCGGCCGGGGAGGCCGTGGGCCTGCCTAAGGGCTACCAGGGCTCCTCCGAGGTCGGCCACCTGAACATGGGCGCAGGCCGCATCGTGATCCAGGAACTCAAGCGCATCAGGGACATGATCGAGGACGGCACGTTCTTCAAGACGAAAGCGCTGGCCGCCGCGCTCGACAACTGCGTTAAGAGGGGCTCCGCGCTGCACCTGATGGGCCTCGTGCAGGACGAGGGCGTTCACGCGCACCAGGACCACCTCTACGCCATCATGCGCGAGGCCAAGCGCCGCGGCATAAAGAAGGTCTGGGTGCATTTCTTCTCCGACGGCCGCGACACGCCGCCGCGCTCCGCGGTGGCCTACGTCCGCATGCTCGAGGAAGTGGTGAAGGAGACCGGCAACTCGGCCATCGGCACCATCATGGGCCGCTACTACGCGATGGACCGCGGCGAGAAGTGGTCCCTGACCGACAGGACCTACGACACGCTGACGAAGGCCGAAGGGCCGAAGGCGGCGAGCGCCGAGGCCGCGCTCGAGGCCGCCTACGCGTCGCTCAAGAACCCCAACGGCCAGCCGATCGTGGACGAGTACATCCCCCCCACGGTCATCGACGGCTACCCCGGCATCAAGGACGGGGATTCCGTCATCCACTTCAACTTCCGCCAGGACCGCGCTATCCAGCTGACGAAGTGCTTCGTCGAGGACGTTTACCCCGGCAAGCGCTGGAAGAAGCTGGACATAGTCTACTGCGGCCTGACGCGCTACTACGACGAGTTCAAGTTCAGCGCGCTGCCCCCGATGGACGAGGGCGGCGGCATGGACAACCTGCTCGGCCAGGTCATCTCCGAGGCCGGCCTGCGCCAGCTGCGGCTCGCCGAGACGCAGAAGTTCAAGCACGTCACTTCGTTCTTCAACGGCAAGCGCACCGAACCCTACGCGAACGAGGACCAGGTGGAGATAAAGGGCTCCTGGGACCCGGCCACGTTCGGCGAGCACCCGGAGATGGACGCGCCGCGCGTGCGCGAGCGCGCCCTGCAGGAGATAGCCTCCGGCAAGTACGACTTCATCCTGGTCAACTTCGCCAACTGCGACATGGTCGGCCACACCGGCATCTACGAGTCCGCGGTGAAGGCGGTCGAAGTGACCGACGAGAGCGTGAAGATGCTGGTGGACGCCGCGCTGCCCGCCGGCTACACCGTAATGATCACCTCCGACCACGGCAACGCCGAGGAGATGTGGGACTACAAGATCGACATGCCCAAGACCTCCCACACCACCAACCCGGTGGAGTTCATCTACGTCGCCAGGGAGACCGCCGGCGTGAAGCTGCGTCCGCACGGGATCCTGTCCGACGTCGCCCCTACCGTGCTCGAGGCGCTGGGCCTGCCGCAGCCGGGCGACATGACGTCGGAGTCTCTGCTTGTTCATTAAGCTGAAGGTGCATCCCGGCGAGCGCAAGGACAAGCTGGTAAAGAAGGCCGCCGACGCCTACGAGGTCTGGACGAAGGCCCCGCCCGAGCGGGGCCTGGCCAACGCCTCGGCCATCCGCCAGCTCTCGCTGGCGCTGGGCGTGGACGCCAAGCGCATCCTGCTGATCAAAGGCGCCGCCTCCCCCGCTAAAATAGTAAAGATCATCTGAACCGCATCGCCGGCAGACCGGGGCGGTCCCGCGTAAGCACGCGCTGAACCCGCGACCAAGATAACGATCACGGGTGGTATTTCCCCGGCGAGTTGGGTATAATTCTAATTATGATAGACCGCAAGAACGCGCGGCTGCTGACGGCGGCCGCCCTGATCGTCTTCCTGTCGACGCTCGCCGTGCTGCTGGGCCGGCAGTTCAGCCTGGGGCGCACCCTGCCGGTGCCGCCTTTCCGCGCCTTCGGCCCGGAGAACGCCCCGGTGCAGATCTACGAATACACCGATTTCGCCTGTCCGGCCTGCCGGCACGCCGCCGGCAAGGTGGACGAGATGCTCAAGGTCTTCGGTCCCGGCCTGCGGGTCAGCTTCAAGCACTACCCGCTGACCGGCATCCACCCGTGGTCGCTGCAGGCGGCCCTCTACGCCGACTGCGCCGGTGAGCAGGGCCGTTTCAAGGAGTACGGCGACCTGCTTTTCGCCGGCCAGGAGAAATGGGCGCTGGCCAAGGAAATGCCGCCGGAGTTCGAGCAGTACGCGCGCCAGCTGAAGCTGGACTGGCCGAAGATGCAGGCCTGCGCGGCGGCCCCGGAGACGCTGCGCCGCGTCAAGCTGGACATGTCCGAGGGCGACCTGCGCGGCGTCAACGCCACGCCGACCTTCTTCATAAACGGCAGGCGCGCGGTCGGGGCCGGGCAGCTGCTGGACCAGGCCATGAAGTTCGACAATATCCTCAGGAGCGCGGCCAAGCCATGAACAAAAAACCGGAACCCAGGGAGATAGCGGGCCTGCTGGCGAGGCTGGCGGTAGGAGGGATCTTCATCTACGCCGGCGCGGTCAAGGCGCTGGCGCCGGCGGAGGAATTCGCCTACGCGATAGAGGGCTACAAGGTCGTAGGCCCCAAGCTGGCGCTGCTCGCCGCCTACGTGATGCCCTGGCTGGAGCTCTACGCCGGAGCGCTGCTGGCGGCGGGCGTCTACACGCGCTTCTTCGCCGTCTTCAACGGCCTGCTGCTGGCCTTCTTCGAACTGCTGCTCGCGCAGGCCTGGATCCGGAAGCTGCCCGTCACCTCCTGCGGCTGCTTCGGCAGTTCCGGCGGCAACTCCATCCAGCACGAGCTCATCCAGAACGCCGGCCTGCTGCTGCTGACGGTGGCGGCCTACCGCTACGGCTGGGCCTATTCGGCCGACAGGGCCGCGGGCGGCGCCGATGCGTAGGCCGGCGCTGCTGGCCGCGGCCGCGCTCTGCGCCGCCGCCCTCTGCGCCTTCAGGCCTTACGACCAGCGCGCCCGGGCCCGCGCGGCCTGGATGACCGTCTCCTCCATCAAGACCGGGCTTTCCTATTACCTCGAAGTGGCCCAGGACGGGGCGGCCGTCATGCGCGAGGAGGCGCGCGGCAGGCTGGTCACGCGCCGCGGCGCCGTCAAGCCGCAGCTGGTGAAGGATTTCTTCCGCGAGATCGAGAATTCCGAGATCGTGAACTCGCAGAACGTAAAACAGAGCAAGATGGTCTTCTACCGCGGCGACGTGCTGAAGCTCTCGGCCTACATCAGCGGCGAGCTGACCCGCACCGAGGCCCCGCTCAACGACTTCGGCGAGGCCTTCTCCTACGCCTTCGGCGAGGTGAAGAAGGCGGCCTCCGCGCTGCCGGTCGAGAGATCGCTGCCGGGCTTCCTGCGGGCCGTCCCGGTCCGGGGCGACGAGCTGGCCTCCTTCAGGGACAAGGCCGCCGTGGACGGCGAGGTGAAGGTGGTCGAGACGAGCGACATAGACAAGATCAAGCCGCTGATGGCGGCCATCAAGGAACCCTACCGCCTGGTGCCGCTGGACGAGGCGGCGCTGGCGGCCATAAAGGATTTCGTGAAGGCCAGGAAGCTTCAGGGCCTGCGCACCCTCTTCTACCTGCCCAGCACCCGCGGCACCTTCAAGTGCGAGGTGCTGGAAGCTTTCCGCGCCGCGCCGGCGAAGAAGAAGTAGGCCCGTGGATCTTTTTTAGTAGAATAGCACAGAGGTCAATTATGCCCGAAGAGCAGCGCATCAGAGTAGCCGCCGTGGACGACGACGAGGCCATACTCGAGATCTACGAGACCGGCCTCGCGGCCGCCGGCTTCGAGGTCACCTCTTTTTCCGACCCGAAGAGGGCGCGCGAGTTCTTCGCGGGGGCCGCGCCCGGCGCCGTGCCGGACGTGATCCTGATGGACATCATGATGCCCGGCGTGGACGGCATCAGCCTGATGAACGAGATCCGCTCCCGCGACGCCGCCGCCCACGTGCCGATCATAGCCGTCAGCGGCCTCAACGACGCCGCCACCCTCAACGACGCGCTGCTGTTCGGCGCTATGGACTACCTGGTAAAGCCTTTCGACCTGGAAACCCTGATCGCCAAGATCAGGAAGGCCGCCGAACTCTCCCGCAAGCGGGCGCAGAAGCCCTGACCGGGGCCGCATGCCCCGCAGAGCCCTGCTGCTCTCCCTGCTGCTGGCCGCGCTCGGCGCCGCCTACCTGCCGGCGCTGCGGGCCGGCTACACCAACTGGGACGACGCCGACTACGTTTTCGCCAACCCCGCGCTGAAAGGCCCGGCGGCCGCCTTCGCCGCGCCGCGCCTGGGCCACTACCACCCGCTGTCCGACCTTTCGCTGGCGGCGGTGACGCGTCTGGCCGGAGAAAGCCCGTTCCCCCAACACGCCGTCAACCTGCTGCTGCACGCCGCCAACGCCGTCCTGCTCTTCCTGCTGCTGGCCGCGCTGCTGGGCTCCGACGCCGCCGCGCTGGCCGGCGCCGCGCTCTGGGCGCTGCACCCGGCCAACGCCGAAGCCGCCGCGTGGATAGCCGAGCGCAAGACGCTGTTGTGCGCCTTCTTCTACCTGGCCGCGCTGCTGGCTTACCTGCGCCCGCCTTCGGCGCGGCGCACGGCTGCCGTGGCCGGGCTGTTCCTGGCCGCGCTGCTCTCCAAGGCCTCGGCCGTCACGCTGCCGCTGGCGCTGCCGGCGCTGGACTGGCTGCTGCGGCGCCGGCCCGACAAGCGCGCCCTCGCCTGGAACGGCCTGCTGCTGGCCGCTGCCGCCGGGTTCGCGCTGCTGGCCGCAGCGGCCCAGGGCGGCCAGGGCCGGCTGCTGCCGGCGGGCGGTCCGGGCCTCTTCTCGTTCTACGCCGCCAAGGCCGTCTGGCCCTCGGGCCTCTGCGCGCTCTATCCCTACCGGGAGACTCTTGCCGCGCTGGCCGCCTCCCCGCTCCTCCGTCTGCTGCCCGCCGCGGCCTTCGCCGCCGGCCTGGCGCTGGCCGCGCGCAAAGGCCGCCGCGAGGAAACATTCGGGCTCCTGTTCTTCGCGCTGAACATCCTGCCGTTTGCGCTGATAGTGCCGGTAGGCCCCGCCCTGACCGCCGACCGCTACCTGTACCTGCCGCTGGCCGGCCTGGCGCTGGCGGCCGCGGCGGTCTTCAAGACCCTTTACGGATCCCCGCGCCTGCGCCCGGCGGCGATAGCGGCGGCCGCGGCCCTGGCGCTTTTTTTCGGAACGCTTACCGCGGGGAGGGCCGCGGTCTGGCGCTCCTCCGTTACGCTCTGGGCCTCAGTCCTCAAAGCCTACCCGGCCAGTTCCGTGGCCAACCTCAACATGGCGCACGCCCTGCTGGAGCGCGGCGAGACGGCCCCGGCCCTGCCCTTCCTGCTGACGGCCGTCCGCTCCGATCCGGGCAACCCCGGCGCGCTTTACGACCTGGGGACCCTGCTGGCCCGCGCAGGCAGGGCGGCCGAAGCCCTGCCGCCGCTGAAGGAAGCTGTGCGGCTGAACCCCGGCTACGCCCCGGCCTGGAACAACCTGGGACTGGCCGAGCTCGAACTGGGCCGCCCGGCCGCGGCCCGCGCCGCTTTCCTGGCCGCCGCCGCGGCCGACCCGGCCTACGCCCCGGCCAGGGCCAACCTGGCGGCCCTGGAAAAGCCGGCCCCGGCGCGCTAACCGCGCATTGCGGCCCATCCGTCTAATTAGTAAGATATCAATAAATTATTATTCGGGAGATATCATGCTGAAGACCCTGATGACCGTTTTCACCAGCAAGACGCACGAAGGTACGACCGAGCGCCTGCTGCAGCTCTCGTTCGGCTATTTCGGCCTCTACGTGCTCACCGGCTTCCTGGCCAAGTACTTCGAGAAAGTGCTCGGCGTGGGCGGCACCACCTACACCGTCTACAACACGCTCGGCAGCATCATGATCCCCAACATCATCGTGCTGATCTGGGGCTGGTACAAGTTCAAGTCCACCGACTACGTAAAGGTCCTCGGCGTCAGCATGCCGCGCGAGTTCCTCTACATCATCCCGTCCGGCCTCTGCACCGCCATCGTCATCCCGACGACCACGCTGATGTACACGCTGCCGATCTCGGTGATGGTCGCGATGATCATCATGCGCGCGAGCATCATCATCATCAGCCGCCTGATCGACGAGGCGCAGATCCGCCAGGGCATCCTGAAGAAGAAGGTCTACTGGGAGGAGAACGTCGCCGTGGCCATCGCGCTGGGCGCCGTGGCGCTGCAGCTGCTCAACTTCAAGGGCGCCATCGCCATGGTGCGGGCCACCGGCAACTACGCCGCTTTCCTCGGCCGGCTCTTCGTCTTCGACAAGGGCAGCTTCGACTTCCTCGGCAACGCCGCGGCGATGACCATCCTCGGCTTCTACCTGGGTTCCTACACCATCCGCATCTATATAATGAACTACTACAAGAACACCAGGCCGAAGGGCGCGATATACGACACCAAGGGCTTCTTCGCCATCGAGCAGATGACCTCGACCATCGCGCTGGTCCTGGCCGGCTTCCTCTTCTTCCGCGTGGTCAACAAGCCGGCCGAAGTGCCTTTCAACCCGATAGCGCCGCAGTACGCCGCGCAGGGCGTCCCGGAGCGCGAGGCGCTCGCGGCCTCGCTGCAGCGCGCCGAGACCCGCCTGGCCGAGGACACCTCCAAGTTCTCCGAGGAGCAGCGCGCCTCCGCCGAGGAGGCCCTGCTGGCCGCCGGCAAGCTGCTGGACGACAAGAAAGCCGCCCCGGCCGACCTGGCCGCCGCCAAGGAGGCGCTCGACAAGCCGGTCCGCCAGGTAGAGCGCACTTTCGCCTTCCAGTTCTCCGACGCTTTCAAGCATACGCCCGGCAAGTGGGGCGTCATGATGGTGTCGGGCCTGCCGTTCGGCATAGCGGCCTTCTTCTCGGTGTTCCTGTTCATGTTCAAGGGCCGCACCGCCACGTTCGCGGGCCTGGTCAACCGCCTGACCTCGCTGATCGCCGGCACCGCCGCCACGCTGTTCGTTTACTGGCTCATCCCCAACCAGAAGCCCCCGAAGACCGAGGACTGGTTCGGCCTGGCGCTGATGTTCGTGGCCATCTACTTCATCGGCAAGGCGGAGAAGAAGCGCTCCTGCGAGCTCGCCAAGAGCCACGAGATAGAGCCCGAGAGCTCCGCCGACGCCGCGGCCTGCCCGCCCGCCGGGGAGACCGCCAAAGAGCAGGCCTGAACGGGCCCGCGGCGGATACGGGACGGGGCCAGGTTTTGACCTGGCCCCTTTCTTTATCGGATAATAGCGTCATACGGGCCCGCCCGCGGCGCCCGGCACCATGCGAATACTGATAGCCGAGGACGAGAAGAAGATAGCGGAGTTCATCCGGCGCGGCCTGAAAGAAGAGGGCTACGCCGCGGACGCCGTCCATAACGGCCCCGACGCGCTGCGTCTCGCCGAGGAGAACCCCTACGACCTGCTGCTGCTGGACGTGATGCTGCCGGGCCTCGACGGGGTGGAGGTCTGCCGGCGCCTGCGCGGCGGCGGCTTCTCGGCCCCCATCATGATGCTGACGGCCCGGGACCGCGTGGAGGACAAGGTGAAGGGGCTCGACTCCGGCGCCAACGATTACCTGACCAAGCCTTTCGCTTTCGAGGAACTGCTGGCCCGCGTGCGGGCGCTGCTGCGCCCGCGCCCGGCCGGGGAGGCCGCCGTCCTGAAGGCCGGCCGCCTGGAACTGGACCTGCCGGCCCACAAGGCGCGCCTCGACGGCAAGCCGCTGGAGCTGAGCGCCAAGGAGTTCTCGCTGCTGGAATACCTCGTGCGGAACAAAGGCCGCGCCGTCACCCGCACGATGATAGCCGAGCACGTCTGGGACATCAACTTCGACTCCGGCACCAACGTCATAGACGTCTACATCAACTACCTGCGCCGCAAGCTGGAGAAGGGCGGCGCCGGCGGGATGATAGCCACCGTGCGCGGCAAGGGCTACCGGCTCTCCGAATGATCAAGTCGGTCCGCCTGCGCATAACCCTGTGGTACGCGGCCGCACTGGCCGTGACGCTGACCCTCTTCAGCCTGCTGGTCTACAACAGCCTCCGCAACAGCCTCAACGACAACATAGACCAGCTGCTGGCCTACCGCGGCGAAGGCGTGGCCGACGCGCTGGAGGCCTACCTGGAGACCGAGCGCATAGAGGTGGGCCGCGCCTCGGGCTCGGCGGCCAAGGGCGGGGCCTTCTACAAGATCGCGCCGGACCTCGTGCGCCTGCACGCCGAGGACCCGCGCCAGGCGGCCGTGGACCTGCGCATCCTGGACGCCTCCGGCCGCGAACTGGAGAGTTCCGGCGGCCAGCTGGCGCCGGAACTGCCGGAGCGCTCCCGGCGCGACGCGCTGCGCGGCAACGCCGCCTACGACACCATCCGCATCCCGGGCGACAACGGCCAGGAGGTCACGTTCCGGTCCTACTCCACCCCGGCCTCGGGGCCGCGCGGGGCGGTCTACATAGTCCAGGCCTACCGCCCCACCTACTACACCCAGTTCGCGCTGCGCAACCTGCGGCTGATGATGGCCCTGCTGGTGCCGCTGATCGTGCTGCTGACCGGCGCTTTCGGCATGTTCTTCGCGCACGTGGCGCTGCGGCCGGTGGCCGATATGGCCCGGGCGATGCGGCAGATAACGGCGGAGAACCTAAGCCTCAGGCTGACCCCGCCCCGCTCGCGCGACGAGATCCGCGAGCTGGCCGACCTCTTCAACGCGATGCTGGGCCGCCTTGAGGGCTCCTTCCTCTCCGAGCGGCGCCTGATCCAGGACGTCTCGCACGAGCTGAAGACGCCGCTGACGATCCTGAAGGGCGAACTGGAGGTGGCGCTGAAGAAGGCCCGCACCGCGGGCGAGTACGCGGCCGTCCTGCAGAGCAACCTGGAGGAGACGGAGAAGCTTTCGCGTCTGGTGGAGGACCTGCTGACGCTGGCCCGCTTCGACAACCGCGAGGTCAGGCTGGAGCGTTCCCGCGTAGACCTGGAAGCGCTGCTGCGCGGCGCGGCGGACCGGCTGAAGGGCTTGGCGGAGAAGGCCGGCGTGGGCATAGAGGTCTCCGCGGCCCGGCCGGCCCCGGCCGCCGAGGGCGACGCGGCCCAGCTGGGGCGTCTCTTCCTGAACCTGCTGGAGAACGCGGTGAAGTACAGCCGCCCCGGCGGGAAGGTCAGGGCGGAGGTCCTCGCCGGGGACGGGGAGGCGGCGGTGCGCATTTCCGACGAGGGCCAGGGCATACCGGCCGCGGACCTGCCGCATATCTTCGAGCGTTTCTACCGCGCGGACTCCTCGCGCAGCTCGGCCGGCTTCGGCCTGGGCCTGGCGATAGCCAAGTCCATAGCCGAGGCCCACGGCGCCGCCCTGAAGGCCGAGAGCGCCCCCGGCCGCGGCTCCTCCTTCACCATAGTCTTCCCCCAACTCCCCCGCCGCCCCGCGGCCTGACCGCGAGAAGCGAAGTCGGTCCGACAAGTGGGTGGGCCCGTAACCAGGATGGCCTGCCACGGGCCCGGGGGCCGCGGCGGGGCTGCGGGCGGATTAGAATCTTTTAATGGTGGTTTAAGGACGCCTTAATGCGGGCGGAGCTATACTATCCGTGCAGCAAAAGGAAAAGAACTTACGGAGGATACAGATATGAAATACGTACTCGCAATAGCCACGCTCGCCGCTTTCACCGGCATGAGCTTCGCGCAGAACCAGGCCGCCCCGGCCGCCGCGCCGGCCGCCGTAGCGGCCCCCGCCCCGGTCAAGGCCGCCAAGCCCGCTCCCAGGAAGGAGATGAAGAAGGCCGAGGTCACCGTGGGCGAGATCGCCTCGATCGACATGGCCAAGAACGAGATCACCGTGAAGAACGGCAAGGGCGAGACCAAGACCTTCGCGGTCGAGGCCTCCAAGATCGGCACCCTCTCCCAGGGCGAGAAGGTGAAGGTCGTCGTCAAGGACGGCAAGACCAACGTGAAGGCCATCAAGGAGCATATGGGCAAGCACGAGGGCAGGAAGGCCGCCCACCACAAGAAGCCCGAGGCCCCCAAGCAGGAAGCCCCCAAGGCCGAAGCCGGCAAGTAAGATCAGAGGTAAACAGGCATAAGACTGGACCGGCCGGGGAGACCCGGCCGGCCTTTTTTTGCCGCCTCAGACCGTCACGGCGCGGATCACCGCGGCGGAAGTCTCCACGATAGCCAGCTTCTTCAGGTTCTCCAGCGAACGCTCGTGCGCGGCCCTGTCGGCCGAGGAGACGCAGTCGGCCACCACCACCGGGTAGAAGCCGCGGTTGGAGGCGTCCCGGGCCGACGACTCTATGCCGATCTCGGTGGCGATGCCGGCGAACAGCAGGGTCTTGATCCCGCGGGCCCGCATCAGGGTCTCGAAGTTGGTGCCGGCGAAGACGCTGGCCGCGGGCTTCTCCAGCACCAGGTCCCCTTCGCGCGGCGCCAGCCTTTCGGCCACCTCGCGCTCCCTAGTGCCGGGCGCCATGAAGGCCGGCAGCTTGTCCGGGTCCTTCAGGCCGTAGCGGCGCATCATGGAGTAGAGCGACCAGCCCGAGGCGAAGCGCCGCGGCGGCGGCGTGATCAGCGTGTACACGACCGGCAGCCTGCCCCTCAGCGCGCCCAGCAGCCCGGCCGCGGAGGCCAGGAAGGCCTCCTTGTCGAAGACTTTGTCCACCAGCCCGTTCTGGGCGTCCCAGACCACCAGGCAGGTATGCGCCGGCGAAACTATTTCTCCGAGGCTTTCGAAGACTTCCACTCCTTCCCTGGTCCTTATCATATCCCCTCCGTTCAAAATGGAAAGGCCGGCTGTCGCCAGCCGGCCCTCCTTCAGCCGCGCCGCGGCTCAGTTGGCCAGCCAGGCGATGAGATCGTCCCAGTTGGAGGCCTTGGCCCACGCCAGGCCGGCGTACTCGGCCGGGGCGGCGCCGCCGGGCAGGTACACGGCTATGCCGTGGGAGTTGTCGTAGTTGGAGGGCGGGCTCCACCAGCCGCCGCCCTGGCCGTTGCTGGTGCGGTTGTGCGCCACCAGCTTGTCGGAGATGAAGGCCTGCAGAGCCTGGCCGGCCTTCTTCACGTCGGCGTTCTGCGTCTCCGCCAGCACCAGCTGGACGAAGTGGTAGAGGTCCTTGTTCTCGGGGTAGGCGTAGCTCTGCGCCGCGCCCATGGCCTTCTTGGCCAGGTCCTTCTCGCCGGAGGCCATCAGCGCCGAGACGAAGGCGTTGGAGGCGTCCAGGAAGCCGGCCAGGGCCGAGGCGCGCACGTAGCTCTGGGTAGCGCCCTCGTTCTGCGCCTTGTAGTGGTCCGCGTAGGCGTCCACCGCGACCTTGGCGAGCTCGGCCGGGCCCATGGCGGGCTTGGCGGCCACCGGGCCGAGGAAGTCGTTGTAGGTATAGCCGTCGCCGGGCTCGGTCTCCTCGGAGCCGACGATGTACTTGGCGTAGTCCTTGATCTCGTAGTCCACCTCGGCCATCTGCATCAGGCAGGCGTCCGAGCCGTACACGTCCACGCCGCCGATCTCCTTGAGGATAACGCCCAGCTGCGGGGTCGTGATGTGGTTGCCGGTCTCGTCGTCGTAGGAGATGCCCTTGTTGACGCGCACCGGGCCCTTGATCCAGCCGGCGCCGTGGTTCCAGATGATCAGCATGTACTTCTTGGCGGGGTAGGCGGTCTTGGCCCACTTGGCGAAGTCTATCACGCTCTTATAGTCGCCCATGTCCACCTTCGGGAACTCGGCCACTACGGGCGAGGTCACCTTGGAGGTGTCCGCGTCCTTCTGGACGAGGTAGCGGCGCACGGTCTTCCAGTCGCCGTCCGAGGAGTCGTAGCCGGCTATGCGGCCGATCTCGGTCACGATGTTGAGCTTGTCGGTGGAACCGACCATCTCCATCTCGTTCATGTCCTTCAGCGCGAACTCTTCAAGATTGTTCTTGCCGTTCACGAAGACCATTATGGTCCATTCCTTGTCCGCCTTGGCCTTTTCCGCGGCCGGGGCGGGCATGCTCAGGTCGAGCCTGGCTATCTCGTCCTTCAGGTCGAACTTGCCGCCGTCGAAGTTCACGCCGGCCAGGGCGGCCTGGGCGCAGCAGGACAGGGCAAGCGCTGCTATTGCCGATCTCTTCATCTTTTTCCTCCGTTGGGACCCCCCCGGGCCCCGTAAGGGTTATCCACCTCCAAGGGTATTATATTTAGCCGCGCCGTTCAAGCGCCCCGGGCCGCAAAAAGAAGAAGGCCGGCGCGGGCCGGCCTTCTTCCTTATACTTAAGTTCTTCTTAATTGTTCATCCAGGTCACGAACTGGGCCCACTTGGAGGCCTTGGCCCACGCCAGGTCGGTATAGCCGGCGCCCAGGGAGGAGTTGGGGAAGTAGGCGGCTATGCCCTTGACCAGGGTGTACTGCTTGGCCGGGCTCCAGTAGCTGGCCTTGGAGTCGCGGGAGCGGCTCTTCAGGACCAGCGAACCGGTGATGTAGTTCATCAGGGCCTGGCCCTTCGCCTTGACGTCGGCGCTCCTGGTGCCCTCGACCACGCGGCGGGTGAAGTCGTACAGGTCGCGGTTCTCCTCCATCGCGAAGTTGACCGAGGCGTCGCGGGAGGCCTTGGCCAGGTCCTTCTCGCCGGCGGCCATCACGGCCGCGCCGAAGGCGTCGGTCAGCTGCACCAGGCCGCCCACCGCGGAGGCCTTCACGAGGCTCTGCGTGTAGCCCTGGTCGATGCTGTCGTAGTGGTTGCCGTAGCCGTCCACCGCCGCCTTGCCCACTTCCATGGCGCTCATGGTCGGGCGGGCCACCACGGGGCCGAGGAACAGGTCGTAGGTGTAGCCGTCGCCGGGCTCGGTCTCCTCGGAGGCCACGATGTAGTCCACGGAGTCCTTGATCTCGTAGTCCACCTCGGCCATCTGCATCAGGCAGGCGTCGGTGCCGATGACGTCGGTCTTGCCCAGCGCCTTCATGATCTGGCCCATCTGGGGGGTGTTGATATGGTTGCCGCTCTGCTCATCGTAGGAGATGCCGCGGGTTATCGGGCGCTGATCGAGGCCCTTGGTCCAGCCGGCGCCGTGGTTCCAGAAGATCAGCATGTAGTGCTTGGCCGGGTAGGCGCCCTTGGCCCACTTGGCGAAGTCTATCACGCTCCTATAGTCGCCCATGTCCACGTTGCCGAGGTCGGCCAGCACCTTGGAGGTGACCTTGGTCGTGTCGTTGTCCTTGGTCATGCGGTAGCGGCGCACGCCTTTCCAGTCGCCGTCGGAGGTGTCGTAGCCGGCTATGCGGCCGGCCTCCACCACGATATTGACCTTGTCGGTGGAGCCGATCTTCTCCATCTCGTTCATGTCCTTCATCAGGAAGGGCTCGAGGTCGTTCTTGCCGTTGCCGAAGACCATGATGGTCCACTCGGCCAGGCCCCGGGAGGGTTTCTTGTTCAGCAGGCCGTTGACCCAGTCGGAGACTACGCCCTTGTCCTGGGCGGGCTCGGGGACCGCGGCGTCCATATTGGCGATCTCCGCCTTGATGTCCATGCCGCCGTTGTCGAAGTCGACGCCGGCAGCGGCGATAGAGGCGAAGAGGGAGAGGGCCGCGGCGGAAAGCGTGATCCTGCGTATCATGGTGACCTCCGTAAGCTTGGTAGCGATGCTGCGCATACCATAGTTTACCCCGCCCACGGATTTTAACAAGGGGCGATGGGCCCAGGCCCTACCGGGGCCAAAGGGCCCAGGGGACGCTGATGACTAAATGACTATTTCTAGAATCAGGGGCATTGTCAGCCGGTTTCATGAAATAGTCATTTAGTCATCAGCGTCCCCCAAAATAAGAAGGGCCGGCGGTTAAGCCGGCCCTTCCTTATGAGCATCGGAGGTTATTACTTCGTGTACCAGCCGATGAACTCGTCCCACTTGGTGGCCTTGGCCCAAGCCAGGGCGTTGTAGGAGGAGTTGGTGTAGTTGGGCATATAGATGGCCAGACCGTGCGAATCGCTGTAGCTGCTGTTCGTGCGGTTCAGGAGCACCAGGTTGCCGGTGATGTAGTTCTGCAGGTCCTTCGCGGTCGCCTTCACGTTCGCGTCCTTGGAGGAGGCGGCGTAGAGGGACAGGAAGTGCCAGAGGTCCTTGTTCTCAGCGTAGGCGTAGGCCTGGGCGCTGCTCATGGCGGACTTGATCAGGGACTTCTCGTTGGCGGCCATCGCGGCGTCCACGAAGGCGTTGACCTTGGCGGGCAGGCCGTTAAGGGCGGCGGCGTCCACGAGGCTCTGGGTGTGGTCCTGGGAACCGTAGTGGTCGGCGTAGGCGTTGGTGGCCAGCTTACCCACTTCCATCGGGCTCATCGTGGGCTTGGCCACGAGCGGGCCGAGGAAGGTATTATAGGTATAGCCGTCGCCGGGCTCGGTCTCCTCGGAGCCGACGATATAGTTCACGTAGTCCTTGATCTCGTAGTCCACCTCGGGCATCTGCATCAGGCAGGCGTCCGAGCCGTACACGTCGATCTTGCCGATGGCCTTCATCATCAGGCCCATCTGGGGGGTGGTGATGTGGTTGCCGGTCTGGTCATCGTAGGAGATGCCCTTGGCGGCTTCCATCGCGCGGCCCTTGATCCAGCCGGCGCCGTGGTTCCAGACTATCAGCATGTAGTGCTTGGCCGGGTAGTTGGTCCTGGCCCAGTTCACGAAGTCGACGACGCTCTTGTAGTCGCCCATGTCCACCGAGCCCAGGTCCGCCAGGACCGGGGAGGTGACCTTCTTGGTGTCGTTGTCCTTCTTGACGAGGTAGCGGCGGGTGGTCTTCCAGTCGCCGTCGGAGGAGTCGTAACCGGCTATGCGGCCGACCTCGGTGACGATGTTCACCTTGTCGGAGGAGCCGATCATCTCCATCTCGTTCATATCCTTAAGAGCATACATCTCGAGGTTGTTCTTGCCGTTAACGAAGACCATGATGGTCCATTCCTTATCGGCGGCCTTGCCCTGAGCGACGTCCAGGACGGGCGCGGGAACGCTCAGGTCCAGGGAAGCGATCTCCTGCTGTATGCTGGTGTTCTTGGGGGTGTCGAAGCCGATCTCGGCGGACACCAGGGGGGCTGCGGTAGCCAGTATGGCCAACACTGCGGCTGCTTTCCTTAACATTACTCCTCCAGACTGCGGTTTGGTCTGCTTACGCTAAACTGATGATATAGTTTAGGCTTAACTTTGATTATAATCAAGACCAAAGGGCCTAGTCAAGTTTTAGTCTTTGGGCCTATTGCTTTTTGGGACCAAGGACCCATTTACTTGTCAAGGCTTCATAGGAGAGAGGCCTATTCCCGCCCCAAAAATGCTCGAACCCGTTTTCCGGACTCCCTGGCCGGCCCGGGACCGGAGGGCCTACGCTTGACGGCAATTAGGCCCGCGGAGGTGGGCCCTTAGACTCTAAAGGCGGAGCCGGCTTTTTTAATATCCTGTCCGTATACGATAACGGAGGACACATGAAACTTGTTTCTGCCCTGATATTAGCCCTTAATCTCGCCGCGCCCGCCATGGCCGCCGACTTCGCCGACCTGCAGCGGATGGCCGCCGCCGGCATACCCAAGGTCAACCCTTTCCCCGAGCCGGGCAACCCCGACAGCTGCTACCTGCAGGGCCTCAAGGACGGCCTGTGCGTCTTCAGGTGCCGCAGCGGCGAGACCTTCCAGGCCAAGCCGGTCAAGCCCGAAGCCTCCAGCGTCTATGAGAAGTGCGGCGGCGGCGACTACCGCGGCGCGGACAGGCAGCAGGTCCCTGACGCGGGCTCCATCTGGAACCAGATCAACAACCAGCACAACCCGTTCCCGCAGCCCCAGACCACCCTCGACTACTGCGTCTTCACCGAGTTCAAGAACAACACGTGCCTCTTCAAGTGCGAGAGCGGCGCCATCCTGACCGAGCCCGCGGTGAAGCCCGACTTCTCCACCGGCGAGCCGGCCGGCGCCTGCGCCACCCACATCATCCGCCCGATCCAGGCCCCCTTCCACAACAAGGCAGTTGCCGCCGCCCAGACCTACCAGAGCTACGGCCGCTACCCTTCCTTCGAGAAGGCTTCTTCCGCCCTGAACTGGGCCCTCAACAACATGAAGCTGGCCAAGATCCAGGTGGTCTCCCAGAAAATAGTGGTCTTCGGCCTTTCCGATTACCGCTACGAGGTCGTCTTCAACGCCGCCAAGACCCTGGCCATAGAGCCCTCCCCCAGCTACCGGGACGAGCAGGACGCCTATGAGCGCATGTTCGACGCGGCCGACCGCCTGGAGAGCCGCGGCGCCGCCGTGGTGTTCCAGGAAGTACGCCAGGACGGCCCCGGTTCCTACTCCTTCTCCATCGGCTTCTTCCCCGGCTCCCACAACAAGGCCGCCGACCTGAAGGACGCGAACAAGACCGCCTGCTTCTTCAACGACATGAAGGGCAATACCTGCGTCTACAAGTGCACCGACGGCAACACCTACACCATGCCCGCCCAGCGCCCCAGCCCGGCGGACGAGTTCCAGGTGGCCTGCCCGCAGTTCGTCTTCCCGTTCTAACGGGCGGCAGCACAAAACAGAACAGCCGGCCAAAAGCCGGCTGTTTTTTTGCGCGTTGGGCGCAGGGACGTCACAACCCCAGCAGGAAGATGGCCCTGAGGACGAAATTGTGCAGGCCGTGCAGCAGGCAGGGTACGGCCAGGCCGCCGCTCAGCTCGAAAGCGGCGCCGTAAAGAAGGCCGCTCACGAACAGGAACACCAGCGACACCCAGATCCGCCCGCCGTGCATCAATGAGAACAGCAGCGAACTCACCAGCAGGCCGGTCCAGAGGCCGGCGTGCTTCTTTATGTAATTGAGTACCAGCCCCCGCAGGAAGATCTCCTCGCAGGAAGCGTAGAGGATAGTGCTTACCGCCATGGAGAACCAGGAGGTATTGCCGCTCCAGTATTTGGCGATGACCCCGCTGCCTTCATACCCGGGGTAGTACCTGGCCATGAAAAGATCCAACCCCCACACCAGCAGCGCGTCAACGGCGCCGAAGCCGGCGAGCAAGGCGGCCTTGCGGCCTAGCGGCCGCACCGAGAACAGCCCGCGGAGGTCCAGGCCGACGCGTTCCTTCTCGTTATACACTTTCAGCGTCAGCAGCGACAGGCCCAGCGCGGCCAGGGCGGCCAGCGGTTCGGCCGCCGCCTTGGACAGGCCGGCGCGCGCCCCGGTCAGGATCTCGATAAGTCCGAAATAAGCGGTAGCCGGCACCGCCAGCGTAAGGCCGGCCAGGATCACCGACCGCCAGACCCAGTTGGGTTTGGGCGCGCCTTCAGCTTCCTGCGCCGTTGCGGCGGCCGTATCCGTCATATAAACAGCACCGCCAGCAGGAAGGCGGCCACCGCGAGGAAGACGGCCAGCGTTATGCGGCCGCCGTAGAGGGTGAAGGCCGAAGGGGCCTTATGGACCGGCGCGCTCACCTCCAGCACGGTCCTTTCGTTCAGGGCGGTGCGCGCCGTCACCCGCCCCCACGGGTCTATCAGGCCGGAGACGCCGTTGTTAGCCGCGCGCGCCAGGGAGCGGCGGGTCTCCACCGCCCTGAGGACGTTGGCCGCGAAATGCTGGTAAGGCGCGGAGGTGTCCAGGTACCAGCCGTCGTTGGTGATATTGACGAAGAGGTCCGCCCCCTGCGCCGCGTCGCCGGCGAAGAGCGGCGGGAAGATGGACTCATAGCAGACTGCCACGCCGAGTTTGAGGCCGCGCAGCGCGAAGAGCGGCTGGTCCGGCGCGCCCGGCTCGAACTCGCCGAGCTCGGCCACGGGGGCGATGAACTTGCCTAGCAGGCCGCGCAGCGGCACGTACTCGCCGAAAGGCACGAGGAGGCGCTTATTGTAGGAGGCGGCTATAGCGCCTTTTCCGTCCAGCAGCAGGGCCGAGACATGCTTGCCGCCCCCCTTGGAGACCGAGCCGACCAGGCTGTAGCCGGCGCGCGGCGAAACGGCCTTCTTGAGCCAGGCGTAGCAGGCGGGTTCGTCTATCCAGCAGGGCAGGGCGTTCTCGGGCCAGAGCGTCAGCTCGGCCCCGGCGGCCCGGGCCGAGAGCTCTTCCATGGTCCGCTCTATCGCGGCCTCCTGCGAGGCGTCCCATTTGGCGTACTGGTCTATCGAAGGCTGCAGCAGCGCTATGCCGAGCGTCCCGTCCGGCGCGCCGGCCGAGGCCAGCTCCCGCCGGCCGAACAGCCAGAGGCCGGCCAGCGCCAGCAGGGCCGGCGAGAAGCGCAGCGCCCGGCGCCAGGCGGGCCCCTTAGAAACAAAGGCCGAGGCGGCCAGCGCCCCGGAGAGCGCCAGCGCGGCGCTCAGGCCGTAAACGCCGGCGACCGAGGCTATCTGGATGATCGGCGTATAGCTCCACTGCGTGTAGCCCAGCATGAACCACGGGAACCAGACGGCCTTCATGGCCAGCTGCACCTTGCCGTACTCGAGCAGGTACCAGCCCAGCGCGAAGAGCCAGGGCCAGGCCCGGGGCCCGGCCTTCCGCAGGTAGAAGCCGTAGAGGGAGAAAAGGACGAACTCGAGCGAGAGCACGGCCGCCAGCAGCACCAGCCCCAGCGCCGAGACGGCCGGCCCGACGCCGCCGGCGCGCATCGTCGGGTAGATCCAGTAGAGCAGCCCCAGGTAGGTCAGGAAGCCGCACAGCAGGCCGCCCGCGGCGGCCGCGCGCGCCGACCGCGCCTTCAGCAGGAAATAGGCCAGCGGCGCCAGCGCCAGCCAGGCCAGCCAGCCAAAGCTGAACTTGGGATAGCTCAGGACTATAAGCGGCGCCGTCAGCGCCGCGGCCAGGTAACTCCGGTATCCCTTTAACATCTCGTGATCATTTCAGCCATCTCGCGGAACGGCGAGGGGGCATGCCTTCCTCGGGTCGGTGTCGGCCACACCGTGGCCGCACCTTGTTCGCTCAGGCCCGGCGCTTACGCAAGCCGGGCCTTCCGCGACATCCCTCGAAAGGCATGCCCCTCGCCGTCCCCGGCCGCGGCGTCAGCGCTCAGGAATTGACGCCGTGGCACTTCTTGTACTTCTTGCCCGAGCCGCAGGGGCACGGGTCGTTGCGCCCGACCTTGGCGTCGGCGAACTTGTTGGCCGGCTTCTGAGGCGCGGCCGCCGGCTGCCCGCCCAGCCTCGGGGCGCCCTGCGCGGGGGCCGCGGCGGCCTCCTGCGGAGCGCTCTCCCTCGTCACGGGGCGCGCCACCGGGCGCGGCGGCAGCTGGATGCGGAAGACGTATTCCACCATCTGGTCGCGCACGCGGCCCAGCATCGTCTCGAAGAGCTGGTAGGACTCCTTCTGGTACTCTATCAGCGGGTCCTTCTGGCCGTAGGCGCGCAGGCCCACGCCCTTCTTCAGGTGGTCCAGCTCGAAGAGGTGGTTCTTCCAGATGTGGTCCATGATCTGCAGCAGCAGCACGCGCTGCAGCTCGGCGAAGTCGACGTTGCGCTCCTCGAAATCGCGGAAGCGCTGCTCGTAGGCCGCGTCCACCTTCCGCACCACCTCTTCCTGCAGCGCCTGGCGCGTCAGGCCTTCGGCCTGCTCCGGGGTGTTGTAGCCCAGGTCCACGCCGGTGGTCCGCTTCAGCCAGACGTTGAGCGCCTCCATGTTCCACAGCGAGGGGGCCTGGTCCAGCGGGGCGTTGGCGTCCAGCTGCTCCTCCACGGCCTCGTGCACCATGCTCTTGACGCGCTCGGGCACGCCGACGCCGTCGAGGATGGCGTTGCGCAGCTCGTAGACCGCCATGCGCTGCTTGTTCATCACGTTGTCGTAGTCGAGCAGCTGCTTGCGGGAATCGAAGTTCATGCCCTCGACGCGCTTCTGCGCGCCTTCGATCTGCCGGCTGACGAGGGCGGACTCTATCACCTCGCCCTCCTCCATGCCCAGCTTCTCCATGATCGCCGAGATCCGGTCGCTGCCGAAGAGGCGCATCAGCTCGTCCTCGAGCGAGACGTAGAAGACCGAGCTGCCCGGGTCGCCCTGGCGCGCGCAGCGGCCGCGCAGCTGGTTGTCGATACGGCGGCTCTCGTGGCGCTCCGTGCCGATCACGCACAGGCCGCCGGCCTTGTTGACGTATTCCTGCTCGCCCGGCTCGGGCGGGTTGCCGCCCAGCACGATGTCCGTGCCGCGGCCGGCCATGTTGGTGGCTATCGTCACCTGGCCCTTGCGGCCGGCCTGCGAGATGATCTGCGCCTCCATCTCGTGGTACTTGGCGTTCAGCACCTGGTGCGGGATGCCCTTCACGCGCAGCATCGCCGCCAGCTTCTCGGATTTCTCGATGGAACGCGTGCCGACCAGCAGCGGCTGGCCCTCGCGCCAGCGCGCGTCGATCTCGGCGACGATGGCGTTGTTCTTCTCGCGCTCGGTGCGGTAGATGCGGTCCGGGGAGTCCTTGCGGACCAGCGGCCGGTTCGGCGGGATCTCCACGACGTCGAGCTTGTAGATCTCCCAGAACTCGTCGGCCTCGGTCATCGCGGTGCCGGTCATGCCGGAGAGCTTGTTGTAGAGCTTGAAGTAGTTCTGGAACGTGATCGTCGCGAGGGTCTGGTTCTCCTCCTTGATCCGCATGTTCTCCTTGGCCTCGATGGCCTGGTGCAGGCCGTCCGACCAGCGGCGGCCGGGCATCAGGCGGCCGGTGAACTCGTCGACGATGACGATCTCGCCGTCCTTGACCACGTAGGCCACGTCCTTCTTGAAGAGATGGTGCGCGCGCAGGCCCTGCGTCAGGTGGTGGGCCCACTCGCTGGAGACGTCGTCGTAGATGTTGCCCACGCCGAGGATCTTCTCGGCCTTGTGGACGCCCTCCTCGGTCATCGTCGCCGTGTGGCTCTTCTCGTCGACGATGGCGTCGTAGCCCTTGCCCAGGTCCACGCCGTCGCGCTTGGCCTCGATCTCCTCCTTCTCGGTGATGAAGCGCACGTTCAGCAGCGGGATGACGCGGTTGACGATGTAGTACTTGTCGGTCGATTCCTCGGCCGGGCCGGAGATGATGAGCGGCGTGCGGGCCTCGTCGATCAGGATCGAGTCCACCTCGTCGACGATGGCGAAGTTGCGCTCGCGCATCACGCGGTCCTGCTTGTCCATCACCATGTTGTCGCGCAGGTAGTCGAAGCCCACCTCGTTGTTGGTGATGTAGGTGATGTCGCGGTCGTACATCCCGCGGCGGTCCTCGTTCTTCATGTCGTGCTGGACGAAGCCGACCGTCAGGCCGAGGAACTCGTGTATGGGCCCCATCCACTGGCTGTCGCGCTTGGCGAGGTAGTCGTTGACGGTGACCACGTGCACGCCCTTGCCGGTCAGCGCGTTCAGGTAGGCGGGCAGCGTGGAGACCAGCGTCTTGCCCTCGCCGGTGCGCATCTCGGCTATCTTGCCCTGGTGCAGCGTGATGCCGCCGATGAGCTGCACGTCGTAGTGGCGCAGCTTGATCGTGCGCTTGGACGCCTCGCGCACCACGGCGAAGGCCTCGGGCAGCAGGTCGTCGAGGGTCTCGCCCTTGGCGAGGCGCTCCTTGAACTCGGGGGTCTTCGCCTTGAGGCGTTCGTCCGAAAGCTGGGAGATCTCGGGCTCGAGCGCGTTGATGCGGTCCACGATCGGCTGGATCGTCTTCATGGACCTCTCGCTCTTGGAGCCTATTATGGATTCAACGAGTTTTTTAAGCATATCAGCCATATTAAACAATTTTTAAGCGCGTTTATAAACAGCGGCCTCCCCCCCGGCCTGAAGGAAAAGTCAGTTTTCCTTAACCGCCGCTTCAGGGGGGCCTTATACACTATACCCGCAGGCAAGGAGGACTTATGGAACTGAGAATACTCGCAGCCGACGAAGAGAAGAGCATGCTGGCCCTCTACGGCCTGATGTTCCCCCCCGGCCGCTACACCCTGACCCTCGCCTCCAGCGTGAAGGACGCCCTCAGGCTGATGGATTCCGGCATGTACGACCTGCTGATCTCCGACCTCCTCTTCCCGGACGGCACCGGGCTGGAGCTTATCCGCCGCTTCAGGGAACAGGGGACAGGCCGCAGCATCCTGGTCACCGGCTCCATGCCGCCGGAAACCCTCTCCCAGCTGGCGAGGAAGGAAGGGATAATCAAAGCCTTCGGCAAGCCGTTCGACCTGGGAGGGCTGGCACGGGTGGTGCAGAGCCTGGCCGGCGCCTAGCCGGCGGGCCGGGACCTGAAGGAAAAGTCAGGTCCCCGTCACGCGGAGTTAAGGCCGGGGAACTACACTAGAAGAGAAGAAGGACCGTAGCCGCATACCGACACAGGAGGAACTTATGAAGACCCACGCTAAGAAAGAACTGAGGAGCTACGCGGCCCTGCTGGCCGGGCTGGCGCTGCTGCTGCCCTACGCGGCTTCGGCCGCCCCGCAGGAGACCGCAGGAGCGGAGGCCGCCGAAGTCCAGACCCTCAACCAGAAGGACCTGAAGGCCGCGGCGCCGGCCAGGGAGAGCGCTTCTCCCGAGGTCAAGGAGGCCCCCGAGGCCTCCGGGAAGGACCTGGAGGAGAAAGAGGCCTCCGCCCCCGAGGCCAAGGAG
>JAJZRA010000109.1 GCA_021847485.1 bacterium
GCCCGCCAGTCGCGTCGCCGTGAGGCACGCGGCGAAGAAGAGCGCCCTGTTCATTTTCCCCTCCAACCCTGACAATACGGGACGGGCCCGTATCCCCATTATAGGAAATACGGGCCCGGAATCAAGGGCGTTCTGCGGATCAGTCGGCGGCGGTGTGGGCCACGTACCAGACGTGGTCGGCCAGGCCGGCGTCCTCCGCGGCCGGGGCCGCGGGGCAGGCGTCGGCGCCCTGCGTGTAGAAGGTGGCCGTGGGCACGCCGGGCAGGCGGGCCGAGAAGGACGCCGTTATCGCGGCGTTGTAGACCACGTGGCCGGTGCCGGCCACGGCCAGCGCGGCGTGGTCCGGGTTGGCGCGCAGGAAGTCGGCCAGGCGGGCGCCCATCGTCTCGTTCCAGGCGGACATCGCGGCCAGGTAGTTCTCGAACTTGAACATGTCGGACATGTGGCCCTGGAAGGACTGGCGCACGTAGGCGACGTAACGCTCGTCGGAGTTGACCTGCATGCCGGCGGGCAGGTAGGCGCTCTCCTCGGGGGTCAGCGCGGCCAGGCCGGACATGGCTATCTTGGAGACTATCTTCTTGGGCAGGTTCAGCGCGAGGGCGCGCAGCTTGTGCTCCCTGATGAAGTCGAAGAGCGGCTTATAGAGGTTGAAGTCGAAGCCCCATTCCTTCTGCCAGTTGACCCCGGCCTTGAACTCCTCCTCGGTGAGGCGGCCGGCGGCGTACTCGTCCAGCACGGGCTGCAGGGTCAGGTTGAGCATCTCGAAACCGACGGCGACCTTCTCCCCCCGGGCGGCGTAGAGGGCCTTGAGGGCCTCGAGCTGGGCCAGGTGGTCGTTAAGCTGGTCGTGGGTCTCGCCGACGGCGACGAGCCCGCCGCGGGCGGCCGCGGCCTTCAGGGCGGCGGCGCCTTCGGGCTTGCCGGCGGCGTCGAAGATGCAGAAGCCGGGGGCGGCCGGCGCCTCGGGGGCCGGGACCGCGGGGGCTTCGGCGCGGACGGGGGCCGCGGGCGCGCCGTCGAAACCGGGGACGGTCAGCGCGGCGGCGGGAGAGCAGAGGGCGGCGGTCAGCAGCAGGGCGGCCCGCATCAGCGCACCAGCCCGTTGACGGCGGCGTCGGCGGCCTTGATGTAGGAGGCGTAGCCGTTCTGCACGTCGGCCGGGGTCACCGTGTAAGGCACGTCGGGGCTGACGCCGAGGTTCTCGATCGGCTCGCCGCCGGCGCGCTGGGCTATGGTGGCGGTCAGGTGGATGGCCTCCACGCCGAGCAGATTGTTCTCGCGCTTGTAGGTCTTGACGACGCCGCCGGCGCCGGCGGTGCGCTCGCCGAAGGTGACGGCGCGCTTATTGTCCTGCATGATGGCCGGGAAGAAGTCCCCGCCGGAGAAGTCCATCTGGTTGGTCAGGATCATGATGGGCTTGGTGTAGCGCACCGTCGGGTTGGGCGTCACCGAGGCGATGCCGTAGATGGGCATGGGCTCGGTGACGGTGCGGCCGGCGCTCCACTGCTGGATGGTGCGCACGTAGAAGGCGGTCCAGTTCTGCAGCAGCTCCAGGCTCACCGGGTAGCCGGCCATGTCGGGGCCGAGCAGCTCCACCGCGTCGGCCTCGGTCTTGGCGCCGGAGGTCTCCTTGACGAAGTTTATCGCCTCGGCGACGTCGGACTGGGTCAGCGTGATATAGTGGCTGGGCAGCGCCAGCGGACGGTCGGTCAGCATGGACGCGACGGCGTAGAGGTACATTACGAGGCCGCCGGGGTTGTTGGTCTGGTCGATGATCAGCGCGTCGGAGCGGTTCTGCAGCTCGGGGACGATGGCGGCGAAGGCCTTGACCATGGCGCCGGGGTCGCCGACGGTGTAGGTGGGCAGGCGCAGGAAGCCGATGCTCCTGCCGGTGGCGGGCGACTTGTAGACGTAGGCGCGGAAGGCGTTATCGGCCGGGGCCTCCCAGAGCTTCTCGCCGAAGTCGGGCAGGAAGCCGTCCTTGTTGCCGAGGCTGTAGGAGGCTGCGGCGGCCGCCGGGCTCTCGGCCAGGTCGACGCGCATCGTGGCCAGCCAGGACATCGGGATCTTGAGCCCGGG
Organism: bacterium; assembly: GCA_021847485.1. Lineage (GTDB taxonomy): Bacteria > Elusimicrobiota > Elusimicrobia > Elusimicrobiales > UBA9959 > UBA9959. The sequence goes on from JAJZRA010000109.1 coordinate 2,080, forward strand.
CGCGCTCTTGGCCACGTAGGGCTGCGGGGCGATCAGCTCGGGGGCGTAGGTCCAGGTGAGCGGGAAGTCCACCGGGGCGGAAGCGCCGGCGGGCTTGATCGAGAGGGTGACGGGGCCCTGCGGCACCGGCATGCCTGCGGAGCCGGCCCGGTAGGTCAGGAACATCGCGGCCATCGTGGCGTCGGTGTGGGCCACGTTGGCCATGCCGGCCTGCTTCTCGAGCTCGGCTATCACCTCGGCGACGGGCTTGCCGTCGAAGGCGGTGATCTCGTCGCCTATCTTGAACGGGAAGACGTTCTCGGGCAGCTGCTTGCGGCCGATGCCGGAGATGAAGTAATGCCCGCCGGCCTCGGTGACGGTGATGGGCAGGTAGGAGGCCTCGGTGGAATAGAACGAGACGGAAACGTGGTAGTCGCGCATGGTATTGAGCAGCGACTTGAGCAGTTCCTGGTAGTCCTTCACGCCGAAGGACTCCGAGGAGTTCACCTGGTCCTTGGCCTTCCGGATCTCGGCGTCGAGGTCCCAGCCGAACTGGTCCTTCTTCCAGCCGGCCGGGGCGTAGCGGGCGGCTATCATGTTGCGCACGGAATCGAGGTCCTGCAGCATCAGCTGCCTGAGCTGCTCCTGGGTCATCTGGGGCTGGGCGCCGGCGGTGGCGGAGGCCAGGTCCTTGTCGTAGACGCGGCCGTAGTCGGAGGGGTCGGAGCCGGCCAGGTTCTGCAGTTCGTCCAGGGTGGCGGCCCGGGCGCCGGTGGCCAGCAGGGCCAGTACGAGGAAAGCGGTCAGGTTCTTTCTGGTGTATACCATGAGATATCTCCGTTGGAGCGGAATTGGACTATTACTAGATGATATCTCATGGCGAGGGTCGGGCCTAGGGACTAAAGTCCCGTTATTTTCTGGGCCTTTGGGTCCGCCAGGCCTCGGTGTGCTTTACGATCTGGTTCATCATCCTGACGGCCTCCACGGGGTACTTGCCGGCCGCGGTCTCGGCCGAGAGCATGACGTAGTCGGTCCCGTCCAGCACGGCGTTGGCCACGTCGGAGACCTCGGCGCGGGTGGGCACGGGGTGCTCGGTCATGGTCTCCAGCATCTGCGTGGCCGTTATGACGGGCTTGCCGAGGCGGTTGCAGAGCGCGATGATGCGCTTCTGGAACATGGGCACCTCCCACAGCGGGAACATGACGCCCAGGTCGCCCCTGGCCACCATCAGGCCGTCGGCCTCGGCGGCTATTTCCTCCAGCCGGGCCACGCCTTCCCTGGCCTCTATCTTGGCTATCAGCCTGCAGCCGGGCGCGCGGCGCGCCAGCAGGCGGCGCGCCTCCCGCACCTCGGCGGCGGAGCGCACGAAGGACTGCGCCACGAAGTCGGGCGCCAGCCCCAGGCCGAAGTGGATGTCGGCCCGGTCCTCGTCGGAAAGGAGCGGGAAGTCCAGGCGCGCCAGCGGGATGTTGACGCCCTTGCGCTCCTTCAGCAGCCCGCCGGCCGTCACCTCGCAGGAGAGCGAGTCCCGCCCTACGGCCTTTACCTCGAGGGCTATGTTGCCGTCGTCGATATAGACGAAATGGCCCTTCTTTATGACCTTGAGCGACCCCGTATAGTCGAAAGGTATCTCCCCCGCCCGGCGCGCGGAGCCGGCCTGGACCAGCGCCACGCGCTGGCGCCTGGCGAGGGTCAGCGGCGCCTTCAGCCGCCCTATGCGGATGCGGTTGCCCTTCAGGTCCTGCAGTACCAGGACGCGGCGGCCCAGCTTGCGGTTGAGCTCCCGCACCGCGCTCACGCGGGCGGCGTGGTCCTCCTTGGAGCCGTGCGAGAAATTGAGGCGCACGGCGTCCAGGCCGGCGGCGTAGAGGCGGCGCAGCACGCCGGGGGCGTCCGTGGCGGGGCCCAGCGTGGCGAGTATCCTGGTCTTGGGTGTGCGCGGTATCTTCATCATGCCCTCATTTTACATAAAAAACGCCGGC
>JAJZRA010000110.1 GCA_021847485.1 bacterium
GCCACGATACAGAGACAACGGCCAGGTGAAGCTGTCGCGGGACGGCAAGCTGACGCTCAACGGCGCCGCCGTCACGCGCGAGGGCTACCCGGAGGCCATAGCGAAGGCCCTGGCCAAGAGCGCCGACAAGTTCGTCATCGTGAAGGCCGACACGGACAACCGCGTCGGCCAGGTGGTGACCCTGCTGGACGACGCCCGCCAGGCCGGCGCCCTGAAGATGGCCCTGATGAAGAACTGATATGGGATTCAAGGTAGAGAACGACGATACGATGATGACGGGCATAAACGTCGCCCCGCTGGTGGACGTCTGCCTGGTGCTGGTCATCATCTTCATGGTCACCGCCCCGCTCTTGAGCGAGCCGGCGCTCAAGGTCAACCTCCCCAAGGCCAAGACCCAGGAGGGGGAGGAGAAGGACAAGATCACGCTGACCATCTCGGCCGGCGGCAGGTTCGCCGTCAACGAGAAGGTCTACACGGACGAGCCGGCCTTCCTGGCCGGCATCGACAAGGCCCTTAAAGAAGGCTTCGCCAGGCTGGTGGTCATCAAGGCCGACGAAGAAGCCTCCTACGGCGCGCTGACCGACGCCATGCAGCGCGCCAAGGAGTCCGGCGCCACCGGCATAACCATAGCCACGGAGCAGAAGAAGAGACGTTAATGTACCAGGGGAACCCCAGAGCGGTAAAATTCTCGGTGATCGCTTCGGCGTCGCTGCACGCGCTGCTGTTCCTCCTTTATTTCCGTTTCGTGCTGCTGCAGCCCGAGACCCGCAACGTCGTGCTCTCCAACGTCGACCTGATCATGCAGGAGAAGGAGCAGACCCGGGCCCCGCAGAATAAAACCCTCAATTTCCTCAAGCTCGCCCTGCCGGTCATCCCCAAGATCGCCGCGCCCGAGCTGCCCAAGGTGCCCACGCTCGACATCAAGACCCCGGACCGCCACCGCCCGGCGATGGACCTCCCCAAGTCCCTGGCCGAGCGCTCCGGCCGCGTTACCCAGGCCCAGCGCCTGGAGATGGACGCCGGCGGCCGCGTCACCGGCGCCGTCAAGGACGCCGCGCTGGACCTGCAGCCCTCGCGCGGCGCCCAGGCCATGGCCCCGCGCATAGAACTGGAGGAGGTCGGCGCGCGCAAGGCCCCGTCCCTGCCCCAGGGCCTCAAGTTCGAGGACGCCGGCCCCGCCGTGCGCCCGCAGACCATGCAGGAGCTCAACGTCGCCGTGGACCGCGCCCGCCGCGCCGCTTCCGGCCCGCAGGCCCTGGACGAGCGCTCCGGCGCCGTGGAGGCCGCCCGCCGGGAGCCCGCCGTGGCCGCCGCCCCGCAGCGCCTCACCGAGGCCCGCGGCGCCGCCGTGCAGCTGGCCTCCCGCCCGCAGCCCGCCATCACCGCGGCCTCGCTCTCGCTGCACCGCAACGAGGCCCTGCGCTCCGCCGAAGAGGCCCCGCGCCGCATGGAGATCACCGGCCCGCTGTCCAACCGCAAGGTGCTGCGCTATTACGCGCCGCCGTTCCCGGCCTGGGCCCGCGACCGCGGCATCCTCGAGGCCGCCGTCTCGCTGAAGTTCTACGTCGACAACTCCGGCCGCGTCCTCGACAGCGTCTCCGTCGAGAGGACCTCCGGCTACGGCGCGCTGGACCGCCTGGCCGCCGACGCCATCAAGCGCTGGGCCTTCGAGCCGCTGCCCGGCCCCGCCTCCAGGCAGTGGGGCGTCATAACTTTCCGCTTCCTGGCAGATTAAGGACGAACTATGCTGAAAACCCTGACGATACTGCTGCTGACCGCCGCGCCCGCCGCCGCGCAGGAGGCCTCCACCGCCGCCTATACCGAGGTGCCCGAGGAGGTCGTCATCAAGTCCGACGCCGGCGAGGACATGCGCACCCGCAAGCCGCCGCTCAAGGTGAAGACCGACGACCTCGAGAGCATCGAAGGCTCCCTCGCGGCCGACAAGAACCTCTTCAACGTGGAATCGGCCGACTTCGTCAGCGCCTCGCGCGACTACCCGGACAAGCTCTTCAGCGACCGCGTCATCAAGCCGTGGCGCACCTCGTTCAGCGACCGCACCGTCATCACGTTCTACCCGCTGCGCAAGTTCGAGGAGGCCTACAGCCGCACCTATACCGAGAAGACCGCCAAGGACCTGCAGTGGACCCTCTCCATCACCGACGAGGAGGGCAAGATCTTCCATAAGTACTCCGGCAACGGCCTGCCGCCCGAGACCCTGAGCTGGAGCGGCGAGAACGACGCCCGCGAGTGGGTGCGCGCCGGCCACAGCTACGCGCCGGTCTACGTCTTCGTCGACGAGTACGGCTCGCCCAAGACCGTCATCGGCGAGCTGGTCAAGTTCACGGCCATCGTCTACCAGAAGGGCCCCAACCTGACCATCAGCCTGGATTCCGCCGCGCTGTTCGGCCCCGGCAAGAACCTGCGCGCCGTGGACAAGAAGGACGGCGAGCCCCTGCTGGCCGCCACCGCCGACCTCATCAAGCGCCGCTATTACAACATGCCGCTGCGCGTGAAGGTCTACGCGCAGACCAAGGACCTGGCCGACGCCCAGGCCGACGCCGTCCGCGACTACCTCAAGAAGGCGCTGATGTCGCCGGACAACCTCCTCTCGGCCGAAGGCCAGGAGGACACCTACGCCCAGCAGCGCACCGATATCGTGCTGCTCAACAAGTAGCCGGGGACCGGAAAATTCGAACTCTGACAACGTGGGATTAGGGGAGAACATATGAGCAAAGTCGTCGTAGTGCTGCCGGCGTACAACGCCGCCAAGACCCTGCCGCAGACCATCCAGGACATACCGGAACAGTACCGCAAGGACATCATCCTCGTGGACGACTGCTCCAAGGACGACACCGCCAAGGTGGCGGAGTCGCTGGGCCTGCGCGTGGTGCGCCACGAGCGCAACACCGGCTACGGCGGCAACCAGAAGACCTGCTACCGCCTGGCCCTCGAGGCCGGCGCCGACGTGGTGGTGATGGTGCACCCCGACTACCAGTACAATCCCAAGGTCGTGCCGCACATGGCCGGCCTCATCGAGAACAATATCTGCGACGTGATGCTGGGCAACCGCATCCGCACCCGCCGCGAGACCCTCGCCGGCGGCATGCCGGTCTACAAGTACCTCTCCAACCGCTTCCTGTCGCTCTTGTGCAACGTCGTCACCGGCGAGAACCTGGGCGAGTGGCACAGCGGCCTGCGCGCCTACTCCGCCAAGGTCCTGCGCACGCTGCCCTGGCAGGACAACTCCGACGACTTCATCTTCGACATGCAGTTCCTGGTGCAGGCCTCCTACCACGGCATGCGCATGGGCGACGTGCCGGTGGAGACCAAGTACTTCGAGGAGGCCTCGTCGATAAACTTCAGCCGCAGCCTCACCTACGGCCTGCTGACGCTGTGGGTGCTGGCCCAGTACGCCCTGCGCAAGGCCGGCGTGGACGCCTTCACCATCTTCAAGAGGAACGGCAATGGGAAATAAACACGCTGCCAGGCACGAGGGGGGGCTCCGGGCCGCCTGGGAGCGCCTCTCCGCCAGCGACCTGACGCTGGCGGCGCTGCTGCTGCTGGCCTTCTTCATGCGCCTCGGGGACCTGCACCTCGCCGAGATGGACGACATCACCCACGCCGTCATGGGCAAGTCCATCCTGGCCACCGGCGACTGGTTCACCATGCACGAGGGCCGGCTGGTCAGCTACCTCAAGCCGCCGCTCTATTTCTGGGCCGAGGCCGCGCTCTTCAAGCTCTTCGGCGTGTCCGACTACTGGGCGCGCTTCCCCGACGCGGTCTGCGGCTTTATCACCATGCTGCTCGCCTACCGCATAGCCGTCATGACGGCCGGGCGCAAGGCGGCCTTCTGGGCCGTCACGCTGCTGCTCACCAGCACGTTCTTCATGAAGTCCTCCCGCCGCGCCATGCTGGACATCCCCGCCACTATGTCGCTCACCCTCGGCGTCTGGGCCCTGCTCAAGGCGGAGCTGGAGGCCAGGCCGCGCTTTTACCTGCTCGCCGGGCTTACTCTCGCCGTAGGCTACTACT
>JAJZRA010000037.1 GCA_021847485.1 bacterium
CATGGCCGCCAGCAGCAGCAGCGCCGGCGAGCCCACCGAGACGGCGGTGCCCGCGGCCAGCATCAGGAAGGTCCAGACCGCGGCGGCCCCCAGCGGCAGGCCGAGGCGCTTGCCGGGGTAGAGGGCGGCGCCGCCCGCCATCACGGCCAGCGCGGCGGCCCAGTGCCAAAGCGGCTGCGCCTGCGTCTGCGCGGCGTAGCGGGACGGCGAGACGAGCGAGAGCATGCTGCCGGAACCCAGCGTGCCGAAATAGAGGACGGTGAAGAGCAGGATGGCGCACAGGTAGCCCGCGAGCGGGCGCCGGGAGAGCAGGGCCAGCGGGGAGGAAAGGACTGCCCAGGCGAGATAGGGCTTCACGGGGTCGCCGCTCAGGTTGAAGATCTGCGCGTAGAGGCCGATGCCGATGACCGGCATGAAGAACCAGAGCGTCTCCAGCGGGATGGCCGCCGAGGGCTTGTCGTCCAGGCGGAGCGCGGCCTCGCCGGCGGCGTAGAAAAGCAGCAGGTAGGCGCTCATCTTGGCGAGCGCCCCGATCTTGTCCCAGTTGCTCGCGACCACGAGGATGACGCCGAGCGCCACGAACAGCCCGGCCGCGGCGGCTATCCAGTGGGCGGCCCGGAACGAGGCGAAGCTCCGGGAGGAGTACGAGCGCTCCCAGACCTTGCCGGCCTGTTCGGGCGTGATAAGGCCCGCGGCCGCTGCTTCGTTCAGGTCGGCTTTGAGGCGCTTGTGGTATGACATTTTATCCCCACGGAAATTATATTAAATAAACGGGCGCCGCGATTTTATAGAATTGATGTCACGATGTACGACCGGGAACGCGTGCTGAACATCCTCGGCTGGGGCTCCTTCGCCCTGGCGTGCTCGGTCTTCCTGCTGCCCGTCATCAACCCCGACCTGTTCTGGCACCTGTCCGCCGGGCGCTGGACGCTGCAGCACTGGGGGCCGCCGCGGGCGGACTTCCTGTCGTGGACGATGCCCGGCGCGCCGTGGGTGGACTTCGAGTGGCTGCCGCAGGTCTTCTACTACCTCCTTTATAAGGCGGGCGGCTTCTGGGCGCTGCTGGGCTTCAAGGCGGCGCTGCTGGCGCTGACGCTGCTGGCCTTCAGGGCCGCGGTGCTGCTGCACGGCCGGCGCGCGGCCCTGCCGCTGCTGCTGCCCTTCTTCGCGGCCGCTATAGTCACCAACAGCGACCTGCGCCCGGAGAACTTCTCGCTGCTGTTCTTCACGCTGACGCTCTACGCCGCCGAGCGGGCTCGCCTGCGCGGCCCGCGCCTGGGGGCGGCCGGGCTGGCCGGCGTCTTCGCTTTCTTCGCGCTGTGGACCAACCTGCACGCGGGCTACCTGTACGGCCTCGCGCTGCTAGGCCTCTACGCCGCGGGCGAGTTCTTCGGCGAGGAGCTGCCTTTCGTCTACGGCAAGGCCCCTTTCGCCAGGCCGGCGCGCGCGCTGCCGTACCTGTGGGCCTTCCTCGCCGGGCTGGCCGGCAGCCTGGCCAACCCGTACGGCCCCAGGATCTACGCCGTCATCGCCAACCACCAGCAGTACATCGACACGCTGCAGGAGTACATCCAGGAGTGGACCACGTTCGACCTGACCAACGCCTACCAGTGGCCCTACGTGCTGACGCTGGCCGGCGCGCTGGGGGCGGTGGCGTGGTTCCAGCTGCGGCGGCGCCACGTCGTCTACGCGCACTTCGCGTGCCTGCTGTTCTTCGCGTGGGCGTCGGCCAACCACGCGCGCCACATCCCGTTCTTCATCATCACCGGGCTGGTCTTCCTGGCCGCGCTGCCGTGGGAGGCGCCCTCGTCTCTCCGGGGCCGGGCGCTGCTCGCCGGCGCCGCCGCGGCCGCCGCCGCGCTGCTGGTCTGGTTCTATTCCGGGTTCATCTGGAACAATTACACCGGCCGGCCCACGCAGTTCAAATGGGGCTCCGACGGGCTGGCCGGCTTCCTGCGGAGCAACTCCAAAGAACTTTCGGGGCTTAAGGTCTTCAACCCGTGGGGCTGGGGCGGCTGGCTGGGCTGGGAGCTGGGGCCGGAGTACAAGGTCTTCATCGACGGGCGCTACCTGTTCCACGACCGCATCGCCGAGGTGGTGGACGCGCGCGGCGGCGGGCGCAACTGGCGGGCGCTGATAGACAAGTACCGCTTCGACCTGATGCTGATCACCCCGGACGAGCCCAAAGTGCCGGTGAAGCAGCGCCTGGCCGACGGCAGCGAGACCATCTTCTGGCGGCCGGCCTACCTGTTCTACCTGCCGCGCCGCGAGTGGGCCGTGGTCTACTGGGACTATGGCGTGACGGCCGTGGTGCGGCGCTCGGCGGTGCCCGCGGCCTGGCTTAAGGCTCACGAGTTCGGGCTGCTGCGCCCGGGCGACAGCCTGAACCTGGTGGCGCCGCTGCTGGCCGGCCAGGTCCGGCTGGGAGCCGTCGAGGCCGAAGGCCGACGTTATCTCAAGGAGTTCCCGGCCGCCGGCGACCTGTCGCCCTCGGCCGACATCCTCCGCTTCATGCGCGGCCTGGAAACGCTCTGCGCGCGGAAGGGGGAACGGTGCAGGCGCTGATCACCGCGGCCAAGGACCATCCGCTCGCGCTGTTCCCGGATTTCCGGCGGCTGTTCGCCGGGCGCGTCATCTCGGCCGTGGGCGACAAGTTCTTCTCGATAGCCATCGCGTGGTGGGTGCTGTCTCGGGCCGGCGGCAGTTCCAAGCTGCACCTGGGCCTGGTCATGGCGATGAACATCCTGCCGGTGGTGGTCTTCGGGCCGCTGCTCGGCACCATCTCCGACAGGTCGGACAAGCGCCGCGTGATGATGGCGGCCGACGCCGCCCGCGCGGCGCTGGTGCTGACGCTGGGCCTGCTGCTGTGGGGCGGCGCGCTGACGCTGCCCTGGCTGTACGCGCTGTGCTTCGCCATCTCCGGCTTCGGCCCGCTCTTCGAGTCCGCCACGGCGGCCTCGCTGCTGCGGCTGACCTCGCCCGAAAAGATGCCGCAGGCCGTCGCGGCCGACTCCTCGGTGCTGCAGCTCTCCAACGTGGTGGGCTCGGCGCTCGGCAGCGTGCTGATGGCGGCGGCGGGCGTGGCGGGCGCGTTCCTGTTCAACGCGGGCGGCTACCTGGTCTCGCTGGCGGCGGTCCGGAGCATCCGCGCCGACCTCTCGCCCGAGGAGCGCGTGGAGAGCTCTTTCGTCGCGGAGTTCCGGGAGGGGCTGGCCTACACGTTCGGCAACAGGCCCGTGCTCGCGCTGATCCTGGCCTTCGCCGCGTTCAACTTCTTCGTGTCGCCCATCATGATCCTGATCCCGATGATCGTGAAGTTCACGCTCAACGAGAGCGTGACCTGGCTGGCGGTCTTCGAGACCTTCTTCGCCGCCGGGTCGGCGGCGCTGGCCGCGGCGCTGAGCTTCAGGAAGGAGTCGGGCAACGTCTACGGGTGGCTGTTCGGCTCGGTGCTGGCGGTGGGACTGGCCTTCGGGGGGCTCTATTTCACTTCGGACAAGTACCTGGTCTGCGCGCTGCTCTTCGCCGCGGGCGCCGCGCTGGGCGGCGGAAACGCCATCGCGATCACGCTGTTCCAGGCCACGGTGCCGGACGCGATGAAGGGGCGGTTCTTCTCGGTGCTGACCACGCTGGCCTACGCGGTGATGCCGCTGGCCTTCATGGCCGACGGCCTGCTGGCCGAACGGTTCTCGGTGGGGTTCTGCCTGGCGCTCAACGCCTGCGCGGTGACGGCGCTCTCGTTCGTGATCCTGGCGCTGCCGCGCGTCGAGGTCAGGCCTTGACGACGCGCGTGCCGGCGATCAGGTCGTGCCAGGTGCGGTGCTCGCGCTCCCAGAGCGCCCAGACGTAGCCCAGCAGGGCGAACAGCGACACCAGCGAGAACAGCGTGCGCAGGAAGACCTTGTCCGCCGGCACCGTCCCGCCGGTGTGGTAGTCCACCAGCTTCAGCTTCATTATCTTCATGCCGGGCGTGGCGCCGAAGCGCCACAGCAGGATGGCGCCGTAGAGCGCCCAGACCAGCATGTTGGCCGGCACCTTGCGGCCTTTCTCCCCGCCCAGGTTCAGCTTCATTTCGTCGTCGGAGTTCCAGACCTTGCCGTCCGGGCCGACCACGCTGGCGCCGTCCTTATTGATGCTGATGTGCGAGCCGTCCTTGCCCGACACCTCTATGCCGTCGCGGCCGATGTGGACGTCCTCGACCTTGATATTGGGCGGCGCGGACTTGCCGTGCTTGCTCGAGAAGCTGGCGGTGGGGCCGCAGCCGGTCAGGTTGAAGGTGTTGAGGAGCACCATCACTATCACCACGTCGATGAAGAGCGAGAGGAGCCTGTGGAAGAAGCCCGCCGGCAGGAGCGGCGCGGCGGCGGCCGGGGCGGGGGCCGGCGCGGCCGGCGGCTGCGCGGCCTCGCGCGGTTCGCCGGGCGGCTGGGCGCCGACCGGCACCTCGCGCAGCACGCGGAAGACCTTGATCTTCTCGGGGATGCCCTTGAACTGGCGGTAGCCGATCTCGCTCGAGGGGACCTCGGTCTTGTTCATCGCCAGGTAGACGGCCTCGGTGAAGAAGACCTCGCCGGCCTCGGCTATGCTCTCCAGGCGGGACGTGATGTTGACCGGGTCGCCGTAGATGTCGCCGTCGTCGTGGACGGCCACCTCGCCGGCGTTGATCGCGATGCGGATCTCGATCTTGTCCTGCGGGTCCTTGTCGGCGTTGTAGGCCTTCAGGGTGTCCTGCACCTGCATGCCGCAGATGACGGCGTCGGTGGGGCTGTTGAAGACCACCAGGAAGGCGTCGCCTATCGTCTTTACGAGGCGGCCGCGGAACTTCTCCATGACGGGCAGCACCAGCTCGCGGTGGCGGGTGAGCAGCTCCTGCGTCCGCGCCCGCGAGAAAGAGGCCGTCTTGGACGTGAACCCCTTTATGTCCGTCAGCATTATCGCCAGATTCCTGGTTTCCATATCTTTCCCCTGTCCTCCGTCCTCAGGCCGGGTTCGGCACGTCGATGAACTCGGTCCTCACCGCGAACTTCTTCTCCAGCACGGCCGCCAGCGCCTGCACGCCGGGCTTCTCGGTATTGTAGTGGCCCGCCGCCACGAAGTTGGAGCGCGTCTCGCGCGCGTATTCCTGGACCGTCTCGCGGACCTCGCCGGTCACGTACAGGTCCAGGCCTTCCGCCACCGCCTGCGGGAAGAGGTCCGCCGCGCCGCCGCTGACGGCGCCGACGGTGCGGATCTTCTCGCGGCCGAAGCGGAAGCAGAGCGGCTCGGAGTCGAGCTTTATGGCCAGCGAGGCGGCGATGTCGCCTATCGAGACCGGCTTCGGCAGGACGCCCTTGAAGCCTATGGTCCCGCCGTCGTAGACGCCGAACGGCTTGAGGGTCCGGGCCCCGAGCAGCGCCAGCAGGCGCGCGTTGTTGCCGACGACCGGGTGCCTGTCGAGCGGCAGGTGCCAGGCGCACAGCGACATGCCGGCGCCCAGCAGCGCCTCGAGCTTGGCCTTGAACGGGCCGGTGAAAGGCTGCGAGCGGCCCCACAGCAGGCCGTGGTGGACTATCAGCATGTCGGCGTTCCAGTCGGCGGCGCGCCGGACGCACTCCAGCGAGGCCGAAACGCCGAACGCGATCCTTTTCACCCCGGCGCGGCCTTCGCACTGCAGGCCGTTCTGCGAGGAGTCCCTGACCTCGGCGGAGCCCAGGTAAGTGTTCACGAACGAGACTATCCTGTCCCTGTCAGCCATGCTTCCTCCTAGTTCCCGCCGGGGCGGACCGCGTAGATGTAGCCGTTGGAAATGTCGTCGGCTATGTAATCGGCTATCGAGAAAGCCTTCGGGTCCTTGGCGTCCGGCGCCAGCAGCAGCGCGGCGTAGCCCCAGAGCAGCGGGCTGCCGCGCAGCGCCGAACGCGGCACGCGCACCGTCACGGCGCCGTTCTCGGCCTTGGGCTGGTACGTGCCGGCCTGGGCGGGGCCTTTGGGCGTTATCTTGTAGAGCACGGCCTTTTCCGGGGAGACCTCGAGCGCGTATTCCCACGCGTTCTCGGGGAAGAGGCGCAGCGGCCTGCCCGGCAGAGGCCGGTACATGCCGGCGCGCGGGCGGTGGTTGATGTCGATGTAGAGGTCCAGCCTGATATGGCTGAAGCCCGACGGCGAATTGTCCGAGTTGTCCAGCGCGCCCGGCGTGAACGTGAAGGTCACGGCGTCGGGGGCGGGGGCCACGCCGAAAGAGGCGAGCTTCCAGACCTTGTCCGGGTCCGCGTCCTTCGGCAGCTCCGCGCCGGCCGGGACCTCCGGCTTGCGGGGGACATTGGTCACCGTGAAGCCGCCGTCCTTGACCGCCACGGCGAGGCTGTCCGCCTCGTCGGCCTGGGCCGCGGCGTCGCCCAGCCCGGAGAAGACCCAGGGCGGCGGCGCCTTCTGCATCAGGCGGTAGGCGTTGGCTATAGAGGTAAGCGTCTCCATCTCGGCCGCGGAGGCGGCCTCGGAGCCGGCCGGGGCCAGCGCCCGCAGGCGCGCGCCGTCCTCGGCCTGGTAATACTCGTCGAAGGCGGGGGCGGCGGCCTTGTAACTGCCCTGCTTGGAGTTCAGGTAGAGCATCAGGTCGGCCCGCGTCTTGGCCAAGGCGGCGAGCGCGCCGGCCTGCGCGGGGGCCGCGGCCCAGGCGGTATAGTCGCCGGTCCACGGGGAGGCCTGAGCCGCAAGTTCCGCGGGGGCCATGGCGGTGGAGACCGCGGTCTTGAGCGCTTCCGACACGGTGGCGAGCGCGCCGGCAGGGGCGGCTTCCAGCGCGGCCTTCAACAGGGCGCGCAGGGCGGCCGGGTCCGCGGCGGAAGTCTCGTCGTACACCACGAATGCCGCCGCGGCGGCAGGCGCGGCCGGCGCCGCGGTGGAGACCGCCGTCGGCGAGGAGACGGGGACGGCGGCGGCGAACGGCACGGCGTAGACCCCGTCGGCCTGCGCGACGGCGGCGGCCGTAGAGGCCAGCGGGCCGCAGGCGATCCACTTCAGCCCGATGGCCCGCGCGAGCGGGAAATACGCCTCGGCGAGGCCGCCGGGCGGGTTCACGAAGCCGGCCGGCAGCGGGCGCTTGGCGGCCGCCGCCTCGTCGCGGGCCTGCGTCAGCCGCAGGCCCAGGAAATAGGGGTCGTCGGTCAGCGCGGCGGTGGAGGGCTTGTTCGCCCAGCGCACGGCGGGCGAGGCGGGAGCGTAGAGCAGCGGCAGCGGCGGGTCGCCGGGCAGGCGCAGCGCGGTCTCGAGCGCGCCGGCCTTCTCCAGCGCGCGCACCCGGTCCCCTGCGTCCTTGGACAGCCCGGGGAAGGCGGCCGTCAGCCGCAGGTCCGGCCGGGCCTGCAGCACGGCGAGCACGTCGTCGGGCGGCAGGTCCTGGGCCGGCACCCAGAGCAGGGCCTGCTGCGCGCGCAGCAGGGCGGGGAAAAGGAGGAGGATCGCCGTCGCGGCGCGTAACTTGTTCATCGGGGCCCCTTACTTAACGGTAAGCAGCGAAACCTTGCGCCCGGACTCGGTGTCGGTGTCGGGATTGAGCGGGTCCAGCACGTCCTGCCCGTCTATCCGGCAGATGTAGCGGTACTTGCCGGGAGGCAGCGGTATCATCGCCTCCCAGCGGTTGCCGTCCTTCTTCGTGAGCACGAGCGCGTCGGGGTTCCACTTGTTGAAATCTCCGGCTATCTTCACCTGTTTGGCGCCGGCCACCTTGACCGAGAACTTCACGAAGCGCAGCTCGGGCTGCGGCGGCTCGGCGCGCCTGTCGGCGCGGGGCCTCGTCGGCGGCAGCGTGCCGGAGCGCGTCGGGCGCGGGATGGCGGTGTTCCAGTGGCCGATGAGGCCGAAATAGCTCCTGAAGGCGTTGTTGAAGATGACGCTGGGCACGCTGACCAGCGCGAAGGCGGCCAGCGCGGCGGCCAGCAGCAGCGATTTGCGCTCGATCACGCGGGTTCCCCTTCCCCCAGCCTTGGGCGGATCCGGGGCTCTGCGCCGAGCGAGGCCGCGAAGGCCTTGAACTTCTCCAGGTCCACGCCGTTGTCCTCGATTGCGGTGGCGCAGACCTCGGGCAGCAGCAGCGCAGCCTCGCGGACGAACTCCTTCACCTTTTCGAAGCCGGCCGCCTCCCACGGCTCCATCGGGCGCATCAGCGCCTTCCACTGCGCGGGGTCGTAGGTGTTGAGACTGACGTGGACGGAATCTATGAGGCCCTTCATCTCGGGGACGACGTTGCGGCCCCAGACGGCGTTGGCCAGGCCGTTGGTGTTGAGACGGATGCGGATGCCGCTGGGAATGGGCTCGGCGCGGCCGTTGCGGATGAGCCTGGCGCAGGCGAGCAGCGCCTCCAGGCGCATCGTCGGCTCGCCGTAGCCGCAGAAGACGAACTCCTCGAAGGGGGCGGCCTGCCACTGCGCGCGCGCGGCCGCTATCACGTCGGCCGGGGACGGCTCGGAGCCGGAGAGGTTGAGGTCGCTGCCGCGGTAATCCATGCCCCACTTGGACTTGATGCAGAAAACGCAGGCCGTGGGGCACCGGTTGGTGATGTTGGCGTAGAGGCCTTTGCCGTAGCGGTAGACGATACTGGGGTTCTGTGAGGTCATTTCGTTCCGTCCCTGTGTCCTTTTATTCTATCATTTAGATATGAGAGTGTTGATAGCCCCCAACGCCTTTAAGGGCACGCTCACGGCCGGCCGGGCCGCGCTGGCCGCGGCCCGCGGTGTCCGCGCCGCGCTGCCGGGAGCCCGCCTCGAGTTGCTGCCGGTGGCGGACGGGGGCGACGGCCTGCTGGACGCCCTGGCGCCGGCGCTGGGCGGCCGGATCATGCGGACCGCGGTGGAGGGGCCGCTGGGCGGCGCGGTGAAGGCCCGCTGGCTGCTGGCCGGCCGGACCGCGGTGATAGAGATGGCCGAGGCCGCCGGCCTGAGGCTGCTGGGCGGGCGGCGCCTGCGCCCGCTGGACGCTTCCACGCGGGGGGTGGGGCAGCTCATCCTCGCTGCTGCCGCCTCCGGGGCGGGGGAGATAGTGGTGGGCCTGGGCGGCAGCGCTTCCAACGACGGCGGCGCCGGCTGCGCGCAGGCTTTCGGCTTTTCCCTGGTGGACTCGCGGGGCCGGGAGATAGGGCCCGGGGCGCGCGGGCTGGGGGACCTGGCCGCGGTCTTCCCCGGCGAGGGCCGGCGCAGGCTGAAGGGGTTGAAGGTCACCGGCCTGGCCGACGTCAGGAACACGCTCTGCGGCCCGCTGGGGTCGGCCCGGGTCTTCGGCCCGCAGAAAGGCGCCGGGCCCGCGGAGGTGCGGTTCCTGGAGAAGGTCCTGCTTAATTACGCGCGGGTGGTCAAAGCCGGCCTGGGCGTGCCGCTGGCCCGCCTGCGCGGCGGCGCCGCCGCCGGCGGCCTGGGCGCGGGGCTCGCGGCCTTCTTCGGCGCCGAACTGGACGACGGTTCCGCCTACGTGCTGGAGCGGACCGGTTTCCACGCGGCCTTGGCCCGGGCCGACCTGCTGATAACCGGCGAAGGCCGTTTCGACGCGCAGAGCTTCTACGGCAAGGTCCCGGGCGCCGCCGTCAGCGCCGCCGCGAAACGGGGGGTGCCGGCCGTGGTTGTCTGCGGCGCCGCGGGCCCGTTCCCGGCCGGCGGCCTGGCCCGCCGCGGCGTGGCCGGGGTCATAGAGGCCGGCTCCGCCCCTTCCCCGGCGCGGGCGGTGGAGGCCGCGGTACGGCGCGGGCTGCCGGGCATCCTGGCCGGTATTTGAACTCCGGCCCTATTTTTTAATAATATATATGTCCTTTGTGAGCCTGGCGGCGGCGGCGCCTGCCGGGTCCCCGTTTCTCAGGAGAAGGAGAGAGGAAATAATGAGTTCCCACCCGAATCACATCTCTTTCGGCACGGACGGCTACCGCGGCGTGATGGCCCGCGACTTCACCTACGACGTGGTCCGCAAGGTAGCGCAGGGGATGGCCGACTACGTGGCCTACAAATACATGCGCACCGACAAGCCGGCCATAGCCGTCGGCTACGACAGGCGCTTCATGTCCGACCGCTTCGCCAGGACCCTGGCCGAGGTGCTCGCCGCCAACGGCCTCAGCGTTACGCTGAGCGCCGGCCCGCTGCCCACCCCGGCCGTCAGCCTGCTGACCTCCAAGGCTTTCGGGCTCGGCGTGGTCATCACCGCCAGCCATAACAGGCACGATTACAACGGCATCAAGGTCAAGCAGAACGGCCGCTCGGCCCCGCCGGCCGTCACCGCCGAGATCGAGAACTACGTGGCCAAGGCCACCCCGATGAAGCCCTCCGGGGCCCAGGTGGCGGTGAAGGACTTCCGCCAGGGCTACGTGGACTACCTCAATTCCAAGGTGCAGGCCTCCAAGGTGCTGCCCAAGCTGCCGGGGACCGTGGTGATCGACTTCATGCACGGCGTCGGAGCCGAGACGGCCGCCCAGCTCTTCACGGCCAAGAACGTCGTGAAGCTGCGCGACCGGCACGACCCGCTGTTCGGCGGGGTGGCCCCGGAGCCGGTCGAGAAGAACCTGCAGCCGCTGGTGGAGGCCGTGAAGAAGAGCAAGGCGCTCTTCGGCGTGGCCCTGGACGGCGACGCCGACCGCTTCGCGCTGGTCAGCGACAAGGGCCAGTACATGACCCCGTGCCAGACCGCCCCGCTGCTGCTCAATTACCTGCTCTCCAAGGGGGCGTACAAGGGCAAGATCGCCCAGGCCGTCTCGATGGGCTTCCTGACCAAGCGCATCGCGCGCGCGGCCGGCCTGCCCTTCGAGGAGACCCCGGTCGGCTTCAAGTACCTCGCCGAGAAGATGCTGCACGAGGACGTGACCTTCGCGGTCGAGGAATCCGGCGGCTACGCGTGGAAGGGCAACCTGCCCGAGCGCGACGGCGCGCTGACCGCGCTGTTCGTCATGGAGATGGTCGCGAAGACCGGCAAGCCGGTCTCGGCCCTGTACGCCGAGATCGAGAAGAAGTACGGGAAGTCCTGCTTCATCCGCCGCGATTTCAACCTGGAAAAAGCCATTCCGAACAAGCACTCTTTCGCGGTGAAGATAAAGAAGAAGCTCCCGAAGCTTCTGCTCGGTCACAAGATAACCGAGACCAACACGATAGACGGCCTGAAGATAGTGCTCGACAACGACTGGTGGGTGCTGATGCGCCCGTCAGGCACCGAGCCGCTGCTTCGGACCTACGCCGAGACTGACAGCCAGGAGACCACGAAGAAGTTCCTGGACTTGGCGTTCAAGCTGGTAGAACAAAAGTAAACAGGAGGAAAGTGAAATGAACTTCAAAGGCAAGAGGTACGTTAGCTCCGAGTCGGTGACCGAGGGGCATCCCGACAAGGTGTGCGACCAGATTTCGGACGCGGTACTGGACGAGATCATGAGGAAGGACCCGGCGGGCCGCGTGGCCTGCGAGACCTTCATCACCCGCGGCATGGTGGTGGTGGGCGGCGAGATCACCACTAAGACCTACGTCGACGTGGACGCGCTGGCGCGCCAGGTCATCAAGGACATAGGCTACACGCACAGCAAGTACGGCTTCAACTACGAGACCTGCGCGGTCATCAACGTGATCGGCCGCCAGAGCCCGGACATCGCCCAGGGCGTGGACACCGGCGGCGCCGGCGACCAGGGCCTGATGGTGGGCTACGCCTCCGACGAGACCCCGGAGCTGATGCCGCTGCCGCTGCAGCTGGCGCAGCGCCTGTCGATGCGCCTGACCGAGGTCCGCAAGAAGGGCATCCTGCCCTACCTCGGCCCCGACGGCAAGACCCAGGTCACCGTGGAGTACGACGACGGCGAGCCTACCCGCATCGAGACCATCGTCGTGTCCTCGCAGCACACCGAGGACATCCTCGACAAGAGCGGCCACCAGATCACCGAGAAGTCCCGCAAGGAGATCATCGCGGCCGTCATCGACCCGATCATCGACAAGCGGATGATCGACAGGAACACGAAGATCTTCATCAACCCGACCGGCAAGTTCGTCGTCGGCGGCCCGCAGTCCGACACCGGCGTGACCGGCCGCAAGATCATCGTGGACACCTACGGCGGCGTGGCCCCGCACGGCGGCGGCGCGTTCAGCGGCAAGGACTCCACGAAGGTGGACCGCTCGGCCGCCTACATGGCCCGCTACATCGCCAAGAACATCGTCGCGGCGAAGCTCGCCCGCGAGTGCACCGTGCAGCTGGCCTACGCGATCGGCGTGGCCGAGCCGGTCGGCCTGTACGTCGACACGCACGGCACCGGGCGCATCGAGGACGAGCAGCTCGTCAAGATAGTCCGCTCGCTGTTCAAGCTGACGCCCAAGGGCATCATCGAGACGCTGAAGCTGCGCCAGCCCGTCTTCCGCAAGACCGCCGCGTACGGCCATTTCGGCCGCCCCGGCTTCGCTTGGGAGAAGACCGACATGGCCGCGGCCCTGGCCAAGAAGGCCGCCGGCGCCCCGAAAGCGGAGTGCGCCTGCTGCTGCGGCTAGGAAAGGCCCGGACGCGCCGGACGCGGGCGGGGGTCCGCGCCGGCGCGATTTGCGGTTCCAGGGGGAAACATGAGAGTACTGTTGGTGGACGATAACGCCCTGACCAGATACACGATCAAGTCGCTGCTGGACAAACTGGGGCACGAAGTGGTGGCGGAAGCGGAGGACGGGCCGAGCGCGGTGAAGTACTTCAGCGAGCTCAAGCCCGACGTGGTGTTCCTCGACCTGATCCTGCCGGGCAGGTCGGGCGTGGAGGTCCTGGAGGACCTCCGGGCCGTGGACCCGGCGGCGCGCGTGGTGGTGGTGACGGCCGTGGACCAGGACGAGATAGACAGGCGCCTGGCCGACAAGGGCGTCAGCGCGATACTCCGCAAGCCGTTCTCTTACGACGATTTCAAGACCCTGATGAGGGACCTGGCCTGAGCCTGAGGAATGGACAGCAGAGCGGAAAAGATACTTGAGCGCGTCGCCGCCGACGGCCTGGAGAAGTGCGTGGCCAAGCTGTCGCGCATAGCCGCGGGCAGCTGGAGCGTCGCCGGGGTCAAGGTCTCCTGCCGCACGATGGAGGAGGCGCTCCGTACCCACGCCGAGAGCCGCGGGACCGGCGCCGCCGTCTATTTCGAGGTTAAGGGCGAGTTCCCGTTCACCTCGATGGTCGTCTTCAGGCCCGAAGACATAGACACGATCTCGCGCGGGTTCATGGGCTTTTCTTTCTCGAAGCTGCCCAGCCTGACTCAGGCCCACGAGATGCTGCTCTCCGAGCTGGCCAACATCGTGGTGAATTCCATGATCGGCGCCCTGTCCGGCGTGCTGAAGCGGGGGTTCCTGCGATCCGCCCCCAAGTGCGTGCAGGGCGAGCCGCAGTTCCTGCTGGAGGCGCTCTGGACCGCCGTGGGCCGCGAAGGCCGCCACAGCCTGGTCGCCGTCTCGCTGGACCTCAGGTGCGACAAGGACGTGACGCGCAGCGAGCTGATAACCCTTATCCCGGAGAGCATGGAGAAGGCCCTGCTCGCCGGCGGACCGATAGACTGACGGAGGCAACCATGAACATACACCGCGCCGCATTGCTGCTTTTTACCCTCGCCGCCCTGCCGGCCGCGCCGGCCGCCGCCCAGACGCGCATCGCGGCCGTGGGCTGGGAGCTCTCCAGCCAGCAGGGCAAGGAGCGCGGCCCCTACCTGCCCGTCTCCGAACTGCGGGCTTCCGCGGACGTCAAATTTACCGGCCGCCTGCGCGCGCTCGTCACGCTGAAGAACCCCTCCGCGAAGGCCGTGGAGGGCCTGGTGCTGCGCTACGCGGTCAGCCTGCGCCTGCTGAAGGCCGGCGACTCGCCGGACAAGGCCTTCTGGAGCGTGCCTTTCTACGTAGAAGAGGTGCGCGTCTCCAAGATCGCGCCCGGCGCCGAGCGGCAGGCGAAGGTCCTGCGCCTCGAGCTGGCCGAGCAGCTGCGCAAGCTGCGCGGCACCGGCTTCGAGCCGCAGGCGCTGAGGCTGGAGGTCATGCTCTGCCCGCGCCTCGGCGACGAACCGGCCTCGATCCTGCGGGACTCGGTCATAGAGATCCGCAAGCCCTGAACATATGCTCGATATCAACCTCATAAGGACGGAGCCGGAGAAGGTCAGGAACGCCCTGCTCAAGCGCATGGACGCGGTGGACCTGGCCCCGGTGCTCGACCTCGACAAGAAGCGCCGCGCGCTGCTGGTCGAGGCCGAAGCCCTCAAGGCCAGGAAGAACGCCGCTTCCGCGGGCGTCAAGAAGCTCCCGCCGGCCGAACAGCAGGCCGTCTTCGCCGAGATGAAGGAGATCGGCGCGCGCGTGAAGGCCATCGACGCCGAATCCGCCGCCGTCGACGCGCAGCTGGGGGAGCTGCTGGCCGCGCTGCCGAACCTGCCCGCCGACGACGTGGTCGCCGGCGGCAAGGAGAACAACGCCGTCCTGAGCGAGTGGGGCAAGAGGCCGGAGTTCGCCTTCGAGCCCAAGGACCACCTGACCCTCTCGAAGACCCTCGGCCTCGTGGATTACGAGCGCGGCGCCAAGCTCGGCGGCACCGGCTTCTGGGTCTACCGCGACCTCGGCGCCCGCCTGGAGTGGGCGCTGCTGAACCTCTTCGTGGAGACGCACCTCTCGAACGGCTATTCCTTCGCGCTGCCGCCGCATATCCTCAACTACGAGTGCGGCTACACGGCCGGCCAGTTCCCCAAGTTCAAGGACGACGTGTTCCTGCTCGCCGGCGAGGAGGGCAAGACGCAGTTCCTGCTCCCGACGGCCGAGACCGCGCTGATCAGCCTGCACCGCGACGAGATCCTGAAAGAGGAAGAGCTGCCTAAGAAATATTTCGCCTATACCCCGTGCTACCGCAAGGAGGCCGGCGGCTACGGCGCCAACGAGCGCGGCATGGTCCGCGGCCACCAGTTCAACAAGGTGGAGCTGATCCAGTTCGCCAAGCCGGAGGACTCGCAGAAGTCCTTCGACGAGATGGTCGGCCACGTGGAGGCCGTCATGCGCAAGCTCGGCCTGCACTACCGGCTGGTGAAGCTCGCCGCCAGGGACTGCAGCGCCTCGATGGCCCGCACCTGCGACATCGAGGTGTGGATCCCCAGCATGAAGGGCTACAAGGAGGTCAGCTCCGTCTCCAACGCTCACGACTACCAGGCCCGCCGCGGCGCGATACGCTTCAAGCGCGCCGCCACCGGCAAGAACGAGCTGGTGCACACGCTCAACGGCTCGTGCCTGGCCACCAGCCGCCTCTTCCCGGCCATCCTCGAGCAGTTCCAGCTGCCCGACGGCTCCGTGGCCGTGCCCGAGGCCCTGCGGAAGGCCGTGGGTACGGACGTGATAAAGCTATGAGAAAGATACTGCTGCCGGCGCTCCTGACGTTCTGCGCGGCCTTCGCCGGCGCCGCCGCCCCCAAGTACGAACCCCTGCCCGACGAGCTGAGGGTGCTCTCGAAGAAGGGCATCGACGCCATCTACGCTGTGGACATCCCCGAGGCCGTCAAGGACTTCTCGGAGGCCCTCGCCAAGTTCCCCGACCACCCGTACCCGCGTTTCGGCATGGCCATGACCAAGTGGGCCACGCTGGAGTACCTCGAGGACGAGTCCGATCCGAAGCTGGAGAAGGAATACGGCGAGATGACCGACGAGGCCATCCGCGTCGGCCTGGCCTGGGTCAAGAAGCATCCCGGCGACGCCAACGCCTACCTGTGCCTGGGCGGCATGTACGGCCTGCGCGCGCGCCTCGCCGTGCTGCAGCACCGCTGGATCAAGGCCTACTTCGACGGCAAGAAGGCCATCTCCAACACCAAGGCGGCCCTGAAGCTGGACCCGGAGCTCTACGACGCCTACCTGGGGCTCGGGATGTACGAGTACTACGCCGGCACCCTGTCCGGCGTGGTCAAGGTGCTGGCCAAGCTCTTCCTGCGCGGCGACGCCGCGGAGGGCATCCGCCTGCTGACGGTCTGCAAGGACAAGGGCTATTTCAACGCGCTGGCGGCCAAGCTGCTGCTGATCGAGATCTACACCACCACCGGCAGCCCCTTCAAGAACCCCGGGCTGGCCGTCAAATGGGCCAAAGAACTGCGCGCCGACTACCCGAACCACCCGCAGATGCATTTCGTGGAGATCGTCGCGCTGTTCGAGAACAAGGAATACGAGGAGTCCCGCCGCGAGGCGCTCGAGTACCTCAAGGACGTGGAGGAGGGCAAGCCCGCCTACCGCCGCCGCTACCTGCCGCGCATCCTGACCGCCATCGGCACCACCTACCTGGTGGAGAACAAGTACGACGAGGCCGCCGATTATTTCGCGCGGGCCGCCGCCACGCTCAAAGAGGACCCCAAGGCCCACCCCGCCCGCTGGGCAGTCTGGGCCATAGTGCGCCTCGGCAACGTCTACGACCTCAAGGGCCTGCGCGACAAGGCGCTGGAATACTATAACGAGGCCAGGGGCTACAAGGACGAATGGGGCTTCTCCGAGTCCATAGCCGGCTACCTGAAGCGCCCGTTCGCCGCCGCCGAGCTGCCCGGCCAGCTGCCGCCCCCCTGATACCGCCATGGAGCTCTCCACCGTCGTCTACCTGGCGCTGGCCATCCTCGGCTGGGGGCTCGGCGCCTTCTTCGACAAGGCCTGCCTGAAGTACATGGACGCGTCCGGCGCCTTCTACGTCCGCGCGCTGGTGATGATAGCCCTGTTCGCGCCGATGGTGGCCTGGAAACATTCCCATACGAAGCAGGCGCTGCTGGGCTCCGACAGGCTCGGGCCGCTGTTCGTGGCCGGCAGCGTCATCGTTTCCATGGCCGGCGTCTTCTTCTACCTGAAGGCCCTGTCCGGCGGCGAGGCTTCGCGCATCGTGCCGCTCAGCTCCACCTACCCTTTCGTCACTTTCGTGCTGGCCGTGCTGTTCCTGGGGGAAAGCTTCACGGCCAACAGGCTGGTCGGCACGCTGCTGCTGGCCGGCGGCGTCTACTTCATCTCCAAGTGATTCGGCCGTTCCGCGCGCCGTATGACCGACAAGGAATTCGATAAAGCCGTGGCCGCGGCCATCAAAGGCCTGCCGAAGGAGTTCCGCGCCCGGTTGGACAACGTGGCCGTGGTCGTCAGCGAGGCCCCGTCCCGGGAACAGGAACGGCGCTTCGGCCGCGGCCTGCTGGGCCTCTACGAGGGCGTGCCGCTGCCCGAGCGCGGTACCTGGTACAGCGGCGCCATGCCCGACAAGATCACGCTGTTCAAGCGCGCCCTCGAGGAGGGCTCCGGCTCGCCGCGGGAGACCGAGCGGCGCATCCGCCATACGATAATGCACGAGATCGCCCACCATTTCGGCATGGACGACGAGGAACTGATAGAGAAAGGCCTGTACTAGGGCGCCAGCCCAGGAAAAAACGCCCGGGACTTCCCGGGCGTTCTTTTTTGCGGGCGCTTTCGGCGCGCCGGCGGCGCTTACGGTCTTCACCTTCATCAGGCTCTGGACGCGCACCAGCGCGTCCACTCTTTCGGCTTTCACGGATCCCGTGACCTGGCCGGGGAATCCCGCGGCCGGGTAGCCGACACACCCTTATCGGATTGGGGTGCAAAACTATTATCCACGGCAGTATGTTCACGGGGGGGCATGCGCGCTGTGGGATCCGCGGCTATCTCCGTCGGCTGTAATTCCGCCGCTAGACATAATTTACCCGCGCCTCGCGAGTACCGCGCCCGCAACCCGCTCAAGAACCCGCTTAACCGCCTGGTCAGGGATAACTTATCCGAATTCGAGGCCTGGGTGAAGGAGGCTCCCTCCGGCAAGCCCCGCCCGCATCCTTCCGCGATAACCGCCCTCGAAAAATTCACGGAATGTGGCGTGCTGCGCTACGGCGCCGTGCGCTACCGCTGCCCGGAATGCGGGCACGACGTTTTTGTTGCCTTTTCCTGCAAGCGCAGGGGCCTATGCCCCAGCTGCGACGCCAAGCGCTCGGCGATAATAGTGGCGGCCGCGCTGGACCGCCTGCTGCCGCCTGCGCGCTATCGGCAGTGGGTGCTGGTCATTCCCAAACGTTTGCGGTATTTTATCAACTCCCGCCCTGAACTGGCCGGCTATCTCTCAAAACTGCTGGCGCGCGAAATAAACCGCTATCTTAAACGGAAAAGCGACGGCGTACCGGCCCAACTGCACTTCATCCAGCGCTTCGGCGGTGCGCTTAATCTGCACATACATATCCACGCGGTAGTTTCGGACGGAACATTTACACTTGAGGCTAATGTGATGGGCTCGCGCAGGCTGCAGTTTCGCCCGGTCGAAGGCCCGGACGATGGGGAGCTGGCGGAGATGGTGCGGGCCATAAGACGCAAACTGCTGCGCCGCCTGTCACGCCTGGGCTGCCTGCCGGCGGAAGTCGCCGAAGAGATGCTCAAGTGGGAAAACTCCGGCTTTTCGCTGCACAAAGAGGTGGTGATATCTCAGCATAACCGGCCGGCCCTGGAGCGGCTGCTCGGCTACTGCTCGCGCCCGGCCCTGTCGCTGAAGCGGCTGGTCTACGCGGCTAAATCTAAAGTGGTCCTGTACCGCGCCGAGCGGCACGACGGCCGGCCCGGGATGATGGCCTTGAGCCCGGTGGAATTCCTGCGGCGCTGGGGATTGCTGCTGCCGCCGCCCCGCAAGAACCTGGTGCACTATTACGGCGCGCTGGCGCCGCGGTCGCCGCTGCGGCCGGCACTTACGGCGCAGGCAGTCAAAGAAGTTAGGAGGGTCGAGAAGGAAGAAAGGGCTGAAAAGCTGCAAAACAGGGCCCGCTCCTGGGCCGCCTGCCTGGCGCGGGTGTTCGAGGTGTTCCCGCTCGTCTGCCCTAAATGCCGGATAGATCTAAAGCCGGTGGCAGTTATCCTGGAAGACAAAGAACTTGTACGGCTCTTAAATCACTTCGGGCTTCCTGCTGAATTCCCTCAATCCATTCCGGCAGCCCCGCAATGCGCTTCCAAACGCGGCCCGCCGGACGAAGACTGCCAGGTCAACCCGCTGGCGGACCAATATGACAACATAGATCCGCCCTCGCCCGAAGACTAACTCTGCCGCTCGCCAGCCCGGCGCCCGCCGGGCGGAAAGAGCCCGTCCGAATTCACGAAAAGACGCCCGGTTTTTAGTATTATAAACAAAACGGGCGGCACTCACGCGGGATTTTCAAAAAACGCGCCCGGGGCAAGGGGAAAAAGGCGGGGGGAATTGACAATAATCGCTCTTATGTTGCCTACAGTTACTCAAATTTCACCGGTTGGACTCGGATTTTACGCCCCCATACAACCGCCGCCGGCGCCTCTTAGAGGCGCTTTTCCGGCTAAAACGACCCTTCCCCCCTAAAAGCCTCAAAACCGCGTTTACGGCCATTTCTGGCGAAATCGCCGTTTTAAAACGCACAAGGATGCCCTAGGACGCGACTTTCCCGACGGGCCGGTGTGATTACCCCACCGGTTCTATGTCGAGCTCCCACTAGTGCGTCAGACCGGGAACTTCAGAGTCTTGAAGCCCCCCGGCCATTTTGCTATAAAACTCTGACAGTCGTTATTTCACCGGGTTAAGGGGACAACATGAAACCAGTACTCCAGGCAGTATTATTTCTCGGGCTCGTCACGCCAACGTTTAGCGCCGCGCCAGATATTGACTTCGATGGCAAAAGCAAGCATTCAAAAAATGCTTCATCCAATCTTAGTGAGGCCACAGACATTTTAAATGCAACCCCCATTCCCGAAGCGACCAATGCGGTCAGCCCCTCCGGAGAAAACAGCATGGGAGTCTTTTCAAAAACAGCAAGAGAAATCACCGAAGCCGGAGAAAAAGTAGTTGAACCGATTGCGGTTACTGACGGCAAAAGCAGCTATGAGTTCATGCCGAATTCTGTGAACTCCTGGGAATTTAAGTGTGGTAATCAGAATAGCCCTCCTGGAAAATGGAGCGTATGCTGGTCTTATTCCTTCCGCCCGGCAATGGCGGGACATAATCATACGCCGACTGGGACGTTGACATATATAAATCCTCAAACCGGGAAACCACTGCCGACTCAGATCTGTAAATCCGATATCCCGGTAAATACGCCCTATACCATTAATTTCAAAACCCCGGTATATTCCAGCCTCGTGGTGGAAAAGTCCGAGTTCTATGGAGCCTGTAGCGGAGTTATCAACGATGACGTCTCACTGAGGGTAACCGTTAAAAATCTCATCCAACTGGCAGAACTTAGCGCAGAGCCATACTTTGACTTTAAAGACTCCGAGGACCAGCAGGCGCACCCCGGGAATTTTTACGCCACTCCTGATACAAACGCGAAGATGAAGAAAATCGCGTGGGAATATTATCAGCAGTTTAATGAGAAGTTGATGGTTAACGACATAGGCCTCATGTGGGGTGGCAGATATCAGACCATCTCGCCGTATAATTGCTGGACCGACGGACAGTATCATCTATATCATCGGTATGGCAGGCAGGTGGATATCCGCTCGATTGGCATGGAGGCAGAGAAGCGGCAGTGTTTGGAAGAAATTGCGTGTAAGTATCAGGTGAAGCCAATACTTGAGGGTAAATATCCGGGTTCACTGCTTGGCCATGATTATTCAGGGTATTCTTCAGCGGAATTAGACGCCCTAGATCGGGTAGAGCATTATCACTTTAATTTTGCGCGGCCGACCGACATGGTCGTCAACCCAAAAGATGACGCACGGGGCACATGTCCTGATCCTGTAGCGACGGCAAGTGTTTGTCCGAAGAAGTTAGGCCTGACTCCCTTGCCGTGAGAATCCCAGCGTCTTCTGGGTTGTTTCTAGCGGTTTTCGGATTCACTAGTTGTGCCTTCGCTGGTGGGCCAGATGCCGCCTCCAAACCTAAAATTGAAGTTGAGTACAAAGTGGTGCTTTCAACAATGATGGAGGCGGCATTAACCGCGTACGACCCAGAATTCAGAATATGGGAGGCGCGGGACTTTGAACCCTTTTTACGGGATATATACACATACGGGCCATCATCTGGCAGATATTTCCATACCTATCAAGTGCTTTCTGCTGTGATAGGTGATTTTAACGGGGACAAAATCTCAGACATCGTACTGATTGGTCACAACACAACGCATGAGAAGAGAATTGTTCTTATATCCAGTACTACCGGGTATTCTGTCGTCGAGCTTTTAAATCATCCTCTTCACGACCCTCTATTTTCTCCCACCGCCCATAAAGGCGGCGGGAATATTGGACAATGCCTAGAGTTTGTTCCTCCTGGTAAAATTAATGCAGAGCCAGCGTATAATCGTCCAGAATTAAATCTTGTACACGATGCATTTAAATTTGGTGGCGAGACCGGCAGCGTTCTTTATTACTATGAGAATGGAAAATTTGTTGACTACACGATGTCCGACTAGGCCGTAGTCGTCGACCAACTTCCTAAGTTTGGTGGATTTCATGTTCCCGCAAAAACTCTTCTGACGGACCCGCTGCTTTCCCAACGCCTGATTTAAGGAAACGGCCCTTGCGGCCGCAGCTCCGCCTTTGCCTGGCGACAAAGCCGACCCTGCAGCCTCGGGCCGCTCTTCACGAAGCGGAGGCCGCCCGTAATTGCGTCCGCTCGCGCGGCCGCAATCCCGGCTGGCATCCTTAAACGACCAGGTAACGGCCACGCGCCGCCGGCAGTCCAGCCTTGCGCCGTGGATGCGCCGTCAGCACTGCCGGCGGTGCGCCCCACCGCCGCGTCCTTCGGCCGCGGCGCCCGACCGCTGCTGCGGCCCGGTTCGTGGGGCCGCCTGGCCGCGCCTTATAACGACGCTCACAGCTCTTCCTCCCTCG
The DNA here is from genome assembly GCA_021847485.1 of bacterium. Classification (GTDB taxonomy): domain Bacteria; phylum Elusimicrobiota; class Elusimicrobia; order Elusimicrobiales; family UBA9959; genus UBA9959. The sequence continues at coordinate 21,752 of JAJZRA010000037.1, forward strand.
ATGTTCTCGACGTTGTCGCCCAGCCGCCGCGCCACTCGATAAGGTAGCCCGCGTCTTATGCGCGCGGTCCTCTCACAGTTTCGGGCTTCCTGCTGAATTCCCTCAATCCATTCCGGCAGCCCCGCAATGCGCTTCCAAACGCGGCCCGCCGGACGAAGACTGCCAGGTCAACCCGCTGGCGGACCAATATGACAACATAGATCCGC
>JAJZRA010000111.1 GCA_021847485.1 bacterium
CGGCGTGGGCCGCCTCCAGGCAGCCCACGTAGGAGAAGATGTGGCCCAGCCGCGTCCCGGCGTTCTCGGCGGCCAGGATGACCTTCTCCCAGTCGCCGGCGGTCTTAGCGGAGAGCGGCGCCAGTTTGGCGGCCCGCTTCTGCAGCGCCGCGATGTCGGCCGCGAGCTTCTTCTTGAAGGCCCGCATCTCCGGCCCGTCGAAGGCCGGGAAATAGGAAGTCAGGTCCCACTGCACGCCCTTGGTATTGTCGGTCATCGTCCCTCCGTTGGAGCTTTTATTGAATTATACAATTTAGGGGCGGAAGGCGGCCCGGCCGGATAAATTGATAAGATATCCGCATGAACTGGTACGTCTCCCTCGTGCAGGCCCACCCCGTATATACCGCGATGGCGCAGTTCGCCGTGCTCGGCACGCTCGGCGAGTTCGCCTCGAAGTGGCTTACGGCCCGGCGGCTGTTCTCCCCCTTCGGCGCGCGCGGCACGCTGCTGCGGATGCTCGGCTGGGCGCTGCTCGCCGTCTGCATCAAGTACGCCTTCACCGGCTTCGTGGCCTTCGTCGACGGGCTCTCGGCCCACGGCCTGCTGCCGCAGCTCGGCGCCTTCGGCCGGGCCTTCGCGGTGTCGCTCGCGATGAACCTGCAGTTCGGGCCTTTCCTCGTGATAGCCCACCGGCTGATGGACAACGCCATCGACGGCGCGCCCAACTGGGCCAACCTGGACAAGGCGCTGCTCTCGCTGCTCTGGTTCTGGGTGCCGGCCCACACGGTGACCTTCCTTCTGCCCGTGGACTTCAGGATAGGCCTGGCGGCCGTCTGGTCGCTGGCGCTAGGACTTATTCTGGGATTCTACAACCGCAAATAGGCCGCCCGGCGGCGGCTACTCCATCATCGACAGCTCGGCCTGGCTCTTTATGTGCCTGGAGCCCTTGAACAGGGCTATCAGCGGCATGGCTATTATCGACGTGTAGGCCAGCCACCTGAAGCAGTCCATGAACGAGAGCAGGACGGACTGCATCGCGATGTCGCGGTAGGCCAGGCCGAAGGCCGCGGCCGGGTTCTGGAACAGGCGCCCCACCTGGTCGGCCCAGACGTGGAACCGCTCGCCGTAGGCGTTCACGTGCGAGGTCAGCACGCTCTGGTGCACCTGCGCCATGCGCGCCTGCATCGTGAACATCAGCGAGATCCCGACGCTGGCGCCGATGTTCCGCAGCAGGCTGAAGATGACGCTGGCCTGCTGGAGGTCGGCCTGGCGCATATTGGCCATGGCCAGCGTGGTCAGCGGCACGAAAGTCACGCCCATCGCCAGGCCGTTGAAGAACAGCGGCAGCATGATGTTGGAGGGCGCCACCTCCAGGTTAAGCCCGGAGAAGACTATCAGCGTGACGGCCAGCCCGACGAAGCCGAAGAAGATCATCAGGCGGTTGCCGAATTTGGCCACCATGCGGCTGATGATGATCATCGAAAGCATCGACCCCAGCCCGCGCGGCGTCATGGCCATGCCGCTCTGGAAGGCCGGGTAGCCGAGCAGCGACTGCATGAAGATCGGCATCAGCGCGGTGGAGCCCATCATCACCGCGCCCTGCACCGCCATCAGCGCGGTACCGACGGAGAGGTTGCGGCTCTTCAGCAGCCGCAGGTTCATGAAAGGGTGCTTGTGCGTCAGCTCCCACCAGGCGAAGGCCGGCAGCGCCGTCGCGAAGACCAGCGTGCCGAAGCGGATCCAGATGTCGGCGAACCAGTCCACGTCCTGGCCCTTGTCTATCACCAGCTGGAAGGCACCCAGGCCTATCACCATCAGCGCCAGCCCGACGTAGTCTATCCGGGAGGCGTTCTCGCGCTTCAGGTAGGGCGGGTCCTCGAGGAACATGTTCTGCATGACGAGGCCCAGGATGCCTATCGGCACGTTGATGTAGAAGATCCAGCGCCAGGAGTAGTTGTCGGTGATCCAGCCGCCCAGTATCGGGCCTATGATCGGCGCCACGATGATGCCCATGCCGTAGGCCGCCATGGCCTGGCCGCGCCGCTCCTGCGGGAAGCTCTCGAGCAGTACCGCCTGCGCCAGCGGCTGCAGGCCGCCGCCGCCTATGCCCTGCAGGATGCGCGCCAGCACCAGCTGCGGCAGGCTCTGCGCCATGCCGCACAGCATCGAGGATATCGTGAAGAGCGCCACCGAGAAGGCCATGTAGCGCTTGCGGCCGAAGAGGGAGCTCAGCCAGCTGGAGGCCGCCAGCACTATGGCGCCGGCGACGATGTAGCTGGTCAGCACCCAGGACACCTCGTGCGTGGAGGCCGACAGGCCGCCGGCTATGTGCGGCAGCGAGACGTTGGCCACCGAGGTGTCGAGCACCTGCATGAACGTGGTCAGCAGCACGGAGAAAGCGACCAGCCACGGGGAGTGGCTGGGCTTCCAGAAGCCGGGCTGCTGGCCTTGCTGTTCCATTACCTGAGGTGTACGGTCGGGACCACCGACATGCCGGGGACCAGCATCATGCCCTCCACCGGCTCGTCGAAGACTATCTTGACCGGGACGCGCTGCACCACCTTCACGAAATTGCCGGTGGCGTTCTCGGCGGGCAGCAGGCTGAAGCGGGCGCCGGTGCCGGACTGGATGCTGTCGATATGGGCCTTAAGTTCGCGGCCCGGGAAGGCGTCCACCTCCACCGTGACCTTCTGGCCGGGGCGCATGCGGGTCAGCTGGGTCTCCTTGAAGTTGGCCACTACCCAGACCTCGTCGGTGACTATCGCCATCAGGGCCTGGCCGGGCTGCACGAAGGCCCTGAGCTCGGCGCTCTTCTTGGTGACCTTGCCGGCCTCCGGGGCGGTTATCGCGGTGTAGGAAAGGTCCAGCTGGGCGGCGGCGACCTTCTTCTCGGCCAGTTCCACGCGGGCCTTCATGACGCCGGCGTCGGCGACGGCCTTGTCGTAGACCTGCCTGGAGACGTCGTCGCTGTCGAGCAGCTGCTTCGTCCGGGCGGCGTCGGCCGCGGCGCGCGTCGCCTCGGCCCGGGCGGCGTCCAGCTCGGCGCGGGCCTGGTCCAGCCGCACCTGGTAATCCTTGGGATCTATGCGCACCAGCACGGCGCCTTTCTCTACGTGCTGATTATCGTCCACCAGCACGGCCAGGATCTGCCCGGGCACCTGGGAGCTTATCGGCAGCGCGTGGGCGTCGATGGTGGCGTCGTCGGTGGTCTCGATGCCGCGGCTGTAGATCCAGTAGGCGGTCCCGGCCGCGGCCAGCACGGCGGCGGCGCCGGCAAGGAGGCCCCAGTGGGGCCGCTTGCCGCGGGGCTTGGGGATGACGTTATTGGTTTCGGTCATGGTTTATCCTTAAAGGTCAGAACTTGAGATCTTTCATGCGGCCGAGGGCCAGCGTGAGGCGGATGTTGGCCTCCTTGCTGCGCGAGAGGGCGTCCACCAGGCTGTCGCGGGCGCGGGACAGCGAGGTCTGGGCGTTGACCAGCTCGATGTTGTCGCCCGCCCCGGCGGCGAAGCGGTTGCGGGCCATCTCCAGCTCCTGCGAGGCCGTGGTCACGGTCATCGAGGCGGTAGCGACCTCGTCCGAAGCCGCCCGCAGACGCCAGAGGGCCGACAGCGCGTCCTCCTCGGCCTGCGCGGAGGCGTCGGCGAGGAGGCTGGCCGCCCTGTCGCGGGCGGCGCCGGCGCTCCTGACCCCGGCCTTCACTCGCCCGCCGGTGAAGAGCGGCAGGGTCAGCGAAACCCCCATGTCTCCCACCAGCTTGGCCTCTTTATCGGGCTTCTCGCCGCTCATCGCGGCGTCCCCCGAGACGGCCAGCGCCGGAACGCGGGCGGACCGGGCCGCCTTTACGGCGTAGTCCCCGGCGGAGAGCTGCAGGCGCGCTATCTTCAGTTCGAGCCTGTCGTTGGGGGCGG
>JAJZRA010000038.1 GCA_021847485.1 bacterium
TAGTTCCATCGACGGCGGCAGGATTATCTATTTGGTTGACACCGGCAAGATTACCGCCCTAAAGTTCCCTACCTTTTGGTTTGACCCTACGCCGCAGGGAAAGTTCATGCTTTCAATAGCGTTCGGGCAGTCCAAATACTATATCGATAATCTTTCAGAAAATATCCGGCGCGGCTTTCGCCAAAAACTCCGCAATGGTATCTGGCCTTGTTGTGCGCCGCTCGGCTATATAAACGACAAGAACACCAAGACAATCTATCCGGATAAAGACCGAGCGGTCTTTATCCGGAAAACCTTTGAACTGTACTCGTCAGGCGACTACCCACTAGCCGAAGTGCGCCGAATAATGAATGAGGTTGGGCTGAAAGGGCGGCATGCCGCCCTTTCAGTAGGCAATTACCAGTATATGCTCAAGAACCCCGTCTATTACGGTCTTATAAGGTATAAGGGCGAGCTCTACGAGGGGAAGCACGAGCCGATCATAACTAAAGGTCTGTTCGACCGTTGCCAAGCCGTAATGCTTCGTAAAAGCAAGCCCAAGGGGCCTAGGTTGAAGCCTTATACCTACCGTGGAGTGTTCCACTGTCAGGAGTGCGGCTGCTTCATCACCACAGAAACCCAGAAAGACCACAACTACCTGCGCTGTACCAAGCGCAAGGGGCCTTGTACTGAGCCCTACGTTCGTGAAGAGGAAATAACGGAACAGATAAAAGGTGAACTAAAAAGTGTTTCCTTACCCCCGGCCCTGGCCAATGGGCTCATCCTGATAGCGGAGAAGGAACGAGCCGCATTGGCCCAGGCCGGGGAGAGTGCCCGGCAAAAGCTGCGAGATAATTTGATTCCCCTTACAGACCAATTGGGCAAGTTGCTGGATTTGGTACTGCAAGGCCACCTTACTCAGTCCGAGTACGCTGAGCGTAAAGCCCAATTGGTCAATGAGAAAAAGGAAATTGAAAACAAACTCGCAGCTTTTGCCCGGCAGGGAGCCAATCGGTTCGAACCGGAAATAGAGTTATACCGCGAGGCGGTTCACGTCGGAGAACTGGCGGAGAGCGGAAAAGCGGAGGAAAACAGGGAAAAGTTGAAAAAGATCGGTTCGAACTTCCGTATAGGCAGGCGGCGGCTTTCCGTCGAGTTCAAAAAACCTTGGGAATTTATATTTAATTTTAATTCCGCGCGCGCAGAAATCGGATTTTTTTCTGCGGATTTTTTAAAAAGCAAAAAAGTTCGGAGAGGGAGGGATTCGAACCCTCGAGGGTGTTACCCCTACAGGTTTTCGAGACCTGCTGTTTCAACCGCTCACACACCTCTCCGTGCGGCTAAAGATAGATTATATAAAATCGCGGCCGCCAGCGGACCATGGGCGCGGCTTTTTGGGCGGAATTTGAATTGTCGGCCCTCGCCGTAAGACATATAATCCAATTATGAAGCTGCCTTTCATCAAGCTGGTCCCGTCGCTGGTCAGGCAGGGCGTTAAATCCCAGGCCGGCGCGCTTTCGGCTTCCGACCGCCGCCTGCTGGACGTCTGCTCGCTGCCGGCCGAGAAGGCCCTGGACGGGCTGGGCGCGCAGAAGGAAGGGCTCGGGGCGGAAGCCGTAGAGGCCGCCCGGGAGCGCCACGGGTTCAACGCCCTCTCCCGCAAGGAGAAGAAGTTCTTCGTCTTCGAGATCCTCGAGCGCTTCAAGAACCCGCTGGCCGTGCAGCTGCTGGTGATAGGCGCCATCTCGCTATGGATCGGCGACGTCCGCTCGGCCGTGGTGGTCGGCGCGATGGTGTTCCTGAGCGTGGTGCTCTCCTACGTGCAGGAGACCCGTTCCGGCAAGGCGGTGGAAGAGCTGCAGAAGATGGTGCAGGCCAACACGCTGGTGCTGCGCGGCGGCAAAGAGACCGAGATCCCCACCGTGGAGCTGGTGCCCGGGGATATAGTGGTGCTGCACGCCGGCGCGATGATCCCGGCCGACCTGCGCCTGATCTCGGCCAAGGATTTCTTCCTCAGCCAGTCGGCGCTGACCGGGGAGTCGCTGCCGATAGAGAAGGCCGCCGAGCTCAACGGCTCGGCCCCGAAGAGCGTCATCGAGCTGCCGAACGCCTGCTTCCAGGGCAGCTACGTGGTCAGCGGCACCGCGCGCGGCGTGGCCGTCAACACCGGCGAGAACACCTACCTCGGCTCGATCTCGGCCCGGCTCGCCGGCGAGAAGACGCAGACCAGCTTCGACCGCGGCATCCAGGACTTCACCTGGCTGATGATCCGCTTCATGGTGGTGATGGTCAGCCTCGTCTTCGTGATCGTCGGCCTTACCAAGCACGACTGGCTGCAGGCGCTGCTGTTCGCGATGTCGGTGGCCGTGGGCCTGACGCCCGAGATGCTGCCGATGATCCTGACCGTCAACCTGTCGAAGGGCGCGCTGACGATGTCGAAGAAGAAGGTCATCGTCAAGCGCCTGAACTCGATCCAGAACTTCGGCGCGATAGACATCCTCTGCACCGATAAGACCGGCACGATCACGCAGGACCGGATAGTGCTGGAGAAGTTCGTGGACGTCACCAACAGGCCGAGCGACGACGTGCTGCGCTACGCCTACATGAACAGCTACTACCAGACCGGCCTGCGCAACCTGCTCGACCGCGCGATCCTGTCGCACACCGACCTGGACGTGGAGAAGGCCGCCCGCAAGGTCGACGAGATCCCGTTCGATTTCCAGCGCAAGCGGATGTCGGTGGTCATCGAGACCGAGGACGCCCACGTGATGATCACGAAGGGCTCAGTCGAGGACGTCTACAGCGCGTGCGGCTCCTACCAGCTCGACGACGAGGTCATGCCGCTCATCGACGTGATCCGCCGCGACCTGATGGAAGAGTACGAGCGGCTCTCGCGCGCCGGCTACCGCGTGCTGTCGGTGGCCTACAAGGAGTTCCCGAAGGACAAGACCTCCTTCGGCGTGCAGGACGAGAAGGACCTGGTGCTGCTCGGCTACCTCGCGTTCTACGACCCGCCCAAGGACTCGGCCGCCAAGGCGCTGGGCGCGCTCGAGCGCATGGGCGTGGCGATAAAGATCCTGACCGGCGACAACGAGCTCGTCACGCAGAAGATCTGCGGCGACGTGGGCCTGGACGCTAAAAGCGTGATAACGGGGGGGCAGCTCGCCGCGCTGGACGAGGCGGGCCTGGCCGCGGCGGCGGAGAGGCACGTCATCTTCGCGCGGCTCTCGCCGGCGCAGAAAGAGCAGATCATCGCCGCGCTGCAGAAGGCCGGCCACGTGGTCGGCTACATGGGCGACGGCATCAACGACGCGCCGGCCCTGAACCTGGCCGACGTCGGCGTCTCGGTGGACACCGCGGTGGACGTGGCCAAGGAGTCGGCCGACATCATCCTGCTCGAGAAGAGCCTGATGGTGCTGGAGGACGGCATCCTCGAGGGGCGCCGCGTGTTCGGCAACATCACCAAGTACATCAAGATGGGCGCGAGCTCCAACTTCGGCAACATGTTCAGCGTGGTCGGAGGCAGCTACTTCCTGCCCTTCCTGCCGATGCTGCCGATCCAGATCCTGATGAACAACCTGCTCTACGACATCTCGCAGACCGGCATCCCGATGGACAACGTGGACCCGGAGTACCTCGCTAAACCCAAGAAGTGGAACATCGGCAACATCAAGAAGTTCATGCTCTTCGTCGGGCCGATCAGCTCGGTCTTCGACTACGCCACCTACTTCCTGATGCTCTATTTCTTCGGCTGCATAGCGTTCAAGGCCGGCGGCGCCGGCGCGCCCTACCTGGAGAGGCTCTTCCACACCGGCTGGTTCGTCGAGTCGCTGCTGACGCAGACGCTGATCGTCTACATCATCCGCACTAAAAAGATACCTTTCCTGGAGAGCTCCCCGTCGATGCCGATGGTGTTCGCCACCGTGATGGCCGTCACCGTCGGCGTCTTCCTGCCGAACACCCATTTCGCCGGCAAGCTGGGCTTCGTGCCGCTGCCGGCCGCCTACTGGGCCTGGATCGTAGGCTTCATGCTGGCCTACGCCGCGATCACTCACGGCGTCAAGGTCTGGTTCTACCGCAAGTTCGGAGACGACTGATGAAAAGCATACTCACCGCGCTGCAGGACGGCAGGCTGATAGAGCTGCCCGAGACGGACAAGGAAAAGGCGCTGCGCTACCTGGCCAGCATCATGGAGGCCATCCCGGAGGTCACCGGCGACGTGGCCGAGGGCGTGCTGGAGCGCGAGCGCTCCGCCAACACCGGCATCGGCCGCGGCTGGGCGTGCCCTCACATCCGCGTGGACGGCGACGGCGAGCTGTTCTCGGTGCTGGGCTGGAGCCCCGCCGGCATAGACTACGGCGCGCCCGACGGGGCCAAGGTGCACCTGCTCGTGATGTACTACATCCCCGGCAACCAGCGCATGGCCTACCTGAAGGAGCTCTCTGGCCTCGCGAAGGCGATCCAGAAGGGCCAGGGCATAGAGAACATCGAGAAGGCCGCCACGCTCAACGACGTGCGCAACGAACTGCTGAACTGGGTGTCCGCGTCCATAGACACCACGCTGCCGCAGGCCAAAGCCCGCATGATCAAGCTGGAGGCCAAGCAGGCCGCCGCCTCCGAGATCTCCTGCCTGACGCCGCAGGGGCTCGAGCGCATCGTGCCGTGCTACATCGTCACCGGCAACGGCTCCAAGGCGCTGGCGCTGGCGCAGGACGCGGACCTGGTGAAGGCCGTGGAGGGCGCGGACCTGACGCAGCTCGCCGACAGGCATGACTTCGACGCGCCCGGCTACAAGGTCTACGTGCGCTCCCGCACGCTCTACAAGCCCGACCGCGCGCTGTACGACTGCATAGCGGTCAAGCGCTGACCCGCCGGCCGCCGGGCATGAACGATTTCGACCGCGAAGCCGCAGCCTACGACCGCTGGTACGACGAACACCGGGCGGCCTACCTTTCCGAACTGAGGGCCGTCCGCGCCGCGCTCCCCCGGCGCGCCGCCGGGGTGGAGATAGGGGCCGGGACCGGCCGCTTCTCCGCCGCGCTCGGCATAAAGACCGCCGTGGAGCCTTCGGCCGCCATGGCGGCGCTGGCCCGCGCGCGCGGCATAACGGTCCGCGCCGCCCGGGCCGAAAAGCTGCCTTTCCGCGACGGCGCGTTCGGTTTCGCGCTGCTGGTCGCCTCGCTCTGCTTCGTGGGGCGGCCGCGCGCCGCCCTTAAAGAGGCGCGCCGCGTAATAAGGCCCGGAGGGCGGCTGGTGGTGGCGATACTGGACGGCGACAGCCCCGCCGGCAAGGAATACTGGCGCCGGCGGGCGGGCCGCCCGTTCTACCGGGCCGCCCGCGTCCTGGGCGCGGCCCGCGTCCGCGCCCTGCTGGAGGAGCTGGGCTTTACCGGCATAAGGACCTGCCAGACTCTTTTCTCCCGGCCGGAGGCGGTCGCCCGGCCCGAGCCGGTCAGGGCCGGCCACGGCGAGGGCCTCTTCGCGGTGATCAGCGGGACCAGGCCCCGGCCCGCCCGGCGCGCGCCCTCCGCCGGCCGCCGCTCGAAATAAAAAAGCCCCTTCCGGGGCTTTTAAATCTTCGGAGACTCAGGGAGAAAGTTTGAGACTACTTTGCGCAACATCCCGAGGAATCATTATAAATACCGCTTTCGGTCCGCTTTAGTTACCGGGTTAGGCTAGATACTTTGTGGTTGTCATTTTCCAGTATATTGGTGTCTTTTAAGGGTATTATGCGAAATGTTTTAGCAATTTCATTTGTGGTTTGGGTTTTCTCTATCTCCGATGTGTTTGCCGGTAGCGAGTCCGTAGCAACGGACCGACTTGCGAAATTACAGGAAGATATTTCCGAGGCGCGTTCTTTGGAAAAAGAATTCGGAGAGAATGGTCATCCGAGTTATGACAAAGTTATTTTTATTAATAACGCATATTGTAATCTATCTGATTATTATTTTGAAAAAGGGGATGTTGTTCAATCTGCGGAATACTTGCACTTAAGAAATATAGAGGTCCGGGATAGGGGCTATCATATAGAATGTGTGGAACAGTGTGCGAATAAACTTGCCGACTATTACTATTCAAAGGGGAACTTCGCAGAGTTGTTTCGGACGTTGAGCCATATCTCCAATGAGGAAATGGCTGCCAAATATTTGATAGAGAGGAATGATAAAGAGCGAGCCAGACAATATCTGGAGCAGAGAATCGCGCTTGGGGAAGAAAAAGCGGCCAGATGGCCGGGGTTTGCTTCGATATTATATCTGCGCGCGGAATTGTCGGACGATTTTGCGGAGTATAAGAAGTGGTGGGATGAAATACTTAAATATCGCCTTTCTAAAGCAGGAAGTTCCACAGTGGACATGCGCGATTATTACGTCGCCACGGGCCAAGTCGAAAAGGCGATAGAAGCGTATGAGAACGCCAAAGGGTGGGAAAGTAATGAATACGAGAAGAATCAATATAACGTTCTTACTCGCAATAGGGACGAGGATGGTGCTGTCTTATCAATGTATTTAATGTCGCTTAAACTGCCTGTGATGCTGTATGATCACGGGATATCGATACAGGAAAATATTTTAAAGTCGCATCCGAATACCAAATTAAAAAAAGATTTAATCGCCCATGTGTTAAGTTGGGCTGAATTCCGAAGCGGGAGTGCCCATCATCTGGACTATCTCGTGAAACTGCAAAAACAGATGAACTTGGAAGAATGGGAAAAAACCTTCTCATTCCCTGGCCCACAGTTTCCCTTTGTTGACTTGAATAATATCATGTATGTTCAACGGAAAGGTGATGCTATTGTGTTTTATGCTCAAAACGGGATTGTGCAATATGCCCCCTCAGTAAATAAATGGTCTTATCGCACAATTGGTGACACCAACACGGTTTCTGTCCCGAGTAGATATTTCCCGGATTTGGAAAGGATTAAAAGCATATTGCCGTCCTGGAATCCCAAAGGAGCTTATACCACGATAGTCGATGCTGATTCTTTAACAAATCCAAAATGGATATTGACTACAATTTCCGATGAGGGCGGAGGTCCTATTGCGCAATATCTTGCTGATGTCGAAAACAAGCGAGCTTTTAAGTTTCCTGCAGAATATATTCAAAGTTTTCTCGTTGTCGGAAATGAAATATGGTTGGGTTCGGCATACGGGATAATCAATGTCGACATGACTACAGGTAAGCGGACAGATTATGTAACCTATCCGGCTTACCACACTATTAAAGCAATATCTAATGCTGAGAAGGGCATATACTATCTGTCGGATAGCTACGGGCTATTTTACGTAAACAACGGGGAAATATCTCCGGTTGAAAAGGTGAATGTCATTACGAAAGAATCTGGGCTCCAGTTACTTGATATGGTTGCGGAGGATGGTAAGCTGTATATCCTCGGAAGGCGAATTAATAAAGGAGGATACTTGGCGGGCGATGAGGGAACATCTTTTACCATATACGACTCAACAAAAAGAGAGGCGCAGACCCTGAAATCCAATGTGAATTATGCTGATACTCTGTACCAAGATGGGGATAACATAATCGCATATGGAAGTCTAACAGAAGGAAACGAGGACTATTTCAATGCGGTCGGCGGGGCTTTCCTATATAACAAGAGAAGCAATTCACTTCAAACGCTATTCTCTTGCCCGGTAGTTGATATCTATAGCGAAAACGGCAAACTAAAATTAAACTCTCTGATAGTAGATGGATCAAATGTTTGGGCGAGAACCCTTGTCCTGCAAGATCAAGAGATGCCGCCGACATTAATATCTGAACAAAGAATTGCGCGGTCGCAACCTGTTGGCATGAGTGGTGAGGGGCCATGTTTTAGCTGGCTGGATTCCAACAACGCCAGTAAAGAACTGTCATCTAATTCTGGCACAGATGACGTAGCGTATGAAAAACAGTCAAAAATATATAATGACTACCAAACAAATAAAGAGAAAAGGGTGGATCTCACCCCGTTGAAAAAACTTAAGGTTAAGCTGTCAACGGTCCAAATTTATAAGGACCCAGTAGAGATACTTGGTTTTAAATAGCCCAGCAAAAATACCCGGGAAACTGTTGGTTTATGAAAGAACCTTACTTGCCCTCTGATTTGCCGTTAGTTTCTGTTAATTGGGTCCGCTTTGTATCTCTTATCGGCCAGGCTAACGCTGAGATTGCCCGTTATGATGGAATTCTACAAGGCATAAATAATCCTGGCATCCTGTTGTCCCCTTTGACCACTCGCGAGGCTGTGCTCTCGTCGAAAATTGAGGGCACGCAGGCATCTCTTGAGGAAGTGCTGGAATACGAAGCTGCGCCTAGCGTCACGGCAGATAAATACGACGACATACAGGAAATCATCAATTGCCGCAAGGCAATGCGCTTCGCGGTGCAATGGCTCAATAAAAAGCCCATAACCCTTAACCTGATAAAAGAGATGCACGCGATATTGCTGGACAGTGTGCGCGGTAAGGATAAGCATTGCGGGCATTTTCGGACAACGCAGAATTATATTGCCAAGGCCGGGGACCCCATAGAGAAGGCTCTTTTTGTGCCGCCCGCACCGGCGCACTTAATGGACGCGCTGTCTAACTTTGAGAAATACTTCCACCACGAAGAAAAAGACCGGCTTGTGCAGCTTGCCGTACTTCACGCTCAGTTTGAGATAATCCATCCTTTTCTGGACGGCAATGGCAGGATAGGCCGCCTGTTGATCCCGCTTTTCCTTTTTGAGAAATCGGTCCTGAATTCCCCGATGTTCTATATCAGTGAATACCTTGAAGATAACCGGGCGGAGTATTATGTGCGACTTCGGGCTATTACTGATGATGGCAAATGGGACGATTGGATAGAGTTCTTCCTGAAAGCGGTAATCGCACAGGCCAAGACCAATAGCGCGAAGGCCAAGGCCATTCTTGCGCTGTACAACGCCAAGAAAGAGCGCATTACCGAGATTACGCATTCGCAGTATGCTATCAAGATATTGGATGCGATTTTCGCCCGCCCGATTTTCAACTCTGCCGACTTTGTAAAGACTTCGAAGATTCCCCGTGCCAGCGCACTGCGCCTTCTGGCGCAACTGAAAAATGGCGGGGTTATTGATACCATTAAGCCTGGCGGCCCCAGAAAAGCCGAGGTTTTCGCGTTCTCAAAGCTGCTGAAGATAGTCGGTTAATCTTTCGCGGGCCAAATCTCACAGATTGGTCATAAAATCATTTACGTCTCATATATGTTACAATATGAGACGTAAAGAGGGTTTATTGATATTCCATGGGATATGGGTATTTTGCGGCGGACTGTGGTTTATAACTACGAAGACTGATGTGCGCGGGGGATAATTTTCTTGCTGTTTAAGAGCGGGACACCTTATGGTGGAGCAGGTGCAAGGCGCGTTAGTGCCGCCGCCCTGCGAACCCGCTACCTAGCGGCAAGCAGGTATGGGCGCGAAGCGGCCATACGTGCGGCATCTCGCGGATAAGATTCCCCGTACCGCAGAGATCCAGGGAAGAAAGCGGAATTTATAATGTTTCCGCAGGATGTTTCGCAAAGTAGCCTCGAACTTTCTCCCTGAGTCTCCGAATATTTAAAAAGCCCCGGAAGGGGCTTTTAAATCTTCGGAGGGAGTGGGATTCGAACCCACGGTACGGATTAACCGTACACCGGTTTTCAAGACCGGCGCCTTAAACCGCTCGGCCATCCCTCCATCTGTCGCACCCCGCCTGGCGGGGCTTTGAATCTGTCGGAGATATAATATAAAATTATATTATTGCGTTTGAAGAGAGGGCGCGCTTGAACATGGGCAAACTTTTCGGCACCGACGGCATCCGCGGCATCACCTGGGAATATCCTTTTACTCCGGATTTCATCCGCAAGATAGGCTACGCCGCCTCGCTGGTGCTGCCCAAATACAAGAAGAAGGGCCACACCGGCAAGCCGGTCGTGCTGATCGGCATGGACTCGCGCGCCTCGGGCCGCCTCATCAGGAAGTACCTGGTGGAGGGCCTCGGCGCGAGCAAATTCAAGGTCGTGGACCTCGGCGTCATCCCGACGCCCGCCGTCTCGTACCTGGTCATGCGCGAGAACGCCGACTTCGGCGTAGTGATCTCGGCCAGCCACAACCCGCCGGAGTTCAACGGCATCAAATTCTTCGCCAGCAACGGCATGAAGCTCAACGACGCCATCGAGAACAAGATCGAGCGGCTGCTGCTGGGCAAAAAGCCGCTCTCGTTCCGCCCGTCGCATCCCGGCCTGCACAAAAAGGATTACAGCCGCGATTACGAGGCCTTCCTGAAGAGCACGCTGCCCCCGGGCTTCAGCCTGAAGGGCGTGAAGGTCCTGCTGGACTGCGCCAACGGCGCGGCCTATAAGATAGCCCCGCGCGTGCTGAGGGACCTCGGCGCGAAGGTCAAGGTGATAGGCGACAGGCCCGACGGGAAGAACATCAACGTCGGGTGCGGCGCGCTGCACACCGAAAGGATGGCGGCGGCGGCCGCGAAGTGGGGCGCCTTCTGCGGCATCAGCCTCGACGGCGACGCCGACCGCTGCATGTTCGCCGACGAGAAGGGCAACCAGCTCGACGGCGACGACATCATCGCGATGACCGCCCCGTACCTCAAGGCCCGCGGCCGCCTTACCAACAGCGGCGTCTCGCTGACCTTCATGTCCAATTACGGCCTGGTCAAGTACCTGCGGGGGCGGGGCATCTCGGTGACGCAGGTCCCGGTGGGGGACAAGAACGTCACCGACGCGATGGAGAAGGGCGGCCTCGCGCTGGGCGGCGAGTCCAGCGGCCACATAATTTTCCGGGAGTTCGCCCCCACGGGCGACGGCCTGCTGACCGCGCTGCAGACGCTGGCCGCCGTGCGCGACATGGGCAGGCCGTTCAGCTGGTTCCGGCGGCACTGGAGCCGGTACCCGCAGGTGGTGGAGAAGGTGAAGGTGACCAGCAAGCCCGCCTTCAAGGACGTGCCCGGCTTCGCCGACAGGCTCCTGAAGCTGGAGGACGGGCTGAAGGGCAACGGCCGCATCTTCATCCGCTATTCCGGCACCGAGCCGCTGCTGCGGCTGCTGGTGGAGGGCGAATCGAAGGCGAAGATAAAGGCCATCGCCGAGGAGCTGCTGGCGCACTACCGCAAGCATTCCGGCGCGCTAGCCGCTTAGATCTCTTCGGATCTTTCTACGGAGGATATCATGAGACACGTTAAGCTGGGTGTGAACATAGACCACGTCGCGACGCTGCGCCAGGCGCGCGGGGAGAAGAACCCCGACACGGTGGAGGCCGCGCGCGTCGTCTACGGCTCCGGCGGCGACATGGTGGTGATGCACCTGCGCCAGGACCGCCGGCACATACAGGATTCCGACCTCGAGCGGGTCCGCCACGAGGTGAAGGGCCTGATCCACCTGGAGATGGCCGCCACCGCCGAGATGGAGAAGGTCGCGCTCAAGTACAAGCCCGACTCCGTCTGCCTGGTGCCCGAGGGGCCCCGCGAACTGACCACGCAGGGCGGCATGAAGCTCGACGGCAGGAAGCCCGAGCTCGAGAAGATCATCAAGAACCTCTCCGGCGCCGGCATAGAGGTCAGCGTGTTCGCCGACCCGGAGCCCGGCGCCATCCGCGCCGCCCACAACATGGGCGCCGACGCCATAGAGCTGTGCACCAGCAAGTACTCCGAGGCGTGGGGCAAGAAGCTGCAGGCCAAGGAGCTCGAGAAGCTGCAGCTCGCGGGCTTCCTCGTCAAGGAGCTCGACATGGAGCTGCACGCCGGGCACGGCCTGGACTACTACAACGTGGCGCCGGTGGCCCGCATCGAGGGCATGGACTGTCTCAACATCGGCTTCTCCATCATCTCGCGCGCCGTGTTCGTCGGCCTCAAGACCGCCGTCGGCGAGATGAAGCGGCTCATCCAGTAACGGCGCCGCGGCGCCGCCGTCCGGGACGCGGAGCGCGGGAGGCCGCGGCCGCGTCCCGACACTAATAGGAAGGACCTTTCACTATGTGCGGAATAACCGGTTATATCGGCGGCGATAAGACCACCGAGGTGCTGCTGGACGGCCTGCGCCGCCTGGAGTACCGCGGCTACGACTCCTGCGGCATCGCCGTGGTGGACGGGAAGAACTCCCTGTACCTCAAGCGCGTCAGCGGCCGCGTGGACGCGCTGGACAAACTGGTCTCGGCCGAGCCCGTCAAGGGCGCCAAGGCCGGCGTTGGCCATACGCGCTGGGCCACCCACGGCGCCCCGTCCGAGGACAACGCCCATCCGCATACCGACTGCTCCGGCGAGGTCGTCGTGGTGCACAACGGCATCATCGAGAACTACCTGGAGCTCAAGGAAAAGCTGCTGGCCGGCGGCCACAAGTTCAAGTCCGAGACCGACACCGAGGTCATAGCCCACCTGCTGGAGGAGAAGCTCAAGAGCCTGCACGTGCAGGCCGCGGCGATGCGTTCCGACATGCTGGAGCCGGTCTTCTTCGAGGCCTTCCGCAGGACCGTGGCGGACCTGAAGGGCTCGTTCGCGCTGGCCGTGGTCTGGGCCCGCTGCCCGGCCATGATCCTGGCCGCCCGCCTGCACAGCCCGCTCGTAGTGGGGCTGGGACAGGGCGAGAACTACGTCGCCTCCGACGTCTCCGCTTTCCTGAAGTATACCAAGCGCGTGGTCTTCCTGAACGACGGCGAGATGGCCGCCGTGCGCCGGGACGGCGTGGACTACTACAATTTCGCCGGCAAGAAGATCTCCCGCGACTCGGTCGTCATCCAGTGGGACTCCACGATGGCCGAGAAGGGCGGCTACAAGCACTTCATGCTCAAGGAGATCCACGAGCAGGCCGAGGCCGTGGAGAACACGCTGCGCGGCCGGCTGCTGCCGCTCGGCGGCCCCGCCCTGGAACAGGAGATGGGGCTGACGACGGCGGCCATGAAGGCTTTCTCCGCGGTCCAGTTCGTCGCCTGCGGCACGGCCTACCACGCCTGCCTCGTCGGGCGGGTGCTGTTCGAGAACTTCGGCGTGCACGCCTCGGCCGACTGGGCCAGCGAGTTCACCGACCGCGCCAGGCTGCTGGACAAGGGCACGCTGGTCGTGGCCATCTCGCAGTCCGGCGAGACGGCGGACACGCTCTTCGCCGTGCGCGAGGCCAAGGCCGCCGGCGCCAAGGTGCTGGCGATCACCAACACCGTCGGGTCCACGCTGACGCGCGAGGCCGACCACGTGCTCTATACCCATTGCGGCCCGGAGATAGGCGTCGCCTCCACCAAGGCGTTCCTGGGCCAGCTCGCGGCGCTCTACCTGCTGGCGGGCCACTTCGCGGCCGCGCGCGGCAGCCTCGGCAAGACCGACGCCAGGCGTTACGCCGAGGAGCTGCTGAAGGTGCCCCGCCTGATCGAGGAGATCCTCGCGCAGGAGAAGGAGATCGCCAGGGTCGCGCAGGCCTTCTCGCACAGCGAGCATTTCCTGTTCATCTCCAGGCACGTCAATTACCCTATCGCGCTGGAAGGCGCGCTGAAGATCAAGGAGATCTCGTACGTGCACGCCGAGGGCTACGCCGCCGGCGAGATGAAGCACGGCCCGATAGCCATCATCTACAAGGGCATGCCGGTGCTGGCCGTGGCCACCTCCGGCCGCGCGCTGGAGCTGACGGCCGGCAACGTAGAGGAGGCCAAGGCCCGCGGCGCCGACGTGGTGGCGATCGTGGACCAGGACTCCAAGAAGACCGTGAAGGCCTCGCGCTACGTGGTCCTGCCGCGCACCGAGGAGCTCTTCACGCCGATGCTGACGGTGATCCCGCTGCAGATCTTCGCCTATTACGTCGCCCTCGCCAAGAAGTGCGACATCGACAAGCCGCGCAACCTGGCCAAGAGCGTCACGGTGCGCTGAACCGCTATGAAAGGCCGGAACGTCGCGGGGCTGGGCGTGGACCTGGCCGAGGTGAAGCGGATAAGGCGGCTGGCCGCCGATCCGCGCTTCCTCAAGCGCGTCTTCACGCCGGGCGAGCTGGCCTACGCCGGCCGGGCCCGCAACCGGCACGAGCGCCTGGCCGCCAGGTTCGCCGTGAAGGAGGCCGTGATCAAGGCCCTCGACGACAAGACCATCCCGCTCGCCTCCATCGAGGTGGAGAACACCGCCAGCGGCAGCCCGCGCGTAAGCGTGAAGGGCCGCCCGGGGCTGCGCCTGCTCGTTTCCATTTCCCATACCGGCTCCCACGCCGTGGCCGCGGTTATCGCTTTCGCCTGAACCATGCGCCCAGAGACACCGTCCAAAAGCTATCTGAAGGCCCAGCTGGCGCCGCGGCGCCCCGGCGCCCACAAGGGCGACTTCGGGCGCGTGCTGGTGGCGGCCGGGTCGCGCGGCATGACCGGCGCGGCCGTGCTGGCCGCGCGGGCGGCGCTTAAGGCCGGCGCGGGGCTGGTCACCGTGGCCTGTCCCGAGAGCGAGCGGCGCTACGTGGCCTGCGCGCTGCCCGAGGCCATGACCTTCGGGGCCGACTGCTCCGGCGGGGCTTTCACCGCGAAGGCCGCGGGGCAGGTGGCCGCTTTCGCGGCTAAGAAGAAGATCGACGTGCTGCTGGCGGGGCCCGGCCTGGGCGAGCTGCCGGGGGCCCGGGCTTTCGCCCGCGGGCTGCTGGCCTCGCTGGACGTCCCGGCCGTCATCGACGCCGACGCCCTCAACGCCCTGGCCGCGGGCCCGCGGCCGCTGAAGCTGAAGAACTCCCTTTCCATAATCACCCCGCATCCCGGCGAGGCCTCGCGCCTGCTGGGAAAGAAGGCGGGCGACAGGGCCGCCGCGGCCTGCGCGCTGGCCGCCCTTACCGGCGGTACCGCCGTCCTCAAGGGACCGGGCACGCTTATCCGCGGCGCGGGGAAACTCTATAAGAACCCTACCGGCGGCCCGGCGCTGGCCAAGGGCGGTTCCGGCGACGTGCTGGCCGGCCTGACGGCCGGGCTCTACGCCCAGCTCGGCCTGGCGCGCGGTTTCTCCGCGGCCACGGCGCTGGGGGCCGCGGCGCTGGCGGTCTGGCTGCACGGCCGCTGCGGGGATTTGGCCGCCCGGAAGTACACTTCGCGCTGCGCGCTGGCCGGCGAGCTGCTGGACTTCCTGCCGGCCGCGCTAAGGAGCCTGGAACGATGAAGACCGGCAAAGGCGCCGAGGCGCGCCTGATAGAGCATATCGAGAAGACCTTCCGTTTCCCCGGGGACAGCAGGCTGCTGCTGGGCCCCGGCGACGACTGCGCCGTGCTGCGCCACGGCGCCGGCCGCGACCTCGTCATCACCACCGACGAGATCGTGGAGGGCACCCACTACCTGGCCCGCTTCGCGACCCCGGAGGACCTGGCGGCCAAGCTCATGCGCATCAACCTGAGCGACCTCGCCTCCATGGGCGACGTGAAGCCGGTCTCCTGCGTGGTCGGCTCCGGCCTGAGGAAGGAGACCCCGCCTGAGTTCCCGCGCCGCTTCATGAAGGAGCTCAAGCGGGAGGCCCTGCGTTTCGGAATCTCGATAGCCGGCGGCAACCTGGCCGGCGCGCGCGAGGACCATTTCTACATGACGGTCTGGGGCGAGACCGGCCGCGGGCGCGTGGTCACGCGCTACGGCGCCAAGCCCGGGGACCTGCTCTTCAACGTCGGGCCGCTCGGCCTGGCCGCGGCGGGGCTGGAGGTGCTGATGTCGGGGAAGGCCGCCCTGAAGCGGAAGTTCCCGGGCCTTGTCCGCGCCTTCTGGCGCCCCGAGCCGCAGCTGGCCGCCGGCGCGCTGATCGGCCGCGAGGGGCTGGCCTCGGCCATGCTCGACAATTCCGACGGCCTCGCCCGCAGCGCCGCGATAATAGCGGAGCTTTCGAAATGCCGCGTGCTGCTGAGCCCCGGCGAGGGCGTCTGCGCCCCGGAGCTGCGCGCCTACTGCGCGCTGGCCGGCAAGCCCTGGCGCTATTACGCTATCGGCGGCGGCGAGGATTACGGCCTGGTCTTCACGGCCCCGCCCGCCCGCCTGGCCGCGGTCAAGCGGCTGCTGCCCGCGGCGGCCGTGGTGGGCCGCGTGGAGAAGGGCCGCGGCGCGGTCATAGAGAACTACGATGGCAGGATCAAGAGCTTCGAGCATTTTTAAGAGCTCCGGCCCCGGGGAGACCGCCAGGCTGGCGCGCCTCTTCGCGGCCGGGCTGCGCGGCGGGGAGGCCCTCTTCCTGGAAGGCGCCATCGGCGCCGGCAAGACCTTTTTCGTCAGGGAGCTGGCCAAGGCGCTCGGCGCGAAGAAGCTCCCGGTCAGCGCCAGCTTCAACCTGATGCGCGCCTACCGAGGCCGGCTGAAGCTCTACCATTTCGACCTGTTCCGCGCCGGCGAGGCGGACATGGAGAACATAGGCCTGGACGAGTACCTGGGCAGGCCCGACGGCGTCACCGCCGTGGAATGGCCCGGGGAGGGCGGCGAACTTTACGCGGCCGCCGGGCCGCTGCGGCTGGAGTTCCGGCTGGCCGGCGGGGACAGGCGCGTCATAGCGGCCTCGGCCGCCGGGGCGGGCGCGGCGCTGCTGGAGAGGGTGAAGGGCAAATGGCTGAAAAAATGATACTCGGGGTCTGCACCTCCGGCTCCCGCCTGAAGCTGGCCGTAAAGGCCGGCGGCGCGGCCTACCAGGCGCAGAAGAAGATCTTCAACCAGGAGCGGGAGCTCTACCCGCTGGCCGGGCGCCTGCTGGCGAAGGGCGGCGGGGACCTGCGCTCGGTGGGCACGGTCTGCGCGGTGCGCGGCCCGGGCCGCTTCACCGGCATACGGATAGCCCTTACGCTGGCCGGCGCGCTGAAGGCGCTGGCCGGCGCGCGCGTGCGCACCGTCACGCTCTTCGAGGTGCTGGCCTGGCAGGCCGCGCCGGGCTTCGCCGCCTGGGCGCGGGTCAACCCCGGCGGCCGGCTGGCCGCGCTGCTGCACGCCTTCAAAGACGAATATTTCTGCCAGTTCTTCCGCCAGGGCCGCGCCGGCCCGCGCCCGGACGGCGGGCCGGTCTGGCTCAAGGAGGGCGAGCTGCGCGCGCTGCTCTCCGGCGCGGGGCCGCTCTACGCCGCGGCCGACGCCGAGGAAGCCCCCGGCATCTATTCGCTGCTGCCCGCGGGCGCCGCCCGCGCCCCGGCCTCCGTCTCCAGGGTGGTCCCGGCGGCGATCATCGGGGCCGCGCTGGCCCGCGGCTCCGCCACGCTGCGGCCGCTCTATCTCAAGCCCGCCAAGTACGAGCTCGAGAACAACGTCAACCGCCTGCTGGCGAAGAGGGGCTGAGCGGTGCTGGTGAGGCGCGCGCGCAGGGAGGATTACCCGGCTTTCGCCGCCATCGAGGCGGAGCACCCGGGGTTCCCGGCGTGGGGGGAGAAGGGCTTCGCGGCGGAGGAGGCCAACCGCAACTCCGTCACGCTGGCCGCCGAGGAGGACGGCCGCGCCGCGGGCTTCGTCAATTTCTGGGTGCTGCGGCCCCAGGTCCAGCTGAACACGCTGGCGGTGGCCGGGGCCTTCCTGCGGCGGGGCGTGGCCTCCGCGCTGCTCGGCAAGCTTTTCGAGTACGCCCGCAAGAGCCTCTGCCGGGAGATAGACCTGGAGGTCAACGAGCGCAACGCCGCCGCGATAGCGCTGTACGCGGCGCACGGTTTCGAGGTGGTGGGCCGGAGGCCTAAATTCTATAATAACGCCGAGGCGGCGCTGCTGATGCGCAGAACGCTGCCGGCCGAGGACAAATAGATGAAAAAAGAACTGCTAGCAGCCCTGGCTCTCTTCCTGCTGCCCGCCGCCGCCGGCGCGGCGGCCGGCAAGGAGGACGCCTACCTGCACTTCGTGAACGGCATGCTGCTCGAGCGCAGGGGCGAATACGACCAGGCCCTGCGCGAGTACCGCAGCACGCTGCAGCTGGACCCGCGCTCCGTTTTCGTCCACAAGCAGGCGCTCAACCTCGCGCTGCGCGTGGGCAAGCTGGAGGAGGCCTCCCGCTGGGCCGACTTCGTGGTGCAGGCCGATTCGGCCGCCGCCGACAACTGGGTGCTCTACGGCAACGTCCGCTGGGCCGCCGGAGACATGCCCGGCGCCTCCGCCGCCTACGAGAAGGCCGCCGCGCTGGACCCGGAGGACTCGGAAGCCCTCTACCAGCTGGCCAGCCTCTGGAGCTCCAAGGACCCGGACAGGTCGGTCGGCTACCTGAAGCGCTACCTGGAGCTGAAGCCCGACGACGCGGCCGAGATAGAGTACCAGATGGCCGTCCTCTACAACGTGAAGGGCCGTTACGACGAGATGCGGCGGGCCCTCCTGCGCTCCAAGGAGGCCGACAGTTTCTACCTGCAGCCGCGCTACATGTTGGCCAACTATTACGAGATGAAGAGCGACACGGCCGCCGCGCTCGGCGAATACACCGCCCTGGTCCCGCTGGACTCGAAGAACGTGGAGCTCTACGACCATATCGGCGAGCTCTACGCCTCGCCGGCCGTCTCGGACCTGGAGAAGGCGGAGAAGTACTTCCTCGAGGCCTGGGGCCTGGACAAGAGCGACCCGGTCGCCTGCTTCTGGCTCTCGGTCATCGCCGAGCAGCGGCGCGACTACGCCGCGGCGGCCTCCTACCTGGAGGGCTCCTCGTCGCTGAAGGGCGACGCCGGCCTGACGCTGCGCCTGGCCTATTACTACACGCAGAGCGGCCGCTACCCCAAGGCCATCAAACTGCTGGAGGCCGCGGCCGGGAAGTGGCCCTCCAACTCCGAGATCTCCTATTTCCTCGCGCTCGGCTACGACGACACCGGCAAGACCCGCAAGGCGCTGCAGCTGCTGAAGACCCTGCTGGCGAAGGACCCGGCCAACCAGGACGCCCGCATGCAGTACGCCGTGATCAGCGAGCGCGTCAACGACATTAAGACGGCCGAGGAGAGCTTCCGCTACCTGCTGGCGAAGAACCCCGGCAACGCCAACGTGATGAACTATCTCGGCTACGCGCTGGCCGACCGCGGCCTCAAACTGGACGAGGCGGAGGTCCTGATCTCGAGCGCGGTCGCGCTGGAGCCCGATAACGGCGCTTTCGCCGATTCGCTGGCCTGGGTCAGGTTCAAGCGCGGCGACGCGGCCGGCGCCAAGGCCGAGATAGACAAAGCCCTGAAGCTGATCTACGACGACCCCGTGGTCTGGGGCCACGCCGGGGACATCTACGCCGCGGCCGGCGACCCTCGCGCGGCCTGGCTGGCCTGGAGCTACGCCCGGCTGCTGGACAAGCCCGACAAGCGCGGCGCGGCCGACGCCCGGCTGGAGGCGCTCGAAAAGAAGATCCCCGCCTCCGAGGCCGCGGCCCTGAGGCGCCGCTACCTGGCCTCCTTCCTGCCCGCGGGCCTGGAGTTCTCCTCTTTCGCCAAGCTGGAGGCGAAGCTGCGCGGCCGGACGGTCAAGCTGGACGCGCTGATCCGTTTCGCGCCTCCTGACGGGCTTTCGATAACCGTCATGGGGCCGCTGATGGCCCCGCTGTGGAAGCTCCGGCTGAACGGCGGGGCCGCCGACATGGACGCGGTGGAGCTCAAAGGCATAGACCCGGCCGCCTTCAACTACTGGGCCGGGCTGATAGCCGGCGAACTGCGCGACTGGTTCTCCGGCAGGACCCTCGCCTCCGGGGAGATGCCGGACGGCTGGAAGGACGGCTGCTTCTCGGGAGGCGGCAAAGAGGTCTGCCTCGACGAGGACGGCACCCCGGAGGAGATCCGTCCCGACGCGGAAAGCAAGCTGGTCTTCAGGCCGGGCGGCTATTTCTTCAGGAACCTCTACCTGTTCCCGGGCGTCATGGAGTTCAAGCTGCCCGGCGTTTCGCTCAAGGTGACGCTCGACGGGGCGCAGATGAACTTCGGCGGGGTCAACCGGCTGGCCCTGCCCGACTGATATGCTAAAGCTCGAAGCCCCGGCCAAGGTCAACCTGTTCCTCGAGGTCTCGCGGCGCCGCCCGGACGGCTACCACGAGCTGGCCACGCTGTTCGCGCGCACCGGCGTGAGCGACACCCTCTCCTTCCGCAGGACCGGCCGCCCCGGCATAAGGCTGGCGGTGAAAGGCGGGCCCAGGGAGCTGGGGCGCGCGGAGGACAACATCGTCCACAAGGCCGCCGTCCGCTTCTTCGAGGCCTTCCGGCTGGAGCCGGACGCGGAGATAAGGCTGGAGAAGCGCCTCCCGGTCGGGGCGGGCCTGGGGGGCGGCTCGTCCGACGCCGCGGCGGCCCTGCTGGGCCTCGCCCGGCTTTACAAGGTCCCGCGCTCCGGCTTCCGGAAGCTGGCCGGGATAGCCGCTTCCATAGGCTCGGACGTTAACTTCTTCCTGCTGGGCGAGACCTTCGCGGAAGGCCGCGGCCGCGGCGAGAAGCTGAAGGCCGTAAAGGCCGGGGGCCGCCTGCCGGCCCTGATACTGGTCTACCCGGGCGCTCCGGTCTACACTAAGGAGGCCTACGGCGCCCTCGAGCTCGGGAGCCCGGCCGATATAAAGAGGCGCCTGGCCGACCTGGGCCGCCTGCGCGCCCTGCTCAGGGCCGGCCGGTTCACCCGGGAGCGGGCCGGCCTGCTCTTCAACCGCCTCGAGGACCCGGTACTGCCCCGCCACAAGGCCGTGCGCGACGCTAAGGCGAGGCTGGCCGCGCTGGGAGCGGACGCCGTGCTGATGTCCGGCTCGGGGGCCACCGTCTTCGCCCTCTGCTGGGACCGGGCGAAAGCCCGTAAAGTGGCGGCGGCCGCCGCCAGAATAAGGAAATACAAGGTTTTCTTGACTAAATTTTGCTGAATTTTGCTAGAATTCAGGGTAGTAGGAGTAACTCTGCCTTGAGTCGTACGCAGCAGCGGATTGTACGGGGGGCGGACAACGAGGGGGTAGTATGGAAATCACCGAAGTGAGGATACATCTCAGGAACGAGGCCAGGCTCAAGGCTTTCGCGACTGTGACCTTTGACAACGCGTTCGTGGTGCACAACATGAAGGTCGTGAACGGCAATAACGGCCTCATCGTCTGCATGCCGTCCCGCAAGATCAAGGACGGCACGTACAAGGACATAGCGCACCCGATCCACAACGAGTTCCGCGGCAAGCTGGAGCAGCTCATTCTCAAGGAGTACGAGAAAGAGGTAGCCAAGGCCGGCCCGCTGCCGGAACCGACCCAAACCGAAGGGTTCTAGAAACCCCGAGACGGAAGACGGAGACCCTTCCCGCTCTCGCGGGACGGGTTTTCGTGTTTGGCCTTAAGTTTCATTCCCGGGTGGTGTAACGGTAGCACTACCGACTTTGACTCGGTCAGTCATGGTTCGAATCCATGCCCGGGAGCCATTTTAGACGGGAGGCTGTTATGGGATA
>JAJZRA010000112.1 GCA_021847485.1 bacterium
GGGCATGCTGTCCCGCGCCCTGTCCGGCGCCGAGGCCTCGTTCTCCAGTTTCGACGCCGAGGAAGCCTCGCTCAAGGACGCGGGCGGCCGGCTGCGCCCGGTGAAGTACCTCTCCTCCGGCACGCACGACCTGTTCATGCTGGCCGCCCGCCTCGCGATGGCGAAGAAGGCGCGCGTGGCCCCCGACGGGACCCCGATCCCCGGCATCGTGGTTCTCGACGAGCCGTTCTATACGCTGGACCCGCGGCGGGAGGAGGCGGCGCTGAAGCTGCTGGCCGCTTTCAGGAAGGAGACGGGCTGGCAGCTGATCCTGTTCACCAAGGACCCGGACTTCCCGGCCAAGGCTAAGGCCGCGGGACTGCCCGTGACGCTGGTAAAGCTCTGAGGTCACGGACCCGTTTTCCGCCCGGCCCCGCGGCCGGGTTTTTTATTTCCCGGCGGCGGCGCGGTAGGCCGCGAGGGCCCCGGGGAAAGGCGAGAGGACCCTCTCGAGCACGCCCTTGCATTCGGAGATGGCGGTGCCGTAATTCGTTATCGGCAGGCCGGCTGCCGCGGCCTTGCCCATGCGGTTGAGTATCTCCGTCCTCCCCAGCATGCAGCCGCCGCACTGGATGGCCAGCTTGTAGGCGCCGAGATCGGAGGGGAGGTCGTGCCCGGCGAAGGTGTCTATCTTCAGGTCTCCCCCCGCGGTCTCCCGGAGCCAGCGCGGCAGTTTGACGCGGCCGATGTCGTCCTCGATGGCGTGGTGGCTGCAGGCCTCGAGCACGGCCACCCTGTCGCCGGGGCGCAGGCTCCTGATAGCGGCCGCGCCGGCGGCGTAGGCCGCGAGGTCGCCTTTGAACCGCGCGAAGAGTATGGAGAAGGTGGTGCAGGTCACGCCGGGCGGGGTGTGGGCCACCATGAAGTCCACCACCTGGGAATCGCAGACCACCAGCGCGGGCGGCTCTTTCAGCGAGGCGAGGGCCTGCGGGTATTCGTGTTCGCGGCAGGTCAGCGACAGGACGCCGTGGTCCAGCAGGTCGCGCAGGGCCTGCACCTGCGGCAGGATGATGCGGCCCTTGGGGGCTTCCTTGTCTATCGGGATGATGAGCACGACGGTCCGGCCCGGCTTTACCAGGTCGCCGAGGATGGCTTTCGGGCCGCCGCCGCCGGCCAGTTTCAGCAGGCGTTCCTTTACCGCCGCGACGGCGGTCTCCCGCAGGCTGCCGGTGACGGCCGAGCAGAGGATAGGGGAGATGCCCCTTTCTTTCAGGGCCTCGCGGAGTTCCGGCGACGGCGAGGAGACGTCCGTCTTGTTGACGAGGACGATCAGCGGGATCCTCTTCTCGGCGGCGGCCCTGGCCACGTCCTCCTCGCACTCCCCCCAGCCGGAGGGTTCCACGATGAGCAGCGCGACGTCTGCCCTGTCGAAGACGCGGCGCGCGCGTTCTACGCGCTTCCCGCCCAGCTCGCTCCGGTCGTCGAGGCCGGCGGTGTCGAGGAATACCACGGGGCCGACGGGCAGCAGCTCCATCGATTTCTCGACTACGTCGGTGGTGGTGCCGGGCACCGGCGAGGTGATGGCCACGTCCTGGCCGGCCAGCATGTTGAGGACGCTGGACTTGCCGACGTTGGTGCGCCCGAAGATGGCTATCTGCAGTCTCATCGATTTTGGCGTAGTGTTCATAATCAGCTCCTGCCGCTCGCGCGGCCTGCGGGGTATTCCCCTGTGCCCCAGACCCGGGAACCGTTGCGCGGTTCCCCCGCCCGTACGGGCGGGGCCCCCTCCCCAACTGGGGCCTTAGGGGAACACCCCGCCGGCCGCGCCGGGGATATCTGAACTTTCAAAGAGTGCCCATGGCCGGCGGCGCGTTCGCGGCCGAGGGACTTGAGCATCGCGTCGACGCAGCCGGCGCACTGCTCCGGCGCCTCGCCGGTGCAGATCTTGCCCGGGTAGAGGCTGTAGTCGACGCGGTGCTCGGCCGGGCTGATGTTCGGCATCAGCACGTTGGCCCCGCAGCGCAGCGCCTTCTGGCGGCCCTGCGGGTCGATGCTGCCCATGGCGGTGGTGGCCGGGATATGGGCGTTCCGTGTGACTATGCGGGCCAGCGCGGTCATGCGCAGCGCCAGGTCCAGCTTGCCGTTCCCGGCGCCGCCCATAGGGGTATCGGGGTTGGCGATGAACGGCCCGATGCCCACCATGTCCAGCCCGAGCCTTTCGAAGAGCAGGATGTCGTCGGCCATGCTCTCGGGCGTCTGGCCGGGCAGCCCGGCCATCACTCCCGAGCCTACCTGGAAGCCGGCTTCCCTGAGCCAGGCGAGGCACCTGAAACGGGCGTCGTAGTCGGAGTCCGGCTTGAGCTCCCCGAAGAGGCGCCGGTCCGAGGTCTCGAAGCGCAGCAGGAAGCGGTCAGCGCCGGCGGCGCGCAGCATGCGGTAGTCCTCCCGGGAATGCTCCCCCGTCGAGAGGGTCACGGCCAGCGCGGTCTCCTTCTTTATCCGTTCCGTCAGGGCGGCCAGTTCGCGCGGGCCCCAGGCGGGGTCCTCGCCGCTCTGCAGCACCACGGTGCCGTAGCCGAGGCCGGCCGCCGCGCGGGCGCAGGCCAGTATCTCGCCTGGCGTCAGGCGGTAGCGGCGTATTTTGGCGTTGCCGGCGCGGATGCCGCAGTAGCGGCAGCTGCGGCGGCAGTAGTTGGAGAACTCCACGAGACCGCGCAGGTGCACGGCGCCGCCGACGTGCTCGCGGCGCACGCGGTCGGCCAGCGCTAAGAGCGGCGCCGGGTCCGTGTCCGGGTTCAGCCAGTGCAGTATCTCGTCCTTGTTCATACTCTCTACTCTCCGCCGCCGCGGGACCATGGGGCGTTCCCCGCGCGCCCCATTTGGGGAAGGGGACCCGGCCGTATGGCCGGGGGAACCGCGCAACGGTTCCCCGGGGTATGGGGCGAAGGGGAATGCCCCGTGGCCCCGCGCAGGAGCGTCAGAAACACAGGTCGCGCTCTCCCCCTTCGATCCTGGCGTAATAGGCCTCGAGGAGCTTGACGGTCTCCGGCGGGAAATGGGCCGCGCGGGCGCGGATCTCGGCCACCTCGCGGCGTATCAGCGCCTCGCCCTTGGCCTTCGTGGCGTCGGAGGCGAAGTCGTCGAGCCACTCGCGGAAGGTCAGCACCGCGTTGAGCTTGCAGAAGCGGCTCTCATGGCCGCTCTTAAGGAGTTTCATGATGTGGTCGCCGGTGCGGCCGCAGCGGTAGCCGGAGGTGCAGAAGGACGTGATGTGGCCAAGGTCTGCGAGCTCGCCTATGACCTCGTCGAGCGAGCGCGTGTCGCCGAGCAGGAACTGCTGCCGCTCGGCCTCCTGCGCGCCGTAGCGCTCGGAGTAGGCGCCTATGCCTATGGCGGTGCCGGCGTCGCGCTGCGTGCACATGCCGATCACTTCGCGGATGGTCTCCGGGCGCTCGCGGGCCGTCACGATCATGCCGGCGTAAGGCACCGAAAGGCGCAGCACGGCCACCAGCTTCTTGAAGTCGGCGTCCGTGACGTTGCGCAGGCTGTCCGCGGGCAGGCTGGTCCCGTCGGCGCTCTCGAGCCGCGGGAACGAGATCGTGTGCGGGCCTATGCCGAAGCGGGCCTCCAGTTCGCGGGCGTGGGCGACCAGCCCCAGCACCTCGAACTTCCATTCAGGGTTCAGGCCGAACAGCGCGCCCAGCGCGACGTCGTCTATGCCGGCCTCGAAGGCGCGGTGCATCACGTAGAGGCGCCAGCGGAAATCCGCCTTGGGCGTGCCGCCGGG
>JAJZRA010000113.1 GCA_021847485.1 bacterium
GCCGCAAGCTGACCGTGAACGAGGCTCGCCCGATGGAAGCCCGCCCCCGCTCCGGCGGTTTCGGCGGCGGCCGCGATCGCGGCGACCGCGGTGGCCGCGGCGGCTACGGCGACAAGTGGTAATCTAAATCCCGTTAACGGATTTAACGCCCCGGGCAACCGGGGCGTTTTTTTTGTCCCCGGCCTTGACAAAGTTGTTATACGAATGTATAATTATACAGACGTATAAGAAACGGAGAACATTATGGCCAGACCGGCGTCGGGAACGGATATCAAGCTTATGGCTGCGGGCCGGAAGCTGCTGCTGGAGAAGGGGATAACCGGCCTGAGCGTCAGGGAGGCCTGCCGCGAGGCCGGCGTTAACACCGGCATGTTCCACTATTACTTCGGCTCCAAAGAGGAGTTCCTGCAGGCGGTCCTTAAGGAAATGTACGCCGGATTTATGCTAAATTTCAAGGCGGGGGTTTCGGCCGCGGGTACGCCGCGGCAAAAACTTAAGTGCGCTCTGGTGGAGCTGGGCCGCTTCGCGCTGGACGTGCGCAAGGCCATGCCTATGTTCTTCGCCGACATGATCTACGGCAAGAAGGAGGCCTTCGCCTTCTTCAGCGGCAACTTCACCGAGCATGTGCGCCACCTGGCCGCGCTCGCGGAGGAATGCCGGCCGGCCTCGGCGCTGAAAGGGCGCTCGGTGCCGTTCCTGGTGGCCTCGCTGGTCCCGGTGATGATCTTCCCGATGCTGGCGGGCGGCATCGTGGAGCGCAACGGGGTCAAAAGCCTGGGCGGCGTCCCGCTGTCGAAGCTGAGGGAGGAGATCTTTTCCGAGGAGGGGATAGCCGAAAGGGCGGAGATAGCGCTCAGGGGTATAGGTCTATGAGAACATTAATATTATTCCTTTTGTTCGCGGCCCCGGCCGGGGCCGGGGAGCTTAAGCTGACGCTTAAGGCCGCCGAGGAGTCGGCGCTGGCCACCTCCGGCCAGTACCAGTCGGCAAAACTCTCGGCCGAGTCCGCGGCCGCGGGGGCGGCGGCCGCCTCCACGCTGCTCTACCCTCGCCTGGCGCTGGAAGGCAGCCTGCGCTACGCCAGCGTGGTCCCGCAGATAAACCTGCCTCCCGTGATGGGCGGGCCCAAGCCTATGGGCGACAACTGGAACTATTCCATAGGCCCCTCCGCGTACTGGACGCTCGATACAGGGGCCCTGCGCTACGGGCGCGACGCCTCCCGCCGCTCCGCCGAGGCGCGCTCCGCCGAGGCCGAAGCCGCCAGGCGCCAGACCGTCCTGAAGGCCAGGGCGGCCTACTTCCGCCTGCAGCTGGCCCTGGAGAAGACCTACCTGATAGGCGAGGACCTGAAACTGGCCCAGTCACAGCTGAAGGACGTGGAGCTGGGCGTGAAGGCCGGCTCCCGCAGCCGCCTCGACGGCATCCGGGCCAGGCAGGAGGCCACCTCCCGCCGGCGCGACCTGGTGCGCGCCCGCGCCGACCTCGGCACGGCCCTGCGCGATCTCGCCTTCGAGACCGGCATAGCGCTGCCGGACTACTCCGGCCTGCCGCTGGACGCGCGCATGACCGGCGGCGGCTACGACGGCGGGCCGGGCCCGCTGGTCAGGGCCGAGGCCTACGAGGAGATGATCCCGGCGCTGATGCCGGCGGCTTCCCGGCCGCTGGACGGGGAACTCCCCACGGTGACGGCGCTGGCCAAGAGCGAGGCCTCCTTCCGGGCCTCCGCCCTGGCGCAGAAGCGCGAGCTGCTGCCGCGCCTGACGCTGGGCGCCCGCAGCTCCATCGATTATCCCAACGGTCCCAATATCTACTCTTTCCTGCAGAACTCGGCCTCGCTGGCGCTGGCGCTGCCGCTCTTCGAAAGCGGCCGCCAGGCGGACCGGGCGCGCGAGGCCAGGCTCAACGCCGAGGCCGCCGCCGCCCGCCGCGGCGACGCGCTGCGCGCGGCCGGGCGCGACTACGCCTCGGCCCTGGAGGATTACAACGCGCTGATGGAGGAGCAGACCATCAACGTCGACGCCGTGGACGACGCCGACGAGGCCGCCCGCCTGGCCTACGAGGCCTACAAGGCCGGGGCCGGCACCTGGCTGGACGTGGAGAGCGCCAACCTCAAGGCGCTGCAGGCCAAGACCACGCTGGCCTCCGCCAACGCCGAGATACTGCTGAAGCTGGCCCTGCTGGACAGCCTGACCGGGAGCGTGAAATAACATGAAAAAGAAGATAATACCAGTCGTCATCCTGATAGCCCTGGCCGCCGGCCTCTACATAAAGTACCGCGACGGGCGGGACTTCCGCTACGCCGGCACCATAGAGGCCACCGAGACCGACCTCTCGGCGCGCATCCCCGGCACGATAGCCGCCTACGGCACCGACGAGGGCGACCCGGTGAAGAAGGGCCAGACCGTGGTCTCGCTCGACTGCGCCGACCAGCGCCTGGCCGCCGGCATCGCCGCCGACGACTTCAAACGCGCGGAGGAGCTCTACAAGGGCGGCTCCATGTCGAAGGAAAACTACGACCGCCTCAAGTACAAGCGCGACAATACCGCGCTGCAGGTGGACTGGTGCTCCGTGAAGTCCCCGGTGAACGGCCGCACGCTCTACACCTACCACGAGAACGGCGAGCTGGTGGGCCCCGGCACCAAGCTGCTGACCGTGGCGGACCTTTCCGAGGTCTGGGAGTACATCTACGTGCCGCACGACCTGCTGGCCAAGCTCTCCGTGGAGATGCCCGTGAAAGGCTACCTGCCGGAGGCGGGGGACAGGGCGTTCCCGGGACGGATCTCCGTGATCTACCCCGAGGCCGAGTTCACGCCCAAGAACGTGCAGACCCGCAAGGAGCGCACGCGCCTGGTCTACGCGGTGAAGGTTTCCTTCCCTAATCCGGACGAAGCCCTGAAGCCGGGCATGACGCTCGAGGTCGCGCTGCCGGAGTAATATGTACTCCATCCGGACGGAAGGTCTTAAGAAGCATTTCGGCGCCGTGAAGGCGCTGGAGGGCGTGTCTTTCGACCTTTCTGCCGGCCTGCTGCACGGGCTCATAGGTTCCGACGGCGCCGGCAAGACCACCACGATGCGTTTGGTCTCCGGGCTGCTCAAGCCCACGGCGGGGAGCATCCGCTATTACCGCGACGGCGCCGAGGTGCCGTTCGGGGAGCTGCGGCCTCGGCTGGCCTATATGCCGCAGCAGGCGAGCCTCTACCCGGACCTCTCCGTCGCCGAACACCTGGAGTTCTTCCGCGAACTCTACCGCCTGGACGCCGGCACCTTTAAAAAGCGCTCCGCCGAACTGCTGGAGATAACGCGGCTGGGCAAGTTCGGCGACCGCCGCGCCGGGCAGCTCTCCGGCGGCATGTACAAGAAACTGGGGCTGATGTGCGCGCTGCTGCAGAGCCCGCAGGCGCTGCTCCTGGACGAGCCGACCAACGGCGTGGACCCCATCAGCCGCCGCGAGTTCTGGGAACTGCTTTACGGCCTCGCCGAGCAGAAGATCCTGATCATCGTCTCTACCGCCTACATGGACGAGGCCGAGCGCTGTTCGCGCGTGCACCTGCTCGATTCCGGGCGCCTGCTGGCCTCCGGCGAGCCGCGCGCCGTGCTCAAAGAGCGGGGGGCCGCGAGCTTCGAGGAGATCTTCATCAAGGGGGCGAAGGTATGAAGGACTGCGCCCTCGAGGTCGACGGCCTTTCGATAAAGTTCGGCGACTTCACCGCCGTGGAC
>JAJZRA010000114.1 GCA_021847485.1 bacterium
CGCGGCGTCGAGGTGAACATCCTCTCCAACTCCCGCGAGACCATAGGCGACCCGATCATGAGCAACATGATCCTCGGCGCCTTCCCCAAGCTGATGAAGGCCGGCGTGAACGTCTACCTGAAGGACGGCGGGCTGGACAACCGCCTGCACTCCAAGTTCATGACGGTGGACGGCGAGTACGGCACGATAGGCTCTTTCAACCTGCAGCCCCGCTCCATCCGCTACGTCCGCGAGATCGCCGTGAACTTCGCCGACCGCGCCGCCGCGGCCGAGCTGGACGCCGCCTTCGCCAGGGACATAGCCGCCGCCAAGAAGGCCGTAAAGACCAAGGACCTCGACATCCCCGTGATGCTGATAAAGAACCTGGTCCACAAGCTGATGTTCAACCAGTTGTAAAACCGTCCAAAAAAAAGGGGACAGGCTACTTTTTTCTAAAAAAAGTAGCCTGTCCCCTTTTTTAGCCTTTTTAGAGCGACTTCTCGCGCTCCTGGGCCGCGGCGAAGGCGGGCCAGAATGGGTCGTTCACCGGGTGGGCGAGGTCCCGCTGCCGCCCTTCTTCGCTTACCTTTATGCCGCGCGCCTTCTCCGTCACCTCGCCTATGACGGCGGCGGTTATGCCTTTGGCCGCCAGGCGGGCCAGCACGCCGGCCGAGGCTTCAGGCCTGGCCGTTATGATCAGCGTGCCTTCGCTGATGGCGGAGTACGGGTCTATGCCGAAGCGCCGGCAGAGCCGCGCGGCCGCGGGGGCTAGCGGGATGGCGTCCCGGTCCACGGCCATGCCGGTGCCGGAGGCGCGGGCTATCTCGTAGAGGCCGCCCCAGATGCCGCATTCGGTGGCGTCGTGCATGGAGGTCACGCCGGAGGCGCGGGCGTTCCCGTCCGCGGCGGTAAGCGCGTCCTCCACGGTGCTCATGGCGTAGAACATCTTTTCCAGCTCGCGCAGGTCCGCGGCGCCGAGTTCCGCCTCCACCAATTTGGGACAGGCCGCGGCGAACAGGCCGCAGGTCTCTATGGCCGCGCCCTTGGTCACTATCACCCTGTCGCCGGGGCGGGCCATCCTGGTGGTCACGTATTTGTCCTCGTCGCCGAGGGCCGTCATTACGGCGCCGCCCACCATCGGGTAGTCGCAGCCGGCGTAGCGCGCTGTGTGGCCGGTGACCACGCTGACCCCGTACTTCACGCATTCGCGGTGCACGGTCTCCCAGAGGACCTCCAGTTCCTCCTTCTTTATAGAGAGCGGGAGGTTGAGGTCCACGGCTAGGTGCGAGGGCTTAAGGCCCGTGGTGGTGATGTCCGAGGCCAGGATGTGGAAGGCGAACCAGGCCGCGCGCTCCCAGCCGTACTGCGGCACTATGAAGAACGGGTCGGCCGTCATGGCGAGCACCCGGCCGGGCGCCACGCGCACCACGCCGCAGTCCACGCCGTGCATCGGGCCGGCCAGGATGTCCGGCGACGGCGCGCCGAGGCGCGGGTAGATGAGGCCGTCGAAGACGGCGGGGTTTATCTTTCCGAGGGGCAGTTCAGCTGTAAGCGTCATATTTTTCTCCTTTTGAATTCCTTCACGGCGCCGGCCACGCGGCCGCGCGCGAACACCGAAGAGACCACCGAGACCAGGTCGGCCCCGGCGGCGTAGACCTGCGGCGCGTTGGCGGCCGTGATGCCGCCGATAGCCACCAGCGGCACCTTGAGGCGCCGGCGCGCCGCGCCGAACACCGACAGCGGCACCAGCTCCTCTTCGGGCTTGGTGGGGGATTTGAAGCACGCGCCGAAGGACACGTAATCGGCGCCGGCTTCCTGCATCCGCACGGCGAGGTCTATGTCGCCGTAGCAGCTGACGCCGATGATGGCGCGCGCCCCCAGCAGTTCCCGGGCTTCCGCGACGGAGGCGTCGTCCCGGCCGATGTGCACGCCGTCGGCGCCTATCGCCGCGGCGAGGCGCGGGTCGTCGTTGATGACGAGCTTGGCGCCGTGCAGGTGGGCCGCCTTCACGGCCTCCTTCGCGAGCGCCAGCCGGTCGCGCAGGCGGCTGGCCTTCTCGCGCAGCTGGATGATGCCGGCCCCGGCGGCGGCGGCCTCCGCCACCTTGCGCACGAAGTCGCGCCGCCGCATCAGGCGTTCGTCGGTGATGACATAGAGGCCGCTAGGCAGTTTTTTCATGCGTCCTCCAGTGGTGGTTGAGCGGGCCGTGCCCGCGCCCGAGCGGCAGCGCGTGGCGGATGGCGCCGGCCACGTACTCCACGGCGCCGGCCACGGCTTTTTTCGGCGGCAGGCCGCGGGCCAGCCCCGCCGCTATGGCCGCCGACAGCGTGCAGCCGGTGCCGTGCGTGTTGGGGGTGTCCAGGCGGGGGGAACGGAACACGGTGAAGGATTTGCCGTCGTAGAGCAGGTCCTCGCAGACCGGGCCTTCGAGATGGCCGCCCTTCACCAGCACGTACTCCGGCCCCAGCGCGCGGATGGCCCTGGCTGCGCGCCTGGCGCTGGGGCCGTCCAGCACTTCCACTCCGGAGAGGCGCCCGGCCTCCGGCGCGTTCGGCGTGACCACGAGGGCCAGCGGCAGCAGGTCCTTGATCAGGGAGCCCGCCGCCGCGGGTTCCAGCAGCGCGTGGCCGCTCTTGGCGTACATCACCGGGTCCACCACCAGCTTGCCCACCTTGTGCGCCCTGAGGCGGGAGGCTATGCTCCTTATCACCGGGGCCGAGCCCAGCATGCCGGTCTTGGCGGCGCCCGCGCCTATGTCGGAGAGCACGGCGTCCATCTGTTCGGCCACCACCTGCGGCGGCACCGGCAGCACGCCGCGCACGCCCAGCGTGTTCTGCACCGTGACCGCGGTTATGGCCGACATGCCGTAGACGCCGAAGGCCGAGAAGGTCTTGAGGTCCGCCTGTACGCCCGCGCCGCCGCCGGGGTCCGAGCCCGCTATCGTAAGCGCCCGGGCCGTCATGCCTTAGCCTTCAGCCGGCGCGACTGGCGCATCGAGCAGAACTCCGGGCCGCACATATTGCAGAACTTCTTCTTCTGGCCGTCACCGCGGTAGCAGCGCGCCCGCCGCGGGTCCAGCGACAGGGAGAATTGTTTCTCCCAGTCGAAAGCGTAGCGGGCCTTAGACATGGCGCGGTCGCGCTCGGCCGCGCCCGGCCGGCCGCGGGCTATGTCGGCGGCGTGGGCGGCTATCTTGGAGGCTATGATGCCCTGCCGCACGTCCTCGAGCTCCGGCAGCCCCAGGTGTTCCTTAGGCGTGACGTAGCAGAGGAAGGCCGCGCCGGCCCAGGCCGCGAGCGCCCCGCCTATGGCGGAGTTGATGTGGTCGTAGCCGGCGGCTATGTCCGTCACCAGCGGGCCGAGCACGTAGAAAGGCGCGCCGTGGCAGACCTTTTCGGCCCGCTCCACGTTCATGAACACCTTGTCGAGCGGCACGTGGCCCGGGCCCTCCACCATCACCTGCACGCCTTCCCTGCGCGAAACCTTCACCAGCTCCCCGAGCGCGTTCAGCTCGGCGAACTGCGCCGCGTCGCAGGCGTCCGCGAGCGACCCGGGCCGCAGGCCGTCGCCGAGGCTGAACGTCACGTCGTGTTTGCGGAAGACCGCGCAGATGTCGGCGAAGCGCTCGTAGAACGGGTTCTCCGCGTTATTGAGCTCCATCCAGCGGGCGA
>JAJZRA010000039.1 GCA_021847485.1 bacterium
CCCCGCGCGCACTGGAGCTGGAAGGCCGCGATGACCGCCCTGTTCGCGGGGGACCTGCTCTTCAACGTCCAGTTCCGCCTCAACATAACCGCGGCCTGGCTCTACCCCGCCGAAGGGATCCTCTTCATCCTGTATGCGGTCGCGCTGGCCGCCTTCCTGCTGCGCCCCTACCGCTCCGGGGAACGCCCCGCCCCCGGGGAGAAGCGCTTTCTCGCGCTGATCGCCGCCGCGGCGCTCTACATCTCTTTCCGCTACGTCCTGCTGCCCTACTTCCACAGCGGCAACAACCCCGGTCTCCTTAACTACTCCCTGGCCGCCGTCTTCCGCGCGGTGCAGGCCGCGACGATAGCGCTGGCTTTCGCGCTCAGCCTCAGGGCCCGCTCCGTCCGCTGGCTGTTCCTGACGCAGGGCGTGCTGCTGCTCTCCGTCACCTCGGTGGCGCTGGGCTACAACGAGGCCGTCCTGCTGGGCCAGAGCCCGACCTTCCACGAGTACGGCTGGCTGTGGGGCCTGCTGCTGCTGGTCCTGGCGCAGACCTGGCCCCGGGAGGACAGGGCCTGGTCCCGCTGGGACGGCATCCGCGTCCGCATGGCCTGGGTCACGTTCCTTTTCAACGTCGCGCTGCTCTGGCTGCTGTTCGTCCTCGATATCCTGCAGGTCCGGGACGCCTACCGCGCCACCTCGCTGCTCTACGTCGTCTACGCCCTGTGGTCCGTCTCCAACCTGATCGCGCTGCGGGTCTCGGTCAACATCGAGCGCCTGCTCGACAGCATCGGCGGCCGCGGCGCGCGGCCGGCGGGCGCCCCCGGCCCGCTGCATATCCACGAGATAGGCCTCTTCGCGGAACGGCTGCGCGAGGCCTACGCGCGCATCGAGCTCCAGTCGGCGATGGCCGCCATCGGCCAGACCGCCGCGATGCTCGCGCACGACGTCCGCAAGCCCTTCGCGCTGACCAAGGCCCTGATCTCCTCGCTCTCCTCCGCCAAGGACGACCCGGAGGAACTGGCGCGTTCCCGCGCCTCCATCGAGCGGGCCATCGCGCACGCCGACGCGATGATCTCCGACGTCATGGACTTCTCCCGCGCCGTCAGGCTGGAGCTCCGCCCGGAGAGCCTGCCCGCCCTGCTGGACTTCTCGCTGAGGCAGGCCGCCGGCTCCCGGCCCGGCGCCGCGGTCCGCCTGGAGTACGCGCTGCGCCACACCCGCAAGCCGCTCGCCGACGCCGGCCGGCTGGCCCGCGTCTTCTCCAACGTCCTCGGCAACGCCGCCGAGGCGATAACCGTCATCGGCGGCCGGGATTCCGGCACGGTGCGCGTCTCCTCCGCCGACGTCCGCGCGGACGGCGGGAACTTCGTGGAGGTCGCCTTCGCCAACGACGGTCCGCCGGTGGCGGAGCTGGACCTGCCGCGCCTGTTCGAATCGTTCTTCACCAAGGGCAAGACGGCCGGCACCGGCCTGGGCCTGGCCTCCGCCAAAAAGACGGTGGAGCTGCACGGCGGCTCCATCTCCGCGCGCAACCTGCCCGGCGGGGCCGGCGTGGAGTTCCTGGTCCGCCTGCCTGCCTCGGCCGAACCGGACGCCCCGCCCGAACGCCCGCTGCCGGAACTGCTCTCCTCCGCCGCGGCTGGCCCCGCGCCCGAGGCGCCGCCGGCCGCCGGCCGCCAAACCGGGAGCAGGCTGGTAGTGCTGGCCTGCGACGACGACGAGCTGGCCCGCAGGTGCGTGGCGCTCGAGCTCAAGCGCGTACAGGCGGAAGGCCTGGAGACCGGGGTCTTCCCCGGGGCCCGGCCGCTGCTGGACTTCCTGCGCTCCGACGCCGGCGCGCGCCCGGCGACGCGCTACCTGATCTTCACGGACCAGAACATGCCCGGCATGAGCGGCCTCGAGCTGGCCGCCGCCGTGAGGGACCTGCGCCTGCCGGACTGCCGGGTCTACCTGGTCTCCAACGAGCCCGTCTCCGAGCTGGGACCGAGGGCCGCCGCCGCCGGGGCCGCCGGCTGCCTGGAAGCGCCGCTGGACGCGGCCGCGGTGACCCCGCTGCTGGGCTAACGCCGGCGGACCATTTGGATTTTGATTTCGGAATGTGATAACTTGTATAGGCGCCGCCGAAGCGGCGAGAGAGACCGCGTGAGGCCCGTTCCCGACATGAAAAAATACGCTTCCTTCATCCTGCCGCCGCTGCTGGCCGCCCTGGGCGGCTGCGCCTCGTTCAACTCCGGGGACATCAAGGTCTCCCGCGACACGGCGCGCGCCATGCTGGAGGACAAGGCCGTGGTGCCTTTCGCGGCGCTGGACGTCTCCTGGCAGGTCTACCCCTACCGGGCCCCTACCGACTCCATCGGCGAAGGCTCGATCTCCAGGCCGAGGGTCATCAAGCCGGTCGAGGCCGAGCCGGAGGACGCGGCCCGCCTCTCCGGAGAGGCGGAAAGGATCTTCAGCGACGCGGGCCTGCTGGACAAGACCCGCGGCCGCGGCACCCTGCGGCTGCAGCTGACCACGCTGGGCAAGTGGACGTACGGCGACCTGTTCCGCTCCTTCCTGGTGGACACGGGGTTCATCTTCATCATCCCCGCCTCCCTGCGCGTCAATTACCTGCTGACCGCCGACTTCGCCGACAAGTCCGGGCCCCAGCACATCGAGACGGTAGGCCGCAACAAGACCACCTTCCACCTGCTGATGGCGCCGCTCTACCCGTTCTTCGCCCCCGGGCGCAGGGAGAACTCGCTGGTCCGGCAGATGCTCTGGCGCTCCGCCACCGACGTCTATTCCCGGCTGAAGGCCGGCGGCGGCGTGCCGGCGGACCTGCCGGCGGCGCAGGAGAAGCCCGAGCCCGTGCCGCTGCCCGGCCCGCCGCTGCAGCCCGACCGCACCTGGCTGCCCGGGCAGAGCCGCGACGGCGCCCCGGAGGAAACCATCACGCCGGAAGCCCCCGACAAGACCTGGGTAGTCCCGGGGAAGGGCCAGGCAGCGCCCGCGGCCGCCCCGGCCGCCGTACCTGCGGCAGCA
Organism: bacterium; assembly: GCA_021847485.1. Taxonomy (GTDB): domain Bacteria; phylum Elusimicrobiota; class Elusimicrobia; order Elusimicrobiales; family UBA9959; genus UBA9959. Next base: position 3,007 of record JAJZRA010000039.1, read on the forward strand.
CAGCAGCAGCCGGCCGGGCAGCCCCCTCCCGCCAAGCCGGCGGAAGACACTACCCCGGACGACTGACCGCGCGCGAGCGCAAAAGAAAAAGCCCCGCCTGAAGCGGGGCTTTTTTTATCGGCCTGCGGCGCCTCAGTTGGAGGCTGCGGGCTTCTCCTGGGCCGCGGGCGCGGGCTGCTCGGCGGCGGGCGCGGGCTTGGCGGCTGGAGCGGCCTCGGCGGGAGCCGGCTTGGCGGCGGGCTTCTCCTCCGCGGGCTTGGCTTCGTCGGAGGGCAGGCGCTCAAGGGCCTCCTTCGCCTCGGCCAGGTAGACGCTGTCCGGATTGTCCTTGATGAACTTGCCCAGCGCGGCCCTGCCGGCGGGCAGGTCGCCGTCCAGCACCAGCTGGACCGCGTCCGCCAGCTGGGCCTTCTCGGCGTCCATCTTCTTGCGCGCGGCCTCGGAGACCCCGCCCTTCCAGTAGAGCGCCATCGGGTCGGAACCCTGCTTGGCGCCGCGAACGGCGGCGACCGCGGTCACGCGGGTCTTGGACTCGAAGCGCTTCTCCACCTTGGACTTCAGCCCCTTGACCAGGCCGTCGTACCAGCTCCTCCAGTCGCCCTTATCGGCGGCGTGGACGGCGTTGACCGAAAAGACCAGCGCCAGCGTCATCAGTATTCTCTTCATGTTCCCTCCCCTCATTTCAGAAGCTTGTCGCCGACGCTCTTGGCGGCGGGGTCTATCTTGGCCGCGCGGCCGGCGAAGGTCCTCACGTCGTCCTTCTTGCCGAGCTTTTCCGAGACGCGGGCCAGGTTCAGCCAGATGTCGGCGTCGTACGGGTCGGCCTTGGCGGCGTCGAAGTAATACTTCCCGGCCTCGTCGTACTTCCCGTCGAGGAAGGCCAGGTTGCCCATGTCGTTGAGCGCCGCGGCGTTGAACGGATCCTTCTCCAGCACCGCCCCGAAGTACTTGGCGGCCTCCGCGGGCTCCCCGGCGCGGGCCGTCAGGATGCCGAGGTTCAGGTTGGCGTCGGCGTCGCCGGGGTACTCGGCGAGGATCCGGCCGTAGTAGTCCTTGAAGTAGGCGTAGCGCGCTTTCAGCATGGCCCCGGCGGCCGCGTTGACGCGGGCTATGAACCTGGCCTTGTCGGGATAGCTCTCGCTCTCGGTCTCGGGCAGCGTGACCGGCTCGAACTCGCCCCAGGCCGTGCGCACGTCTATCACGCGCACGTCGTCCTTCGAGCGGCGGTACAGGTCGGCCTCGTGCTTGACCGCGTCGTAGAAGTCCTTGCCCACCATCGTGGTCTCGAGGCCCACCCACCAGGTGTTGTCGTACTTGATCAGGTACTCCTCGGGGATGCCGACCTCGCGCGCGTCCGTGGCGCCGGTGTCGAACATCAGCGCTATGTGCGCCGGGTAGTCCAGCAGCGCGACGCGCACGCCGGAGGCTTCCAGGATCGAGGCGAACAGGGCGGTCAGGTCGTCGCAGTCGCCGCTCCGCAGCTTGAGCGTGCCGCGCGGGAACTGCACCGTGTCCAGCGCGACCTCCTTCGAGGACTTAAGCACCGAATACGGGCTGACCGGGTCGGCCAGGTAGCTGAGGCCGTACTCGCCGAGGGCCTCCCAGACCATCAGCGCGGTCAGCGTCTCGCCGTTGAGGAACTCGGTCTCGTCCTCCAGCTTGGCGCGCTCGTTCAGCGCGAACCGGCTGAAGCCGAACACCGGCGTGTCCTTGGGCGTGATGAAGTTGGCCAGGCGCTGCGGCTTGTCCCAGACGATGGCGTTCTTGGAGAGCACCTTGACCGGCTTGGTCAGCGTGAAGGTCTTCTCCGCGCCGTCCTGGTAGTAGGTCAGCGTCAGCTGGCACTGCACAGGGGTATCCTCGGTGATGCCGAGGATGCGGTTGTTCAGCGTGGCGGACAGGTCCACGTCGACCTGCGACTTAGCCTTGACCAGCGGCACCACGGTGTCGCTGGGGAAGTCCATGAAGTCCTTGAAGAAGAACGACAGCTTGACGTTGGTGAAGTCGCTGTCGGTGTTGTTCTTCACGGCCACGCGGCCGACCGGGTGCTTCTGGTAATACTTATAGTTGGCCGAGAAGATGTAGTTCAGCTCGAGCGGCACTATCTCCATCGGCGCGACGTTGCGGTTCTCGGCCGCCGCTTCGGGCGCCGGGGCCGGGGCCTCCGGGCCCTTGTAGAAGACGGAGGCCGGGTCCGACAGGCCGCCGGCGTCGCCGGTCACGGACAGGCCGGCGACGTAGTAGAAGTAGGTGGAGCCGGGAGCCAGCGAGGCGTCCTCGAAGGCCTTCTCCTTCGGGGAGCCGGCCTCCTCGAGCGGGCCGGCCGCGCCGCGGCGGCGGTAGACCTTGTAGCCGTCGGTCCACGCGTTGGCCTTCGCCTTCCACGAGAGCTTAACGCTCTTCTCGCCGGCCTCCGCCTTCAGGGCGAAAGGGGCCTCCGGCAGGTAGCTGACCGCGAAGCCCAGGATCCTGCCCAGGGCGGGGTCGGAGACGTAGGCCCTGTCGTTGCGGAAGGCCATATGCGCCGGAGACCACAGTTCGCGTTCGCCGCGGCCTTTCGCGAAGAACGAGGCGGCGAGCTTGCCGTCGGCGTCGAAGATCTTGAGGCTGTCGGCGCCGCGGTCCAGGATGTAGAAGAACCCCTTCCCGTCGTAGGAGAGCGAGACCGGGTCCTGCAGCGCGCCCGAATCGTCCCAGATGCGCAGGAACTTGCCCATCGCGTCCAGCACGATGACCTTCTTGAGCCCTGAGTCCAGCACGTAGACGTTCTTGTTCTCGTCGCAGCGGACGGCTATCGGCGAGGCCATGATCAGGTTGCCCGCTTCGGGCCCGACCGCGAACAGGAAGATGCCGTCGGGACTGAAGGCCTTGATCTTGCGGTTCTTCGTGTCCGCGACGTAGATGTTGCCCTTGGCGTTGACCGCCACCGAGGAGGGCGAGCGGAACTGCCCGTCCCCGGAACCGCTCTCGCCGAACATGTTGGCGAAGGTGCCGTCGGGGTTGAAGACCTGCACCCGGTCGTTGCCGGTGTCGGCCACGTAGATCATGCCCTTCTGGTCGATGAAGAGGCCGCCGGGGGAGCGCACCTGCCCCTGCAGCTTGCCCTCGCGGACGAGGGTCTTCTTGGTGCCGTCGGAGAGCAGCGCCAGCTCCCTGGCTTCCGGCAGATAGGCCACGACCTTGTTGTCGGGCGTCACCGCGAAGACGTCGGCCTTGAACGCGGCCCTGAAGACCGGGCCCTTCAGCGAGAAGCGGTCCAGCGACGGGGCGGCGGGCAGCTCGGGGCCGGTCTCGGAGGACTCCAGGTTGATGGCGACCACCTTCCTGTTCTCCTCGTCGCAGAGATAGATGTCGCCGGAGGCGCCGACGGCCACGTCGGAGAGGTCGCGGAACTCCAGCTTGCCCTTGCCCCTGGTGCCGAAGGTGCCGAGCGTCTCGCCCGAGGCGGAGAGCTCGCGGACCTTGCCCTCCCGGGAGCTGATGACGTAGAGCAGGCCGTGCGCGTCGGGAGCCGCGCCGTCGTTGGCCAGCGGGAACTCCTTGAGCAGCTTGCCGGTCCTGTCGTACTTCTGCAGCAGGGCCTTGTCGGGATCTGAAACGTAGAGGTTGCCGGCCCGGTCCAGCGAGATCCTGCCGGGCTTGAGCTTGGTGACGCCGTCCGCCTTGAGGACGGGGAAGCCGTAGAGGTAGATGCCGTCGGCGTTGAAGACCTCGACCCGGGAATTGCCGGTATTGGAGACGTAGACCCGGCCGTCCGGGCCGAACGCGACGCCGAGAGGGTCGTCCAACTGGCCCGGAGCGGAGCCGGGGCCGGAGAAGGCCCAAAGGAACTTGCCGCCGCCGTCGAAGACGGCCACGCGGGAATTACCGGTATCGGCCGCGTAGAGGCGGCCGCCGCCGCAGGCCAGCGCCTCGGGCGCCTTCAGGCCGCCCTCTATCTTCCCGGTCTGCTTGCCCGCCTGGTCGAAGACGAACACGGCGTTGGCCTTGGCGTCGGCCACGTAGACCTTGCCGTCGGAAACGGCCACGGCGGCCGGCTTCAGGAAGGCCGGGCTGACGAACTGGGCCTTGAACTCTATCTTCTCGTAGGCGCAGGCGGGCCCGGCCGCCAGGCCGAGCAGGGCCGCAAGGATAAGATCGCGCTTCATGGTACTTCCTCCCCTTCGCTTATGGAACAACGGGAAACTATCCCGCTATTCTATTATATTTGGGGGGCCGCGGGGCAGGCGCGGGCGCCCGGCGCGGCCGGTCCGCCCTTGAACCGCCGCCGTTAATTTTTTACGATACCTTATTATCCGTGTTTTGTATCCCGGATCGAAGGAGCGACAATGGACCTTACGTTCGCCAAGAGATTAATAACGACATCCATAGGAAGGAAGGCCGTCATGGCCGTCTCCGGCCTGCTGCTGGGCGGCTTCATGCTGGTCCACCTGGCCGAGAACCTGCTGCTGTTCAAGGGAGAGACCGCCTACAACGGCTGGGTGGACCTGCTGCTCTCCAACCCGGTCACGATCTACCTGGAGCTGGGCCTGCTGGTCATCTTCGTCGCTCACATAATCACCGGCGTCTGGGTGCGGATCGAGGACTTCCTGAACGCCCCCCGCGGCTACGAGGCCCGGCGCTGGCAGGGCGGCCGCACGATCGGCTCCGCTACGATGCTCTACACCGCGGCGGCGATCCTCTTCTACCTCGCCTACCACCTGCTGACCTTCCGCTTCGTCGACCACTCGATGGGCTTCTACCAGATGGTAACGTCGGCCTTCCGCAGCCCGGTCTTCGTCGGGATCTACGTGGCCGGCGCCGCCGCGCTGGCGCTGCACCTCAGCCACGGCATGCAGAGCGCCTTCCAGACCCTGGGCCTGAGCCATCCCAAGTACACCCCGCTGATCAAGGCCGGCGGCATGGCCGTGGCCGTGCTGATGGTCGGCTTCGCGCTGATCTCGCTCTATTTCCTGGCCGACATGGACATGAAGGCCGCCGAGACCGGCTACCAGGTAGTGGTGATAAGATAAGGACCGGAGGCTAAATGAAACTCGACGCTCAGATACCCGCGGGCCCGATAGAGAAGAAGTGGGATTCCCACAGGTTCAACCTGAAGCTGGTCAATCCCAGCAACCGCCGCAAGTACGACATCCTCGTGATCGGCTCCGGCCTGGCCGGCGCCTCCGCCGCCGCCTCGCTCGGCGAACTCGGCTACAACGTAAAGGTCTTCACGCTGCACGACTCCCCCCGCCGCGCGCACTCGATAGCCGCGCAGGGCGGCATCAACGCGGCCAAGAACTATCCCAACGACGGCGACTCCGTCTGGCGCCTCTTCCACGACACCGTCAAGGGCGGCGATTACCGCGCCCGCGAGGCCAACGTCTACCGCCTAGCCCAGATCTCCAACCAGATCATCGACCACTGCGCCGCCATCGGCGTGCCTTTCGCCCGCGAGTACGGCGGCGGGCTCGCCAACCGCTCGTTCGGCGGCGCGCAGCTGGCCCGCACGTTCTACGCCCGCGGCCAGACCGGCCAGCAGCTGCTGCTCGGCGCCTACTCGGCGATGATGCGGCAGGTGGCGGCCGGCACCGTAACGGTGTTCCCCCGCCGCGAGATGATGGACATCGTGGTCAAGAACGGCCGCGCCCGCGGCATCACGGCCCGCAACCTGGTGACCGGCGACCTCGAGGCCTATTCCGGCCACGCGGTGCTGCTGTGCACCGGCGGCTACGCCAACGTCTTCTACCTGTCCACCAACGCGGCCTCCTGCAACGTATCGGCCGCCTGGACCGCCTACAAGAAGGGCGCCGGCTTCGCCAACCCGTGCTTCACGCAGATCCACCCGACGTGCATCCCGCGCTCCGGCGAGCACCAGAGCAAGCTGACGCTGATGAGCGAGAGCCTGCGCAACGACGGTCGCGTCTGGGTGCCCAAGGCCAAGGGCGACCGCCGCCCGCCGAACGAGATCCCCGAGGAGGAGCGCGACTACTTCCTCGAGCGCCGCTACCCGGCGTTCGGCAACCTGGTGCCGCGCGACATCGCCAGCCGCGCCGCCAAGACCGTCGTCGACGCCGGGTACGGCGTCGGCCCCAGCGGTCAGAGCGTCTACCTGGACTTCCGCGACTCGATCAGGCGCAAGTCCGAGGACAAGATCCGCGAGGAGTACGGCAACCTCTTCGACATGTACTACCAGATCACCGACGAGAACGGCTACAAGGCACCGATGCGCATCTACCCGGCCCCGCACTACACGATGGGCGGCCTGTGGGTGGACTACAACCTGATGACCACCGTGCCGGGCCTGTTCGCGCTCGGCGAGGCCAACTTCTCGGACCACGGCGCCAACCGCCTCGGCGCGTCGGCGCTGATGCAGGGCCTGGCGGACGGCTTCTTCATAGCGCCGGCCACCGTGCCCGGCTACCTGGGCGCCGCCAAGTTCGAGCCGGTCAACACGCTGGACCGGGAATTCTCCGACTCGGCGAAGCAGGTGCAGGAGAAGGTGAACCGCATCCTGTCCATCAAGGGCACCAAGACCCCGTCCGAGCTGCACCGCCAGCTCGGCAACGTGATGTGGAACGACGTCGGCATGGCCCGCAACGAGGCCGCGCTGAAGAAGGCCCTGAAGAAGATACCCGAGATCCGCGAGGACTTCTGGAAGAACGTGATGGTCGCCGGCGCCGACCGGGACATGAACCAGACCCTCGAGAAGGCGCTCAAATTGGCCGACTTCCTGGAGTTCGCCGAGCTGTTCGTGCGCGACGCGCTGGAGCGCAAAGAGTCCTGCGGCGGGCACTTCCGCGAGGAATCCTGCACCTCCGAGGGCGAGGCCAGGCGCGACGACGCCAACTTCTCCCACGCGGCGGTCTGGGAATACCAGGGCGGCGGCAAGGAGGCCCTGCTGCACAAGGAGCCCCTGACCTTCGAGCACATCAAGATGGCGGAAAGGAGCTACAAATAACATGAACTCCGAGAAACATTTCAGCGTCACGGTGCGCGTCTGGCGGCAGCCCGGCCCCGGAGAGCCCGGCAAGATGGTCTCGTACCGGGTCAAGGACGTCTCCCCCGACATGTCGTTCCTCGAGATGCTCGACGTCCTCAACGAGGACCTGCTGAAGAAGAACGAGAGCCCGATCACTTTCGAGAGCGACTGCCGCGAGGGCATCTGCGGCTGCTGCGGCCTGGTGGTCAACGGCGACGTGCACGGGCCCGACGAGCATTCCACGGTCTGCCAGCTGCACATGCGCCGCTTCCGGGACGGCGACGTGATCACGGTGGAGCCGTGGCGCGTGAAATCTTTCCCGGTGATCAAGGACCTCGCGGTGGACCGCTCCGCGCTGGACCGGGTCATGACCGCCGGCGGCTTCGTCTCGGTCAACGTGGGCGCGGCGCCGGAGGCCAACGCCGTCCCGGTGGACAAGGACAGCGCCGAGGAGGCGATGGACGCGGCGGCCTGCATAGGCTGCGGCGCCTGCGTGGCGGCATGTCCCAACGGCGCGGCGATGCTGTTCACGGGAGCCAAGATCTCGCAGCTCGCGCTGCTGCCGCAGGGCGGCCCCGAGCGCGCCGACCGCGCGCTGAACATGGTGGCCGCGATGGACAAAGAGGGCTTCGGCAACTGCACCAACGAGTACGAGTGCGAGGCCGTCTGCCCCAAGCAGGTCAAGGTCGCCAATATCGCCCGCATGAACCGCGAGTTCCTGCGCGCCAACCTGTTCTCTAAGAAGTAACGCTAAACGGAAGCCCTCCACGGGCCAGGGGGCCGGACCGCGAGATGCACAGTCGGTCCGACAAGGGGATGCCTTCCTCGGGTCGGCGACGCTCATCCGAGCCTGCCGCGGGCCCGGGGGCCGGAAAAACCGGCGTCGCGCACACCGTGCGCGCGCCTGCCTACCTCGGACCTCGCGCTTACGCAAGCTCGGTCCTCCGGAGGCTTTTTCCAACCCCCGGGCCCGCGTCAGGCCGCTAGAATCTGGAGGGCCGCCAAGTGGGTGGGTTCGGCGGGCCCTCGCGCAGGGCGAGGCTTGCGTAAGCGCCGGGTGGAGCCTGCGGAGCAGGCGACACAATTCAGCGTTCAGGCCCGAGCGGGAGCGCGGCCACGGTGTGGCCGATAGCGTGCCCGCAGGGCCCACTCACTTGGTGGACCGACTCATTCCGGCGCCTGATGCGGAAAGCACGCTGTAATTAAGGAGCAGACCATGCCCGAGTTCAAGTATTCGGAGATGTTCCAGCTGGAGAAGAGCAAGGCTAAGTTCCGCCTGGTCTCTAAGGACGGCGTCGGCGTGGTCAAGGCCGGGGACCGCGAGGTGCTGGAGGTCTCGCCCGAGGCGCTGACGCTGCTGGCCCGCGAGGCCGTGCGCGACATCTCCTTCCTGCTGCGCCGCGCCCACAACGAGCAGCTCGCCGCCGTCTTCGCCGACCCCAAGGCCTCCGAGAACGACAAGTTCGTCGCCTGGTGCATGCTCGAGAACGCCGCCATCTCCGCCGGTTTCGAGCTGCCCTTCTGCCAGGACACCGGCACCGCCACCGTGGTCGCCAAGAAAGGCGAGCAGGTCTGGACCCGCTGCGACGACGAGGAGGCCCTCTCGCGCGGCATCTGGCAGACCTACACCGGCGAGAACCTGCGCTATTCCCAGACGCTGGCCCTCGACATGTACCGGGAGCGCAATTCCGGCGACAACCTCCCCGCCCAGATCGACATCTACGCCCGGCCCGGCATGACCTACGACTTCCTGTTCGTGACCAAGGGCGGCGGCTCCGCCAACAAGACCATGCTCTACCAGGAGACCAAGGCCACCCTCGCGCCCGACAAGCTCAAGCCTTTCCTCGTGGAGAAGATGAAGGCGCTCGGCACCGCCGCCTGCCCGCCGTACCATATCGCCTTCGTCATCGGCGGCACCTCGGCCGAGATGTGCCTGAAGACCGTCAAGCTGGCCTCCACCGGCTACCTCGACGGCCTGCCCGGCGACCCCGGCGGCACCGGCCGCGCCTTCCGCGACAGGGCCCTCGAGGCCGAGCTGCTGGAGGCCTCGCGCCACATCGGCTTCGGCGCGCAGTTCGGCGGCGAGCGCTTCGCGCACGACGTGCGCGTAGTGCGCCTGCCCCGCCACGGCGCCTCCGCCCCGATAGGCGTCGGCGTCTCCTGCTCGGCGGACCGCAACGCCCTCGCGCGCATAGACCGGGACGGCGTCTGGCTCGAGGAGCTCGACCGGAACCCCGGCGACCTGATCCCCAGGGAGGTCCGCGCCAAGTTCCAGTCCTGCTCCAGCTGCGTAAGCGTGGACCTGAACCGCCCGATGAAGGAGATCCTCGCCCAGCTCTCGAAGCACCCGATAGGCACGCGCGTCTCCCTCAACGGCCGCATCGTGGTGGCGCGCGACCTCGCGCACGCCAAGTTCAAGGAACTGATCGACTCCGGCAAACCGCTGCCCGACTACCTGCTCAAGCACCCGGTCTATTACGCCGGTCCCGCCAAGCAGCCCAAGGGCAAGCCGTCCGGCTCTTTCGGCCCGACCACCGCCGGGCGCATGGATTCCTACGTGGACCTGCTGCAGAGCCGCGGCGCGTCGCTGGTGATGATAGCCAAGGGCAACCGCTCCAAGGCCGTCGCCGACGCCTGCAATAAATACGGCGGCTTCTACCTCGGCTCGCCCGGCGGCCCCGCCGCGCTGCTGGCCGAGCGCAACATAAAGAAAGTGGAGACGCTCGACTACCCCGAGCTCGGCATGGAGGCCGTCTGGGCCATAGAGGTCGAGGACTTCCCGGCCTTCATCCTGGTCGACGACAAGGGCAACGACTTCTTCGCCGGCAGATAGCCCTTGCCCGGGAGGCGCATTATTTATATATTTCAGAGAATGGTCCGGGGGAAGACTCTTTTACTCGTATTTTTGGCCGCCGCCGCGCTGACCGCCGGCTGCGATATCCCTTTAGGCACGCCCCAGGAGCGGATGATCAAGGCCGCCAAGAACGACTATACCCGCGTGACGCGGCGGCTGCTGGACTCCGGCGTAGACCCCAACATAACCGACCAGGCCGGCTGGACCCCGCTGATGTGGGCCGCGGCCAAGGACAACGTCGATATCATCAAACTGCTGGTCTCCCGGGGCGGCAACATAGACGCCCGCAACAAGAAGGGCGAGACCGCGCTGCATATCGCCTCCCGCTGGAGCCGCCTGGACACGGTGAACTTCCTGCTGTCGGCCGGAGCCCGCACCGAGGCCCTGGACCGCCTGGGCTGGCCCCCGCTGATGTGGGCCGCCATGCAGGGGCGCACCGAAGTGGTACAGGCCCTGGTCGGGGGCGGGGCCAACATGGAATTCCGCGACAGCAACGGCAGCACGCCGCTGATGATGGCCGCGCACCGGGGCCGCGCCGAGACCGTGAACGCGCTGCTGGACCTCGGCGCCAACCCTTTCAAGACCAACCGCGACGGCCAGACCGCGGCCGACATCGCCGAGCTGAGCGGCTACCCGGAACTCGCCGCGCGCCTGCGCGGTGAACAGCCGCGCAGGGCGGCCGGCCGCCGGCGCCCCTGACCTTCCAGCGGGGACCCGCCCTTATGAGCTTCAGCACCTTCGGCACCGCCGGCGACGCCGGCATCAGGGCGGAAGCGGACGGCCTCGGGCCTCTGCTGGCCGAGCTGGCGCTGGGTTTCGCCGAGCTGAGCTCGCCGGAACACGCGGAGCCCGTAGAAACGCGCGGCCTGACCCTCGCGGCCCGGGAACCGGGGGAGCTGGCCGTCAGGTTCCTAAACGAGCTGGTCTTCCTCGCCGACAGCGAGGGTTTCCTCCCGGCCGCGGCCGAGGCCGAGGTGAAGGCGAAGGACGGCGGGCTGGAGCTGGAGGCGACGATAAAAGGCGAGGCGGCCGCCTTCGGGCGCCGGGCGCGCGGCCTGCTGGTGAAGGCGGCCACCTACCACGGCCTCAAGGTGAAGGAAAGCGGCGGCCGCTGGACCGCCGAGGTCGTCCTGGACATCTGACCGCTTATACGATCATGGACCCAAGGATAAAGCGTCTGGACGCTTTCAGGCTGGAGATCCCCCCCGGCTACAAGCAGGGCATGAACGGCCCCGCCATAGTCTACGCCGACGAGGCCGTGGCCGCCCTGATAGAGCCGGAAGCGCTGGAGCAGGCCGCCAACACCGCCACGCTGCCCGGCCTCGCCGGGGCGGCCCTAGCGATGCCCGACATCCACACCGGCTACGGCTTCCCGATAGGCGGCGTCGCCGCTTTCGACGCGCGCGACGGCGTGATCTCCCCCGGCGGCGTGGGCTACGACATCAACTGCGGCGTGCGCCTGCTCGCCTCCTCCCTCGAGGCGAAGGACCTGGCGGCCGGGCTCGAGAAGCTGGCCTCGGCGCTCTACGCCCGCGTGCCGGCCGGCGTAGGGGCCGGCGGCGGCATCCGCCTCGGCAAGCGGGACCGGGAGGCGCCGCTGCTGAAAGGCGCGGCCTGGGCGGTGGAGCGGGGCTTCGGCCGCCCCGAGGACCTGCGGCGCATAGAGTCCGGCGGAGCTCTCCCCGGCGCCGACCCGGGCGAGGTCAGCGGCAGGGCGCTCGAGCGCGGGCGCGACCAGCTCGGCACGCTCGGGTCCGGCAACCATTTCCTGGAAGTGCAGGAGGTCACCGACGTCTACGACGAGGCGGCCGCGCGCGCCTACGGCCTCTTCAAGGGCCAGGCGGCCGTGATGCTGCACACCGGCTCGCGCGGGCTGGGGCACCAGGTCTGCACCGATTTCATAGAGGTGATGCGCCGGGCGGCCGCGCGCTACGGTATCCCTCTCGCCGACCAGCAGCTGGCCGCCGCGCCGTTCCGCAGCACCGAGGGGCAGCGCTATTTCGGGGCCATGCAGGCCGCGGCCAACTACGCCTGGGCCAACCGCCAGGCCCTCACCGCCCTGGTGCGCGAGGCCTTCGAGGCCGCGCTCGGCCTCGGCGAGGCGGCGCTGGGCCTGCGCCTGGTCTACGACGTGGCGCACAATATCGCCAAGTTCGAGGAGCACAAAGTCGACGGCGAGGCGCGCAAGCTGATAGTCCACCGCAAGGGCGCCACCCGCGCCTTCGCGCCGGGCCACCCGGAGCTGCCCGCGGCCTACGCCGCGGCGGGCCAGCCCGTCATCATCCCCGGCGACATGGGGCGCTGCTCCTACGTGCTGGCCGGCACGGCGCGGGCCATGAAGGAGACCTTCGGCTCGGCCTGCCACGGCGCCGGGCGCCTGATGAGCCGCCACGAGGCGGTGCGCCGCGCCCGCGGCCGCCGCATAGCCGACGAGCTCGCCGCTAAGGGCATAATCGTGTTCTCCTCCGGGCGCGAGACGCTCTCCGAGGAGATGCCGGAGGCCTACAAGGACGTGGACGCCGTGGTGGGAGTAGTGGCCGGCGCGGGCATCGCCCGCCGGGTGGCCAGGCTGCGGCCGCTGGCCGTCATAAAAGGCTAGTTCAGACCAGGTCCATGAGCGCGCGGGCGTAGACCGCCGGCGCCCCCAGTTCCGCCGCCGGGAGCCAGGCGGCCTTTATCTTCAGGCTCTCCAGCACTTTAAGGGCTATCCGGCAAACCTCGGAACCGGTCCCGCCGATGATGGCGACCCCGGCGGCGCGCTTCTCCGCGGCCAGCCCGCCCATCCTGAAAGCCGCGGCGTACTGGTCGCCGCAGGAATAAGCTTCCGAAAAAGCCTCGTCCCAGCCCGCGGCCAGGCCCAGCCTGCCGGAGACGCCGCGCAGGGCGCCCAGCGCCGACGCGGCCTCGCCCGCCATGCCTTCGGGATAGAAGATCCCGAGCCTCTGCCGGCGGTCCGGAGCGGCCGGGGGAATATCCGCGGACGGGGCCGGCAGGCCCTCCTCAGGCTCCGCGCCGGAGCCGCCGGACAGCAGGCCGAGCAGGCCGGAGTGCGGCCGGCCGCCTAAGGCGGCGGGGGCCAGGCGCTCCAGCTTCTTGACCCGGCCCAGCATCTTCACGGCCTCGGAAAGCGGCACACCCTGGGCCGCGAAGGCGGCCTCCAGGTCGGCTTCGGAAAGGTTCAGGCCCAGGCTTTTCGTGAACTGCGCCAGGATATGGCGGTAGTCCTGCGCGGTCGGCACCTTCAGGTCCACGGTCCAGCCGGCGCCCGCAATGCCGCCCATGGCGGCTTCCAGCGAAGTCTCCGCGCCCGGCGGCGCGCCGGAGGCCAGCACCAGCTGCCTGCCCCCTTCCGTGAAAGCTTCCAGCAGGCGGCGCACGTAGGGAGCGCCGGCGTCGGTCAGGTGCAGCAGGTGCGCGTCGTCCACCAGCAGGGCCTTCAGCCCCAGCAGCGTCCGCTCCAGCTTTTCCGCGGCGCCCGCCCGGATGGCCGCCTCCAGCCCCAGCGACAGCCTTATCCCGTCGGTGAAAAGGACTGAATCCAGACCGCCCGGCACGGCCAGCGAGTAGGCGATGAAGTTCAGAAAATGGCTCTTGCCGGAACCCGGCCCGCCGTAGATCTGCAGCGGGTTGCAGATGAAGCCGGGGTTCTCCACCACGGTCATCGCGGCGGCGTGGGCGAAGCGGTTATAGGAGCGGGGGTCCAACGTAGTCGGGACCAAGGGCAGCTCCATCCCCCATTTTTCCCCGCCGGTAGGGGCGACGGGCCCCGGCACCTTGAGCGCCGGCTCCTGGGGGGTGGCGCGGATACGCGTGGAGACGGACGGGACGAACATCCCGTAAGGGACGGAGTTCGGGCCGCCGTTGCCTGCGGCCCCGGCCTGCCGTTCTTTTTCTTTGAGCTTATCTTCGTCCGCCATAATATCCTTCTTATATATTATTCTAGCCCGTTGTTAAGTTTTTTTCAAATAAAATTCAAGGAACGTTCAAGATATTGCCCGCACCGGCACCCTCCCCGCAACGCTAATTTATATAATCTATTGCGCCGATGAAACACCACCACTTCCTTCCCGTCTTCCTCGCCCTGGTAGCTTTTTACATAGGCCTGCATTTCTACGCCGCCCGCTGGCTTACCAAAAGCTTCTCCATAGGCTACCCGGCCTCCTCGTGGCTGCGCGTGGCCCTGCTGCTGGCCGCCTTCCTGTCGCCGCTCACGATGTTCCTCAAGCGTCACTACCAATCCCCGGCGCTGGAGGTGCTCTACACCGCCGGCTACGCGTGGATGGGCGTCATCCTGGTGGCCGCCTTCATCTTCCTGTGCTCCGACCTCGGGGCGCTGGCTCTGCGCCGGGCCCTGCCGGCGGCCCTGCCGCGCCTGCCTGCCGCCACGCTCGGCGCGCTGGCCGCGGTGCTGGCCTGGTCCTTCTACGGCGGCGTCCGCAATACCCCGGTGAAGGAGATCACGATAGCGCTGCCCGGCCTGCCGGCCGCGCTGGACGGCCTCAGGATAGCCCAGATCTCGGACATCCACGTCGACTCCGAATGGAAACTGCGTCAGTTCAACGCGCTGGTGGACAGCGTCAACGCGGCCAAGCCCGACCTGGTGCTGTTCACCGGCGACCTGATAGACCCGGGCTTGACCTGCCGGGAAGGCCTGCAGGAATCCGCCGCCAGGCTGAAGAGCCGGCTGGGGATCTACGGCTCCCTCGGCAACCATGAATACTACTACGGCCTGGACAAGGCCATGGCCTGCTACCGGGCCTTCGGCATAAAGCTGCTGCGCAATTCCTCGGCCGACCTGGGCGACCTCAAGCTGATAGGGCTGGGGGACATCCATACCGAGGGGCTCTCCCCGGAGGACGTTACGGCCCAGCTGCGCGCCGCCGGCAACGGCAAGTTCCGCCTGCTGCTGAGCCACCAGCCGGTCTACTACCGGGAGATCGCGGCCGAAGGCGTCCCGCTGACCCTGTCCGGCCACACCCACCGGGGCCAGATCTTCCCCTTCCATATATTCACGCGCCTCGCGTACAAATATTTCTACGGGCTGTTCCGGATAAAGGACAGCGCGTTCTACGTCACCTCCGGCGCCGGCGTCTGGGGCCCTCCCATGCGCTGGTTCGCCCCGGCGGAGATCCCCGTAATAACCCTGAAGAAGGCCTAGACCCAAAGGGCCCAGACGGGCCTAGTCTATTTAACCGCGGGCCTCTGGGCCCGGGGTTCCTTGTTGGTTTTGCCCGCCTGCGTTAAACTATAGGTGTAGCGAAACAAGGAGGAGCAATGAACGGCAACTTCAAGAAC
The DNA here is from genome assembly GCA_021847485.1 of bacterium. Lineage (GTDB taxonomy): Bacteria > Elusimicrobiota > Elusimicrobia > Elusimicrobiales > UBA9959 > UBA9959. The sequence continues at coordinate 18,117 of JAJZRA010000039.1, forward strand.
CTTACGATCACCGCCATACTCTTAGCCCTCTCGGCCCCCGCTTTCGCGGCCGGCGAAGGCAACGATCCCTGCGCGGGCGTAAAATCCCTGGCCGCCGGCTCCGATAAGGCCTCGGCCCAGAGCCTGGCCGACCTGGTCAACGATCCCGATCCCGACGTGCAGTCCTGCGCTATCCGCGCGGCCGGCGAGTCCAAGAACAAGTTCGCCGCCGAAGCCCTGCTGGCCAACGTCGAGAACTACCAGGCCTCCCGGGACGCCAAGGGCGCCTACGAGGACGACCTCAACGCCCGCATCAAGGCGCTGGACTCCATCTGGGCGCTGGGCGAGATAGGCGACCCCAAGGTGATGGGCAGGCTGCTCAAGCTCTTCGACACCTCCGACGACGTCGTCAAGATCAATATGGCCATAGGCGCCGGCAAGACCAAGTCCGGCGACGCCTCCAAGTTCCTTTATGAGCTCGCCGGCAAGACCGACGAGAGCAACGTGGTCCGCGCGGCGGCCTACGAGATGCTCGGCGAGATCCGGGCCAAGGCCCCGGCCGCCCGCCTCTCGGCTAAGGACGGCATGGAGAAGGGCGACCTGATCTACACCGGCGGCATCTTCGGCATCCCGCAGGGCTGGATCAAGGAGACCCCGGTGGGCCATGCCGGCCTCTACGGCGGCACCGAGGTGAAGGACGGCAAGATCGTGGTCGTGATCTACGACTGCGTGCCGGACAACTTCAAGCCCTACGGCGGCGTCCGCAAGATCTACTCCTTCTACAACTTCACCCACCACACGATGTACGCCTTCTACGGCAACCGCGTGACCAAGACGCGGCCGACCCCCGCCCAGCGCGACCTGATCATCAAGGCCGCCCGGGCCAAGCTCGGCCACCACTACAGCGACACGCACTTCTCGCAGAAGGGCCCCGAGGATTTCGACTGCGTGGGTTACACCGAGTACGCCTACGAGGCGGCCGGGCTGAACCCGACCCCGAACAACCAGGAGACCGGCTGGGGCTGGCCCCTGACCCCGGCGGAGCAGTTCGCCGCCACGGTCCCCAACAGCCACGCTTCCAAGACCTCGCTGCAGGCCGCGGCCCCGGTCAGGTTCACGGTGACGTCCCCGAGCCAGTCCATCATCACGGACGGCATCGGCGCCCTGAACAGCGCCTTCGGCCTGAAGTCGGCCGACCTCCCCGAGGTCTCCACCGACATCCAGCCTTCGATAACGGAATAAGCCTCTAGTTTGGTGTAGTTATGGTGACACACAACTTAATTAGTGAATTAAGTTGTGTGTCACCATAAATATGTTTGTTAGAATATGGTTGTCCCCTAGGGGGACGCGGGGAGCTTGGTACTGACCAGGCTGAGAGTTCCGGTGTTGCCGGAAGACCCTTAAAACTTGATCCGGGTAATACCGGCGGAGGGAAAATGAAAGGGTCATTGCGACTATTGCCGACTGCAGCCGTGCAGCCGGTATTTTTTTGTCATTTTTCCTCCAAAGAAGGAATAAATGACACAACTGGGATCGGCCCGCAAGGGCGTACTCACACCTGAGATAGTAAAAGCCGCCGCGCGCGAAGGCGCCGAGGCCGGCCTCCTGCTGAAGGAGGTGGCCGCGGGCCGCGCCGTGGTGCCGGCCAACGTCAACCATAAGGGTCTCTTCCCCGCCGCCATAGGCCGCGCCTTCAACTGCAAGATCAACGTGAACCTGGGCACCTCCGGCCTGGGCTCGGGGTTAAAGCAGGAACTGAAGAAGCTCGCCCTGGCGCGCGAACTGGGCGCCGACGCGGTGATGGACCTGTCCACCGGCGGCGACCTGCCTAAGATAAGGAAAGAGATAATAAAGAACAGCCCCATGCCGGTAGGCACGGTGCCGTTCTACGACGCCCTGAAGCGCGCCGGCGGGGTCAAGCGCGTAACCCCGGCTCTGCTGCTGGAGGTCATAGAGGAACACGCCGAGGCGGGCGTGGACTTCATGACGGTGCACGCGGGGCTGCTGCGCCGGCACCTGCCGCTGGTGAAAGGCCGGACCACCGGCATAGTGTCGCGCGGCGGGGCGGCGCTCGCCCGCTGGATGGAGCTCAATAACGCGGAGAACCCGTTCTACGAGCGCTTCGCCGACATCTGCGCGGTCTTCCGCAAACACGACGTGACGTTCAGCCTCGGCGACGGCCTGCGGCCCGGGTCGCT
>JAJZRA010000040.1 GCA_021847485.1 bacterium
CTCATACGCCGTTTCGGCCGCCATTTCGGTCTTTACCTTGGCGGCGGTGCGGACTTCTACTCTATTACCGTGGCGGACTATGGCAACCTGTCCGGCTTTCCCGCCAGCTCTGGCAATTTCCAGGGCAGCCTGACCGCGCCGCACGGCGAGGCGGGGCTAATGCTTACGGCTGGCGGCTTCTCGCTGCGGTTTACGCTCAAACAGGCGTTCGGAAGCGGCACCGATGAGCTGACCCGTTCATATAACGGAGCGAAGTATCGCCTGATAGTTAAGGACGCCAAGACGCTTTCCTATAAGCCGACAGGCCAGCCCCTGGCCTCCAACGAGAAGTTCTTCCAACTGGACCCGGGCGGCCTGATCTCGGCCGTGACCGTCAACTACGCCTTCGCCGCTTGGTAGTTCGCCGCGGTCCTTTTGCCGCCGCCTGCATAGGCCTTTGTGCCCTTATGCGGCGGCGGTTCTCTTTATAGAATCTAAAGGATGGCTCATCCTTTCCGCCGTTTCCTGTTATCCCTTTCGCTGGCCGCGCTGCTGCCCGTCCTCGGGCATAGCGGGGCCTATGAGGAGCTCTCCTCCGGCTTAACGGCCGTCCTGCCGCCCGCGCCGGCCGCGGCCGTCCCCGCGGCGGACCGTTCCGCCGGCAAACCCCATTACTTATCGCTCGAAGGCCTGGACCTGCGGGCCGTGCCAGCGCCGCCCGCCGACGGCTCCGCCGCCGACAAGGAGGATTTCCGGGTGCTTTATGACTGGCAGGCCAGGCGCACTTCCGCGCAATGCGCGGCCGCCCGCGCCGAGATGTCCCACGATTACGAGGTCTTTTTCGGCAAGATCAGCCCGTTCGGCCAGCCCACCCCGCCGGCGGTGAAGGCTTTCTTCAACAACGTGTCCAAGGATTCCGTGGCGGTGAACACTTACCTTAAGGAAGCCTACCAGCGCCAGCGGCCGTTCCTGCGGGACCCCGGCCTTAAGCCCTGCATCCCCAACGTGAGGGGCTTCGCCTATCCCAGCGGGCACTCGGCGATGTCGCGCCTCTTCGCGCTTATCCTTTCCGACCTTGTGCCGTCGCGCCGGGCCGAGTTCATGGCGCGGGCCGACCAGGCCGCGCTGAACCGCGTGATAGGCGGCGCGCACCACCCATCCGACACCGCCGCCGGCAAGGCGCTGGCCGATACGCTCTACACGGAATTGAAAAAGCAGCCGGCCTTCGCCTCGGACCTGAAGGCGATAAAACCGCTGCTTAAATAACTTTTATCCGCGGAAGTACGCCGGAGGCCGCCTAACGGGCGGCCTCTTTTATCGCCGCCTGCACGGCGCCCGCTATCAGCGCGAGCGGCAGCGAGGGGGAGATCTTCGGGCCCGGCTTTTCCTTCAGCGCCATTTCGGTGCTGACCGGGACGTGGATGAACGCGTATTTCGCGCGCAGGCCGGACTTCTCGATGGAGCGCATCGCCGCGTACATCAGCGTGTTGCAGACGTAGCCGCCGGCGTGGTTGCTGACGTAGGCCGGCGCGCCGGCGCGCCGCGCCGCCGCCGCCAGCCTGAGCGGGTCCACTGTGACGAAATAGGCCGCGGGACCGGCCTTGTCCAGCGTCTCGCCTTCCGGCTGCCAGCCGGCGTTGTCCTTTACGCGGTAGTCGGCCACGTTCACCGCGAAGCGCTCCACGCGCAGCGCGGCCTCGCCGGCGGCCAGCCCCAGCGAGATCACCACGTCCGGTTTTACCCGGGCCAGCAGGGCGTCTATCTTTTTGCCCACGGCCCGGCCGCTGACGGGCAGCCTGGCCTTGAAGAGCCGCGCGCCGCGCGGCGCCTTGAGCGCGGCCAGCACGGCGAGGGTCGGGTTCTCGGAGCGTCCGTCGAAAGGTTCGAAAGCGGTGATCAGCAGTTTCTTCATACCGATATTATAGCAAGGGGGCGCCAGCCGGGCTTAAACGCCGCGGCCGCGCTTTTGTAGAATAAGGACATGAACAGAATACCCATTCCCGCCCGCTGCGCCTTCATCCTGGCCGCGGCCCTGGCCGCCGCCGGCTGCGCCGCCGGGGAGAGGGCCGGGGGCCGGCCCGTCAGGGCGGTGTTCCGCTGCGAGGGCGGCCGCTCCATCGAGGCCGCTTTCAGCGCCGCGCCGGACTCCGTGAAGCTGAAATTGAGCGACGGCCGCGTGCTGACCCTGCCGCGCGCCATATCCGCCGACGGCGCCCGCTACGCCTCGGAGGACGAGAGCCTGGTGTTCTGGAACAGGGGTTCCACGGCCTTCATCACTGAGAACGGCGCCGGCACCTATAACGGCTGCGCTGAGAGCGCGGACTGAACTTTTAGCGGCTAAAGCTCCAGGACCGCCGCGGCGCCGGGGGGCAGCAGCGCCTTGGCGCCCGAGGTCCCGGGCGCCAGGCCCAGCAGTTTCTCCAGGAATTCCGAATTGACCGCCTCTATCTCCGTGCCGCTCATGAGTTCCGCGGGGTAATAGACCGCGCTGATCACGGTAACGGTGGCGGGGCGGATCTTGGTGCGCATCCCGTCCTTTATGGGGGTCACTACCGGGCGCGAGGCGCCGCCGGCGAGTTCGCAGCCGCAGACCAGGTCCTCCAGGTCCAGCTCCTGGCCCGAGGGGTTGAAGACGTAGCTTTCCTCCGGGCGGCCCAGCCGGAACTCAAACTCGGAAGAGGAGCAGAGCTCCGCGTCCCACAGCGAGATCGGCAGCAGGTATTTAAGGCTGATAAGGTTGTTCACGTCCACCGGCGCGTTGACGCGGGGGAAAGACCCTTCGCGGGCCGCGCCCAGCAGGTATTCGCTGGCGGGCTTGCCCCGGCCGGTGGGTTTGTAGCCGCCGTTGCGCAGGATGGCGCGGCAGGCCTGGCGCCGGGCTTCCTCGGCGGCGGACAGGACCCTCGCCCCGGCCGCCGCGAGCAGGCCCCGCAGCTCCTCCTCGGTCCCCGGCGGCAGCGGCGCCGCCCCGCTTACGCCCCTGACAACGGTCACGGCCACGCCGGCGTCGCGCCGGGGGATATTGTTGGTGAATTTGAATGTCATAAGCGCTTCCAGGGCCTCCGTCGTCATATTATAGACAAAACCGGCCCCCCGGGGCCCGCCGGGGCGGCCCTGCCCGCAATTTTGGTATGATATCTCAAGTCCGGTTCCCGGGCTTATTTTTTTGACGGAAGGATTATGGACAAGACTATTCTGGTGGTCGGTTCCGTAGCTCTCGATTCTGTGGAGACCATACACGGCAAGACGGCGCGCGCCCTCGGCGGTTCGGCCGTGCATTTCTCGCTTGCCGCGTCGCAGTTCTCACCGGTGCAGCTGGTGGGCGTGGTCGGCGAGGACTTCCCCGCCGAGTTCCGCCGCTTCATGAAGCGCCGCAACATCTGCCTGAAGGGCATGGAAGTGATGCCCGGCAAGACCTTCCACTGGGTGGGCCGCTACGACCGCGACTACAAGAACGCCGAGACCATCGCCACCGAGCTCAACGTCTTCGAGCAGTTCAAGCCCAAGCTCAGCGCCGAGCACCGCAAATGCGGCGTGCTGTTCCTGGCCAACATCGACCCGGACCTGCAGCGCCAGGTGCTGGACCAGATGGAGAAACCGCGCCTGGTGGCCGCGGACACGATGAATTACTGGATCAGCCTCAAGAAGCCCTCGCTGCTGAAGCTGCTCAAGAAAGTGGACATGCTCTTCATCAACGAGGAAGAGGCGCGCCAGCTTACCGGCGAGTACAACCTGATCAAGGCGGCCCGGCTGGTGATGAAGATGGGCCCGCGCGGCATAGTGGTAAAGCGCGGCGACGCCGGCGCCATGATGTTCTTCAAGGACAATATCCTCTCCATTCCGGCCCACCCGATAGAGAAGGTGGTGGACCCCACCGGCGCGGGCGACACCTTCGCCGGCGGCTTCATGGGCTACCTCGCCGCCGCCCCCGACTGGAAGAACTTCAACGTGATCCGCCGGGCCATGGCCTGCGGCACGGTGATGAGCTCCTTCAGCGTGGAGGACTTCAGCGTAAAGCGCGTCTCCGCCCTCTCCAAGAAGGACATAGACTCCCGCTACGGCAAGTACGTGGATTCCCTGCACGTCCGCTGACGGTGGGACGGAAAGGGACCAAAGGGCCCAGCCTCGGCTGGGCCCTTTTGCTCATGCCCGGGGTCAATCGGCTTTTTATAATATAAAGACATAGTTCGTACTATCTATCAACATTGAAAGGCGGCATTAATGACCAAGACCAAGAGCTTCTTCACCCTGCTGTTGCTGACAGTGTTCACTTCCGGGGCCGCCGCCCTGGACCTCAATAAGCCTCTCCCCAACTGGATAGACCATTCCCGCGAAAAGGCCGACGGCAAGCCGCCGGTGCTGGCGCCTACCCGCGCCGCGCCGCCTTCCGGCTTCCACATCCCGGCCGAGTACGAGCCCGTGGCGGCCGTGGTCATCAGCTGGGCTTCCTATACCCCCATGCTCTCCGGCATAGCCCGGGCCGCCACCGGCCCCGGCCACGCCCAGCTCTGGGCGGTAGCGGGCCCGACCTCCATCTCCGGCGTTCCCGCCGGCAGCTACAGCCGCGTCAACCTGCCCATCGACAGCGTCTGGGTGCGCGACTACGGTCCGTTCGGCGTCGAGTCCGGCAATAGGCCCGGCATCGTGGACACCGTGTACCGCCACTACCAGTACCGCCGCAACGACGACGCCGTCCCGACCGGCCTGGCCAGGGCCAAGAAGATCGACGTCTTCGGGATGAACCTGATCCTGGACGGCGGCAACCTGATGGTGGACAGCCGCGGCAACCTGTTCATGACCAAGCGCACCTACATCTGGAACTCCGACAAGAGCCAGGACCAGGTGGACAGCCTGCTGAAGAGCTATTTCGGCGTCAAGAACGTGATCACCTTCGACTACGCCGGCTACCCCGGCGAGCCGGCCGACGGCACCGGCCATATCGACATGTTCCAGAAGCTGCTCAACGACCACACCGTGCTGATCTCCGTGGCCGACACCGAGCCCTTCAAGACCGCCGCCGAGAAGGCCATCGCGTGGTACAAGGGCCACAAGGCCGGCGACGGCCAGCCCTACAAGGTCATCACCGTCAAGGGCTGGGACGACGGCGCCTGGTACACCTATACCAACTCGCTGATCGTCAACGGCGTGGCCATCATCCCGTCCTATTCCGGCAAGCCGCAGGAAGAGGCCGCCGCCAAGGCCGCCTACGAGCAGGCCGGCCTCAAGGTGGTGCCGGTGAACTCCGACGACAGCATCACCGCCGGCGGTTCCATTCACTGCACCACGCAGACCATCCCGGTGCTGCCCGCCGTAAAGGCCGACTTCACCGAACGGCCCGAGTACATGGAGATGACCGTTACCCAGCCCGTCACGCCCCTGCGCGACGCCGGCGGTTCGGTCTCGCTGCAGCAGCTGCTCGAGGCCAAGTAAGGCTCGCGCGCCAAGAAAGGACCGCCGGGAGACCGGCGGTCCTTTTTTTATGTCCGGGCGCTGCGCGCTTTCCGGGCGGCGGCTTCCGGGGCCGCCCGGCGGCCAAGGCCCCGGCGGCGTGGCTGGGCTCCGGGCGCGGGCCGGGGCGGGGGCGCGCTCCCGGACCGGCCCGCGGATAAAAAACCACCCCGACACTACGCTGTCGGGGTGGTCTGCTATATTCTTGTTATGGAACGGGGGAAAGTAAAGACCGGCTCAGCGGAGGGGGGCCTCCACGGCCTGGCTGTCTATCATGCAGACCTCCTGAGTGTCGTCCAGGTCGGTGCGGAAGATCTTGGCGCCGGACTTCTGCAGGCGGCCCAGCGCGTCCTGCGTGGGGTGGCCGTAGTTGTTCTTGCCCACCTCTATGTAGGCCTTGGCGGGGTGCACGGCGGCCAGGAAGGCGTCGGTGGAGGAATACTTGCTGCCGTGGTGCCCGACCTTCAGCACGTCGGCCTTCAGCTCGTCCCCGTACTTGGCCACCAGGGCCTGCTCGGCGTCGTTCTGCACGTCGCCCATAAAGAGCACGGAAGAGCCGTTATAGGTCATCTTGAGCACTATGGAGCAGTTGTTGATGACGTCGCTCTTGGAGCTGGAGATAGGCTCGGAGCAGGCGTTGAAGACCTTCACGTCCACGCCGGCGCTCCAGTCGATATGGTCTCCGGCGGCCGGGTAGACGGTGTTGATGCCGAGCTGGCTGACCTGCGCGCGGACGGCCTCGTCGGCCGTGGCGCCGCTGTTATTGAGGCGGGTATCGTAGAAATTGTCCACCTTTATTTTGGAGAGCACGTACTTGAGCCCGTTGTAGTGGTCGCTGTGGGGGTGGGTGAGGACCACGTTGTCTATCTCGGCGACCTTTTTGGCCTCCAGGAACTTGGCGAGGGCGCCGGTGGCGGAGGAGGAGGGGCCGCCGTCTATCAGGGCGTTCTTCCCGTTGGGCAGCTCTATGTAGATGGAGTCGCCCTGGCCGACATTGAGGAAATATACATTAAGGCCGGGGCCGGCGGAGTAGACGGTGGCCTGGGCCGGTACCGGCGCGTAGGGCACCTCCGTCCTGTGGGCGGAGGCCAGCAATTGCTCGTAAGCCTGGGCGGAGGCCCGGGGGGCAAGCTGGAATACGGCTGACAGGAATAGGAGAGCGGCGAATACCGCTTTGAAGGCTGCGGGCGTTGGAGCGTTCTTGATCACAGGCTGCATATCCACCTCCGCGTGCTGTTGCCGTCCCCAGTGGTGAATCCGGATTAAGGTCCGGAGGTGGATGCTCCCCGGCCGATCCCGGGGATTACACAAAGGACATATATAACGTAACGCCATGTTTGACTTTGCTCAAGGGCCAAAGGTCCTATGCGCATATAGGTCCTTTGGCCTATTCGGGGCATCCGTCCCGGCGGCCCGCCGGGGCCCGCGGCGTCTGTAGATGCTCCCATTCCCGCATGGGGAGGCGGATGATGAAATGGTAAAATCTGGGTAAATAATGACGGAAGAGATAGAGTTCAACGAGCAGTTCTCGCGCGCCCTGCACCTGCTGCAGCACGGCACCCGCAACGTCTTCGTGACGGGCAAGGCGGGCACCGGCAAGAGCACGCTGCTGCGCTATTTCCGCGCCCACACCGACAAGAAGATAGTGGTGCTGGCGCCTACCGGCGTGGCGGCCATCAACGTGGGCGGCGAGACCATCCATTCTTTCTTCCGTTTCAAGCCGGGCACCACCCCCGAGAAGGCCCGCCGCCGGGCCGCCAGGCGCGACGGCGAGGTCTATAAGGCGCTGGACGCCATAGTGATAGACGAGGCCTCCATGGTGCGCGCCGACCTGCTGGACTGTGTGGACGCCTTCATGCGCGCCAACGGCAAGGACCCCTCCAGCCCCTTCGGCGGGGCCCAGCTGATACTTTTCGGGGACCTCTACCAGCTGCCCCCGGTGGTGACGGCGCAGGAGCGGGAGCTGTTCCGCACCTACTACGGCGGCCCCTATTTCTTCGACGCGCGCGTGTTCGCCGCGGCGGGGCTGGAGTACATAGAGCTGGAGAAGATCTACCGGCAGAAGGACCAGGGCTTCATAGACATCCTCAACGCCATCCGCAACAACAGCGTGACCGCGGCCCAGCTGGCCGCGCTGAACGCGCGGGTCGGGGCCGACGTGGAGAGCGCGGCCCGCGGCGCGGTGGTGCGGCTGCTCACCACCAACGCCGACGCCGCGGACGTCAACAACGAGAAGCTGCGGGCCATAGACGGCCGCGCCCACGTCTACAAGGCGGAGATAAGCGGGGAGTTCAGCCGCGATTCCTACCCGGCCGACGAGGAACTGCACCTGAAGGCCGGCGCGCAGGTGATGCTGCTCAACAACGACCCCGACGGCCGCTGGGTCAACGGCACGATGGCCCGCGTGGCCGACATCATGAAGGGGCCGGACGGCGCGGAGGACGTGGTGCACGTGGCGCTGCCGGACGGCTCGCTGGAGCCGGTGGAGCCGCACGCCTGGGAGCTGTTCCATTTCAAGTACGACGCCGAGGAGAAGAAGATAAAGTCCGAGACGGCCGGCACCTTCAGGCAGTACCCGCTGAAGCTGGCCTGGGGCGTCACCATCCACAAGAGCCAGGGCAAGACCTTCAGCCGCGTGGTGCTGGACCTCGGCCGGCGGGCTTTCGCCGCCGGGCAGACCTACGTGGCGCTGTCGCGGTGCACCGGGCTGGAGGGGCTGGCGCTGGCGCGGCCGGTGCGGCCTTCCGACGTGATGACCGACTGGCGCATAGTGCGCTACGTGACCGGCCGCCAGTACCGGGCCAGCGAGGAGGCCATGCCGCTGGCCGAGAAGGTGCGGGCGATAGAGCTGGCCATAGCCTCCGGCGGCTGCCTGGAGATACTCTACCTCAAGGCGAAGGACGAGAAGAGCCGCCGCACGGTGCGGCCGCTGGCGGTGGGGGAGTGCCGTTTCAAGACCAGCAAGTTCACCGGGATGACCGCCGACTGCCTGCGGCGCGGCGAGCGGCGCACCTTCCGCGTGGACCGCATCCTGGAGCTCAGGCCCGCCGCTCCAGACACCGGGGAAAAATAATACGGCGCGGGGTTAGCCGCGCCGTATCCTTGCGCCGTCCAGGCGGGTTTAGATCTTGCCTTTGAAGTTCAGGATCACCACTATCATGAACAGGATGCCGGCCAGGCCTCCCCAGAAGAGGACGTTGCCTGCCAGGCGCGCGGCTTTCTGCGCGCCGGTCCTGGGCGGCTGGCCTTCCGCCGGGGGCGGGAACTTGCCGCGCAGGAACACGCCCGCGGCCACCGGCACTATAGGGACGGCCAGCAGCAGTATGGTCTCGAGAATATAGTTGAAGTCCGTCATGGCGCAGGTACCTCTTTACCGTCCTGGTAGCACGCTTTCTTGCCGGCGACCACGCCGGGGGAGGTGGCTTCCTGGGTGCCCAGCAGCTTGGTGAGCCCGGGCAGGCGGCCCGGCACCAGGCCGAAGGTGCGGTAGCCGCAGACCACGGCGCCTTTCACGCCGAGGCTCGTGTCGCGCGCCAGGTCGGCGTTCCAGCCCTTCTCCCACTGCTCGCGGGCCTGCGCCGCCGGTATGCCGTCGGCGCGGTCCTGGAAATAGGGCAGGCTGAAGTAGAGCAGCCGGCGCGCCACCATGGACAGGCCTACCGCGGGGTTCAGCGTGGCGCCGCCGATGGAGGAGGTGTTGCAGCCGGCGAACTGGATCACGCCGCCCTGCGCCATCTTGTCTTTCAGCAGGGCCGCGGTGCCGTCGGCGTCGTAGACGGCGTCGCCGACGGTCTGCATGCCGGGGGAACCGTGGCCGTAGAGGATGATCTTCTTGACCGAGCCGGGCGGCAGCTTGCGGATGGCGGCCTCGGCCTCGGAGGATTTGCGGTAGGCCTGGGTGCCCTGGGCCGTTTCCACGGTGATGCCGTAGGCGTCGGAAGTCCAGGCCTTGGACTTGGGCGCCGGCCCCTGCAGGGCCTCGGGGGCTGAATATTTTATGGTCCTGGCGGCGGTGGCGTTGGGTTTGCCGGACTGCAGCCCCGGCTTGCCGCCGGCGCCTATGACGGCGGCCGACGTCCCCATATCCGGGGAGCCGGACTGGTCGGCTTTATCGTAGAGGCCGGAGAGCTTTCCGGCGCTCAACTTGGAGGGGGAGGCGCCGCCCAGCTTGCCCAGTTTGGAGCTGGAGCCGCTGGCCGGCCCCTTGTCCTTGATGCCGGCCGCCTGCTTGCGGGCCAGGTCGGAGGCGAACTTCATGGAGTGCAGGTCCTTGATCGCCTCGGGGGTCAGGTACTGGCCGAGGGCGGCCTCGTCCTCCGTCCCCAGCCCGGAGACGGAGGCTTTGTTGACCGCCTCCCGGACCGTAAACAATTTGTGGGCCAGCTCGTGGCCCTCCTGCTTGCCTACCCAGAGATAGACGGCGTTGATGTCGGAGTTCTTGAGCCCGGAAGAGTAGTAACGCAGCTGGGCGGTGTCCCACCGGGCGGCCATCGGCCGGTAGGCCTGCGCCACGGCCTGCTGCCTGGCGGCGGCGGGCTCCGCCGCGTCCTCGAGGGCTTTCTCCTGTTCGGCGGGGGCGAGCTCCGCCCAGGACTTCTCGTCGTAGGAGCCGCGCTCCGTGAAGTATTTGAATTCAGGCCTGTCCGGTTCCCACTTGACCCGGTCGGCCGCGAGGGCCGCCGCCGGGGTCAGGACCAGCAGGGCCGCCAATAGTTTTATGGCTTTCATAAATATATAACGCCCGCTCCTGGATGCGCGCGCCGCTAAGCGCGCAATATAGTCTAGCTTATAGCGGGGGGAAGTCAAGGGGCGGGCTTCGTCTCCGCCGCCTTGGAGTAGATCTCCCTGACGCAGTCGGCGTAGGGCTTGCGCTTCTCCGGCGTGAAGTCGCGGTAGACCAGCTCCACGGCGCGGCCGGCGCCGAACATGGCGTGGTCTATGGGGAAGAGTTTCTCGGTACCGGGAGGCAGGAATTCCTTCTTTATCTCCATGCGCAGGCCCCAGCCGGCCAGCAGCGACAGGCAGTATACCCACTTTTGAGAGCCGGGGTTGAAGAGCTTCAGTACGGGGCCGGGGTTCTTGGAGGTGTTGGGGCGCATCTCCCAGGTCTGGCCGGGCAGGTCGCCGGCGGCTGCCAGCAGCTCGCCCCAGAACTCGCGGAAGGCCTCGGCGGACTTGGGGTAGCGGGCGGCGATGTGCTTTACGAACTTCTCGAACTCTTCGCGGATGAGGGCCGGGTCGGTCTTTACGGTCTTGGCGCGCTCGCGGTTCTCCTCTTCCAGCTTGAGGCGGGTGACGAGGTCCTGAAGGGCGGCGGTCTCCTCCGGGGAGGCCGGGGCCAGGTACTGGGCCTTGAAGGTCATGCGGTCGCCGGCGAGCGGCTGCACCGTCACGTTCTCGCCGGCCACCTTGACCACCACCCCGAGGGATTTGTTTATGGTGTTGCGCACCGGCGCGTAGATCTCGAAAATTCGCTGTTCCATAGCGGCACCTTTTTTCAAATGATACAAAAATTTCCCGACACTACGCTGACGGGTTCGTCTGCTACGCTATTGGCGGGCCCCGGACGTGAACGGGGCCCGGGCGGAGGGGGGAATATGAAAGGAGCTGGAGCCATACAGGACATGCCGCGGGTGGAGCGCCCGCGGGAGAAGATAATGCGTTACGGGCCGGAGAAGCTGTCCGACGAGGAACTGCTCGCCGTGCTGCTGCGGACCGGCTCGCGGGGCCGCAACGTGCTGGAGCTGGCGGGGGACCTGCTGCGCCGCTTCGGCCGGGCGGACATAGCCAAGGCCGGCTACGCCGAACTGCGCGCCGCGCCCGGGCTGGGGCCGGCGCGCGCCTGCGGGGTGCTGGCCGCCTTCGAACTCGGGCGGCGCTACCTCGCCGGCAAGAAGGCGGGCATCTACCTGAAGCCGCGCGACATCTGGGAGGAGCTGCGGGACGTGCGGGAGCAGAAGAAGGAGCACTTCGTCGTGTTCTTCCTGGACACGCGCAACCAGGAGATCAGGCGGGAGATAGTTTCCATCGGCACGCTGAACTACAACCTCGTGCACCCGAGGGAGGTGTTCGAGCCGGCGGTAAAGAATCTGGCCGCCAGCGTGATAGTGGCGCATAATCACCCTTCGGGCTGCCTGGAGCCGTCCGACGAGGACCTGAGCCTGACCAAGCGGCTGGCGCAGGCGGGCAGGCTGCTGGGTATAGAGCTGCTCGACCACGTGATAGTCTCGCGCGAGGGCTTCATGAGCTTCAAACAGAAGGGGCTGCTGTAGGCCGGTCAGCGGGAGAAACCGCCCGGGTCGGAGAAGCGGTAGCCGAAGCGCTCCACCGAGACCACCCAGGCGCCGGCCTCTTTGCCGAGCGCCTTGCGCAGGCGGCTGACGGTGACGTCCACGGCTCTGGTGTCGGCGGTGCTGGCCATCCCCCAGACCGATTCCAGCAGGTAGGGACGGCTGAGGACGCGGCCCGCCCGGCGCATCAGCGTCTCCAGCAGTTCGAACTCGCGCGGGCGCAGGGCCACCTCGGCGCCGTTCACGAAGCAGCGGTGAGAGCCCGGGTCCAGCTCCACCGGGCCGGCCTTCAGCGGCGCGGAGGGCTGCTCGGCGCGGGGGGAGCGCCGGCGCAGGACGGCTCGTATCCTGGCGGCGAACTCGCGCGGGTCGCAATGGTGCAGCGCCACGCAGTCGTCGGCGCCCAGCTCGAAGCCGCGGGCCATCTGCTCGGGTCCGAGCTTCGCCCCGACCACCATCGCCGGCAAGTCCCTGCCTTCCTTCATTTCCCTTAGTATCTCCAGCCAAGCCAGGCCGTCCATATCGGGGGCGGCGATATCCACAATTACCAGGTCGGGCCTGGCGGCCAGCACGGCTTTGAAGCCCTGCGCCCCGGTGGGGACCGCGTCCAGTTCCCAGCCGCCGGCCGCGGCGCAGGCCGAGACCAGCTCTTTGGTGGAGCTGCTGCCCGAGATCAGTAAGAAGCGGAGCTTTTCCTGCATAATTCTGCCTGCCGATTACACTACTTGTATCATAACTGATACATGTTACACAAATGTTACTTTCCTACAACATCCCTGTAACCCAAGACTAGTTATATATATGTAATTCAGGTTTATATTCGGGAAACTGGAGACATCATGTACAGGATACTTTCGGTGGAGGACGATCCGATAATGCAGAAGCTGCTGCGCGACGCGCTGACCGCCGGCGGTTACGAGTTCCGGCTCAGCAAGGACGGGGCCGGCGCGCTGCCCGCGGCCGCCGCCGAGAAGCCGGACCTCATCCTGCTGGACGTGAATCTGCCTGACACGACCGGCATAGAGGTTTGCCGCGCGCTGAAGGCGGATCCCCGGACCGCCCATATCCCCGTGCTGATGCTGACCGGCGAGGCCCGCGAGGTGGAGACCCGCGTAGAGGGCCTGGACGCCGGCGCGGACGACTATATGTTCAAGCCGGTCAGCCCGCGTGTGCTGCTGGCCCGCATAGCCGCGCTGATCAGGCAGACCGCCGGGCCTTCCGGTCAGCGAGGGGGGAAATAACTTTATGGCCGTAGGAAAGCTCGCCGCCAGGGTCCGGGCCGCCGCAAGGCGCGCCGGCTCCGCGCGTTGCGCTTTCCTTCTGGCCGCGCTGCTGCTGGGCCCCGCCGCGGCGGCGCTGGCCGGCTTCCCCATGGCGGGCGGCGGGGACGCGCTCGCGCGCAACGCGGTAACGGGCGCGGGCGGCCTTGCTTCCGGCGGCGGCCTCTCCCTCAACGGCGCGCTCGCGGAGGCCGTGGTGGGGACCTTCTCGGGCGGCGGCCTGGGGCTCGGCTCAGGCTATATGCCGCTGGCCGCCCAGCCCGGCAGCGTGATAAGCCTCTCCGCCGTCACCAAGAGCACCGGCACGCTGGAGCTGGCCTGGACCGCGCCCGGCCTGGACGGCTTCCTCGGCGCCGTGACCGGCGGCCTCTACCGCATAGACGTCTCCTCCGACGCCTCGCACGTTTTCGATCCGACGGTCTACGCGGCCGAGTTCTCCACCTCGGTCACCCCCGGGGACCCGCAGGCCTATGTCCTTACCGGGCTGCAGCCCAACACCACTTATTACGCGCGCGTCTACCTGGGCGACGCGCGCAGGGTAATAGCGGAGCGCTCCGCCGGTTCCGCGGACTCCACGCTGGCCAACCTGCCGGTCGCGCCCGCCCTCAGCGGCGTGTTCAGCTCCAGCGTTACCTTCTCCTGGACGCTGCCCGCCGGCGGGGCGGAAGGCTACAGCCTGGACGGCTCTTCCACGGCCTTCGGCGCCCTCTATCCCGGCGGCGTGCTGCGTTCCTCCTCCACGCCGGAAGGCACGGTGCTGACGCTGACCGTGGCCGGCCTCTACCCCGGCACCACCTACTATTTCCGCCTGGCCAGCCTCAACTGGCAGGCCGACGTGAACTTCGGCGCGGTGATAGCCGCCTGCACGCTGCCCGGCACCGGGCCGCTGCCCATAGAGAACCTGGCCTCGGTCCGCGACGCGGCCGGCCGCCGGCTGCTGTTCAGCTGGACCAACCCCGACTATCCGGACCGCGCCGGCGTGCTGGTGCAGATGAGCACCGCGCCGATGTCCTACCCGCTGGCCCCCGGCGCGGCCTACGCCGACGGCCAGGCGCTGCCGGACGGCTCCCGGGTGCTGGCCTCGGCGGCCGGCACTTCGCAGCTGCACGACGGCCTCGCGCTCAACGCCACCTATTATTACCGCTTCTCCAGCCAGGATACCGCGCATTCTTATTCGGTCTTCGTCGCGACCGAGTGCATCCTGGACCTGCCGCCGATGTCGCCGGCAGGCCTGCAGGCCTCGCTCAGCCCGGACCGTTCGGCCATAACGCTCAGCTGGGCCGGGGTCACCTCCAACATGGACGGCTCCGCCTTCCGCAACGCGGCCGAGCCGATGGAGCTGGCGCGCTACGACGTCTACCGCGCGACCGGGGTCATCAGGCCGGGCTGGACGCTCGTGGCCTCGGTGCCGGTCTCCTCGCAGTCGGTGACGGTGCCGGTCCCGGACCAGTCCGCCGTCTACTATTACCGCGTGGCCTCCGCCGACACCGCCGGCGCTCCCGGCGTGTCCATGGTCGTGGACACGCAGAAGAACCTCTACGCGCTGGCGCCCGACCAGGTCTCGCGCCTTAAGATCCCCGCCGCGCTCTCCGGAGTGGTGGCGGCCGCCGGCAACCCCTCCGGCCACCCGCTCTTCTTCGCGGCCCGCGAGCGGACCACGGACGAGGGCGGCAAGGTGATCAAGTCGGTGGAGTTCGCGCCGGTGCGCGCCCCGGACGGCGCCGAGGTGACGGGCTTCAGGGTGGACAGCCCGGACATGGATATCGTGCTGCGCTACGATATCCTGGACGGCCAGGTGGTGCCCAGCAGCGTGAAGGCCGCGGCTTCCGGCGCCGCCCCCGCCCCCGCCGCCGCGGCGCAGGGGCCCGCCGCCTACGTCCCGGCCTCCGACGCCGCCAGCTCGCTCGGCGTCTACTGGTTCAACGGCAAGGACTACGTGAAGGTCTTCGGCAGCGTGGACCCCGCCGGCCAGACGGTGACGGTGCGTTCCGCGCTGCCCGGCTCCTACCAGATCCGCAGCCTCGCCCGCACCGGGGGCGTCAGCTTCGACGTCAAGCAGATGTCCAACAAGGTCATTACGCCCAACGGCGACGGCCTTAACGATTACGTCACGTTTACGCTGGACAACCCGCGCGACTCGGCTTTCTCCGGCAAGATCTACGACCTGACCGGCGCCTTCGTGGCCGACATGCGCCCCGGGCGCCAGGTGGCCGACTCGCTCGAATGGGACGGCAAGGCCGGCGGCGCGACGGTGCCGCGCGGCGTCTACGTCTACCAGATCAAGGCCGAGGGCAAGACCTTCAACGGGACGATAGTGGTGATCCGCTAGAGGAACTATGAACGAAAGGAGGACCATGCGGGCCGGGACCACGGGGAAGCGCTTCCCCGCGGCCGTGCTTTGCGCGTGGCTCCTGCTGCTCGGCGCCCTGCCCGCCTCGGCCGCCTTCGAGGACCTGGGCGCCGGCGCCCGCGGCCCCGGCATGGGCAACGCGCTGGCGGCAGCGTCGGAGGACGTCTACGCCGTCCACTACAACCCGGCCGGCCTCGGCCTCGTCTCGCGGCCGCAGTTCACCGCCTCCTATACGCAGCTTTTCACCGGCCTGACCGACGGCTCCAAACTGGGGACCTCGTTCTTCGGGTACGCGCAGCCGCTCGCCGACGGGCGCCGCGGCTCGCTGGCCGCGGCCCTCAATTCCTTCACGCTGGACGGCGGCTCCTACCGCGAGGATACGCTGTACCTGGGCTACGGGCGCCGCGTCTACGCCGCGCCCGGCGGCAGCGACCTTTTCCTCGGCGCGACGCTGAAATCTCTGCGCAGCTCCTTCGGCACTTTCGCCGAGACCTACGACGCCACCGACGGCGTGCTGAGCACCGGGCGCGCCGACCCGCTGCTGGCCGGCGGCCGCACGCGCTCCGCCCTGGACGCCGACGCCGGCGCGCTGTACCGGTTCCTGAACCATTACCAGCTGGGGCTGCAGGTGCGTCACCTGACCCGCCCCGACATGGCCTACGGCTCCGGCGGCAGCGACCGCCTGCCGCTCGACGTGAAGCTGGCGCTGAACTACCGCAGCCTGATCTCTAACCTCGTGGCCCAGGTGGAGACCAAGAAAGGCCCCGACGGCTCCGCCGACAATATCGTGACCGCCGCGGCCGAGCGCTGGTTCCCCGAGACCTTCATCGGCGACTTCGGCGTGCGCGGCGCCCTCGGCATAGGCACGCGCGAGTACAGGCAGGTCTCCCTGGGGCTTTCCTACCGCACCCGCAGGGTGCAGGTGGACTACGGCTTCTCGCTGCCGCTCGGCACCGTCTCCGGCATCTCGGGCAGCCACCGGATGGGCATCAGCTTCCTGTTCGGCAAGCCCACCGAGAAAGAGGAGACGCTCGAGATGCTGATGGCCGCCATGCGCGGCCTTAAGGCGCAGGCCCCGGCGCCTGAGAAGGTGCTGCAGGTAAGCACCGTGACCGTTTACGCCCCGCCCGAGCCCACCGAGAAGGAGCGCGCCGTGGCCGGCAAGCTCGCCGCCGCCGAGGAGGCCATAAAGGCCGGGCGCTACCGCGAGGCCGCCAGCCTCTCCGCGGCCGCCATCCGCATAGACGACGGCGTGGCCGCCGCCTGGCAGGACCTCGGCATAGCCAACCTGGGCCTCGCGCGCTACAAGAGCTCGCTGCGCGCCTGGGAGAAAGCCTACGACCTGGAGAAGAGCCCGGCGCTGAAGGAAGCCATCAAGGGCTATATGCGCTCGATAAGGCGCTTCGAGCGCTCCTCCGGCGCCAAGCCCGCCGCGCCGACGGCGCCAGCCGCGCCCGCTCCGGCCTCCGGGCCGGCCCTGTCGCGGGAGGAGATAGACGACCTGCTGGACCGCGGCGTCGACTATTACGTCAACGGGGACGCGGCCAGGTCCCGCGCGGCCTTCGAGCAGGTGCTCAAGGCCGACCCCGACAACGTGGAAGCGCTGAAGGCGCTGCGCCGCCTGGACGAAGGACGATGATATGAAGATCCGGACCAAACACCAGCTGATAACCGCCGCCCTGATGGCGTCGGTGGTGGCCTCGATAGCGGGGCTGGTCATGCACACGCAGCGCCGGGTGCTGCGCGCGCAGGCCCTGCAGCGCCTTGACGCCCTGATGGAGGGCGCCTCCCGCATAGCCAAGGAATCCCTGGACGGCCGCGACCGCCTGATGGCCGTGAGCTACCTGATGTTCATGCGCCGCGAGCATCCCGAGCTGGCCTTCGCCTCTTACACCTACGGCGGGCATGTCTCGAACCTCGGGGAGGAGGGACCCGGGCTGATCTACCTGGAGCGCAGGGTGCTGCCTGCCGGCAGGCCGGTGCGCTACACCGTGGCGGCCTACCCGTCGGCCTCCGGCGGGCCTGGAGCGTCCCTCCAGGTCTCCACCGCCGGCGTTTCACTGAGCGTCTCGGGCAAGGCGACCGTGGACGTGGACGAACCGGCGGCGGGCGAGGGGGCCTCCGTCAGGCTGGGCTTCTCCAGGGCGATGGTCGACGGCGAGGTGGCGCGGGAGCTGGCGCCGTTGCTGCGCTGGACCGCCGGGATCGCCGGTTTTTTCATGGCGCTGGGGCTGTTCGTCAACGCGTGGGTGGCCAGGCTGCTGACCGGGCCCCTAGAGTCGCTGGCCAAGGCCACCGCCCTGCTGGCCGCCGGGCGCATGGACGTGACCGTGCCCGTGCGCTCCGACGACGAGATGGGCGCGCTGAGCGCCAGCTTCAACGAGATGGCAGGCAGGCTCAGGGAACTGCTGGCCTCGCGCGAGGACATCCTGCACGCGCTGACCCACGAGATCAATACCCCGCTCAACGGGCTTAAAGGGTACCTGGAGCTCTGGCGCGACGGGTTGTTGCCTGAAAGCGCCGCGCGCGACGGCGGGGTGGTTGCCACCATGCTCGGGGCCGTGCTGCGCATGGAGACCTCGCTCGGCAACGCGCTGGGCCTGTTCCGCTCCGGCGCGGCGGCCGCGCAGAAGCCGGTCCCGGTAAAGCTGCACGAGGTCTTTTCCCAGGCGGTGACGCTGTTCGCGCCGCTGGCGCTCGAGCGCGGTCTCAGGGTGATCCCGCTCCCGGCGGCCTCAAGATCCGTTATAATAGCTCCGGAGGAGCCGGTGAGGCAGATCGTGACGAATCTGGTCTCCAACGCCATCAAGTACGCCGGGGACGGCGGCGTGGTGCGCATGTCGCTCACGGACGGCCCGGACGAGGTCCGCTTCCACGTTTCCAACACCGGCTACGGCATCCCGCCGGAGGACCTGCCGCGCCTGTTCACCAAGTTCTACAGGTCGCCCGCCGAGCGGGGGCCCGGCAAGCGGGTCCCGGGCAGCGGCCTGGGCCTGAGCATAGTCCACCGGGCCGTCACGGAGCTCGGCGGCCGCATCAGCGTGGAGAGCAAGCTGGGGGAGAAGACTTTATTCCTCGTAGTACTGCCCAAGAGAAGGCCGGAGGCCGCGTCCTCCGGAGGAGAAAGGTTATGAGAAAGTCCGATATCTTCAAAACGCTGGCGCTGGGCGCCGCCCTGGCCGCCGCCTGGATAATTCCCGCCGCCGGGCAGACGCCGCCGGGCCTGATCAACTTCCAGGGACGCCTGACGGATTCCGCCAACAACCCGCTCAGCGGGCCGCACGACTTCGTCTTCGACCTTTACGACGCGCCCTCCGCCGGGACGCGCCTCTGGACCGAAGCGCAGAGCGCCGTGCCGGTGGCCAACGGCGTGTTGGCGGCCCAGCTGGGCTCCGTGTCGCCGGTACCGGCCTCCGTCTTCCGTGCCGGCGCCGTCTACCTGCAGATCACGGTGGACGGTACGCCGCTCAGCCCCCGGCAGCGGCTGGTGTCGTCCCCTTACGCCTTCAACTCGGCGGCGCTCTCCGGGCGCGACTATACGGCCTTCGTCTCCACCGACGCGGCCGCGCAGACCGTGGCGGGCGACAAGACCTTTACCGGCGTGCTCGGCGCGGCGCAGCTGCGCCTGGCCTCCAACGTGACCCTCGCCCAGGAGCCTTCCGCCGCGCTCGGCGCCGGCGTGCGGGTCTCGAGCAACGTCTATATCGTCGGGTTCTCCTCCGCCGCCAAGTATTACGGCGACGGCTCCGCGCTTACCGGCGTGTCCGGCAGCGACAACCTCGGCGACCATACCGCCACGAAGGATCTGGACCTGGCCGGCCACCAGATAGTGAACGTCTCGTCGCTCACCGTCTCGGGTAAGGACGCGGCCAGCGGCTACAGCCTGTACCTGAGCTCCGGCCTCTACATGCCCGCCGGTACCGTTACCGCCGCCCACCTGGCCGGCGACGGGCGCGGCGTCTACGGAGTGCTGGCCTCCTCGGTGGCGGCCGGCGCTATAAACACCGCGGGCCACTTCGCCGACCAGGTCATGCCGCTCTCCAAACTGGCGCAGAGCGGCTGCGCCGGGGGACAGATACCTAAGTGGGACGGCGCGGCGTGGGCCTGCGCGGCCGACAACGGCGGGACCTCCTACACCGCCGACGAGGCCGGCCTGCACCTGGCCGGCGGCGTCTTCAGCGCGCTGTCTTCCAGCGTGACGCTGCAGGGCAACTCCTTCAACGCCGCCGGCAGGCTGGTGCGACTCGACGGCGCCGGCGCCCTGCCTCCCGTTGACGGCTCCGCCCTCGTTAACGTGAATTCCTCGCGCCTTGCCGCCGTGGCCTCCGACACCACCACCATAGCGAACGCTCTGGCCGGGAAGCTGGACGTGGGTGCGCAGGCCGCGAGCGTGGCCAACGGCGTCTATACCACCGGCTCCTACTCCGACCCGTCGTGGATAAAGTCATTGTCCACGTCCAAGGTGGACCTGTCCACCGTGACCGCGGCCCTGGCCGGGCAGATGGACGTGGGTGCGCAGGCCGCGAGCGTGGCCAACGGCGTCTATACCACCGGCTCTTACTCGGACCCGGCGTGGATAAAGTCCCTGGCCACGTCCAAGGTGGACCTCTCTACCGTGACCGCGGCCCTGGCCGGGAAGCTGGACGTGGGTGCGCAGGCCGCGAGCGTGGCCAACGGCG
>JAJZRA010000041.1 GCA_021847485.1 bacterium
CTCTCCGGCAAATGGGCGGAGAAGGACATCGCCGAGATGAAGAAGGTCGGCACGACCGACAAGGTCAACGTGGTCGTGGACTACGGCACCGCCGGCAAGGGCGCCAAGCGCATGCTGATCGGCAAGGGCGGGCTGCTCAACAGCGGCGAGACCGTCTACAGCCAGGACGCCAACGCCGACCAGGGCGACTACCGCCGCGCGATAGAGTTCGTGAAATGGGCCAAGACCGCTTTCCCGGCCAGGCACTACATGTTCATCATCTGGAACCACGGCCTGGGCTGGATAGACCCCGACATGAAGGCGCACACCGCCGGCACCGGCGCCTCCGAGAAGGGCATCTCTTTCGACGACGAGACCAAGAACTATATCCGCACGCCGCAGCTCGGCGAGATCCTGCGCCAGACCGGCTACGTGGACGTGTTCGCGATGAACGCCTGCCTGATGCAGATGGCCGAGGTGGCCTACGAGGTCAAGGATAACGCCGGCCTGATCGTGGGCTCCGAGGAGACCATGCTGGCCTACGGCTTCAACTACGAGAGCCTGCTGAACTTCCTCAACGCCAACCCCGCCGCCAACGGCGCCCAGATCAGCGACTACTTCATGAACTGGGAGCGCGACTTCTACGCCAACGGCGCGCACGTCATCGGGCCGATCAACATGCCCCTCTCCTCCATCCCGGCGACCATCTCCACGCTGGAGCCGCGGGCCCTCAACGCCCTGCCGGCCCGCCTGGACGCCCTCGCGCTGGCCGCGATGCGCAACAACGAGACCGAGGCCGTCAGGACCGCGGTCGCCAACGTGATCCGCTTCACCGGCCTGGACCCCCAGGACAAGAAGAAGCTGATCGCCCCCTACGCCGACCTCTACGACTTCGCCCGCATAATGGGCGAG
This sequence comes from bacterium, assembly GCA_021847485.1. GTDB lineage: Bacteria > Elusimicrobiota > Elusimicrobia > Elusimicrobiales > UBA9959 > UBA9959. The sequence continues at coordinate 892 of JAJZRA010000041.1, forward strand.
AACGCCCGCAGCCAGGAGACCCGCCAGGCCGCGCAGGAGCTGATGGCCTTCATCAAGGGTTCGCTCGTGGTCCGCAGCCTCGGCATCAACGGCGACACCGAGAACGGCTACGACTACTCCAGGACCGGCGGCATCGCCATCAACATGACGATGAAGATCAAGCAGGTGCCCCCGCAGCTCGCGGCGATCTACGAGACCAAGTACGGCGACCTCGCCCTCTCGAAGGCCTCGCAGTGGGACGAGTTCGTCGCCTGGGCGGACGGCGTCTGGCGCAACTGACGGCCTTCCGGCCGGAGAGGACCCGGGCCCCGCGGCCCGGGTCTTTTTTTGTCCCGGCGCCTCCTCCCCCTTGACATGTCAAGAGGCGCCTGTTAGACTTAATATGAGGCCCCTCTATGAAACCCGCTCTCATCGCCGCCCTGCTGCTTTTCCCTTTCCTCGCCCCGCCGGCCGGCGCCGGCGAGGAGGAGGGCAGTTTCTGCACGATGGACCAGGCCGTGGACCAGATGCTGTCCGCCGCCCGCCTTGACGCGGCCGGCATGGCCAAGGACCTGCGCGGCAAGACCGACCGCGCCGGGGTGGACAGGATGCTCCGCCTGATAGCGCAGGACCAGGTGCGCCGCAAGCTGCAGGAAGGGCACGGCGACAAGGTGGAGATAACCTGGAAGGACATCTACGACGTGCGGGGCACCGCCAGCGCCTGGGCCTGCAACGAGGGCTGCCGCCTCTACTGCGTCTCCAGCTTCATCGACGCGGTGGGCTCCGGCCTGCTGGGCACGCGCTTCGGGCGCGGCCTGACCACGGTGGGCCTGGCCCTGGCCGGCCCGCCCGGCTTCGTGATGATGAGCGGCCTCGAGATAACCCAGAAGACCTTCCAGTGCAACCCGGACACCGTAGCGATGGCGCTCGACGCCGGCGCCACCCTGACCATAATGCTGCCCTGGTGCAAGGCGCCGGGGGCCAAGAGCCTCTGCGTCCGGGCCCAGCAGGCGGCCGGCAAGACCGCGCTGAAGGTCATGGGCCGCTATATGGGCCGCGAATACGCCATCGGCGCGGCCAGGTTCGTCCGGTCGGAGGGCGGCGGGGAATTCGTGGAAGTTGTGGCCGAACACCTGGCACATCACGGCAAGGAGACGGCCACCCACGCCGTCACCCACCAGGTGCACAGCGCCATAATGAGCGGCGCCGGGGGCAAGGACGCCCCGGAGGTGCCGGAACCGGGCGCCCCGCAGATGGGCGTGCCGATAGGCGACGGCCTGTACTACCAGGACGAGTCGCAGTTCTTCCAGTAGCAGTGAGGGAGGCCAGAGAAAAAAGACCCGGGGAAAGCCCCGGGTCTTTTCATGCCGCCGTTCGTCCGTCAGCGGATCATCGGGATGAAGGAGGCCGCGACCGCGTCGAACATCTTCGCGGCCGCCCTGGCCGTGGTCATCGGGGCGGTCAGGCGCAGCACGTAGAAGCCCCTGCTGGCCGGCACCACGTAGAACTTCTCGTAGAAGAAGACCTTCTTCGCGTTCAGCGACCGGGGCGGGAAGAACTGGAAGGTCTTCCTGTCGAACACCCTGGCGTAGTAGTTGCCGGCCCTGCCGTTCTTCACGCCGCCGTAGACCTTGCCGTCCAGGCTGGCGCCGAGCGGCGGCCTGGAGTGGCGCCTGATATACTTTTCGTAGGTGCCGTTCTCCAGGTTGCCGGGCGCGTAGTAATCCACGGAGATGCGGGACGGGAACTGCCCGCCGCCCGGCGACAGGAAGCCGGCGCCGAAGACCCCCTTCTCCAGGTCGGTCAAACCGAAAGGCTCGGCCTCGCGGACCCAGCCCGCGGGAACGCTGACCGTGAAGCCGTTCTTGACGGTATAGAGTTGGGACTGGGCGGCGGCGCAGGGCGCGGCTGGCGGCAGCAACAGCAGCAGCGATATCAGCTTGAGCATCTTTTTGCGGACCTCTCGGGCGGCCGGCCTACTTCAGCAGCGGCTTGAACGAGGCGACGAAGGCCTCGAAGACCGGCAGGAATTCCTGGTATTTCGCGGCGGGCGCGGAATACCTCAGCGCGTAATAGCCTTTCTTGAGAGGGATCACCGCGAAACCCTCCCAGATCTCCTTCCCCCCGCCCATGGTGCGGTCCGCGCCGCGCTCGTGGGTGATGTTTACGAAGACTTTGGCCTTGCGGCCGCCGACCTTGCCGTTCTTGACCGCGGGCAGCGCGGGCAGGGCGGCGGGCTTGGCGCCTTCCGGCAGGGAATGGACGCGGATATACTTCTCCGGCGTCTTGTCCATCAGGTTATCAGGGGCGTAATAATGGGCCGAGATCATCGGCGCGGAGGCCGTGCCGTCGGAAGGGCCGGAGAGGTCCAGCCCGTAGACCCTCTTCTCCTCGGCGCTCAGGCCGAGACCGGAAGGGGGCACCGCGGTCCAGCCCTCGGGCAGGACCGCCTCGAAATATTTACCCTCGCGGTGCGCCCTGGGGCCGCCGGGGGCCGGCGTATTGCCGGCGCAGGCCGTCGAAGCCGTCATAAGACAGAACATAGCATAAATCAGGATATTGCCGCGCGTCATCATTCGCCTCCGGGTTCCGGCATCTGCGAGGTCTTGATAGTGGAGAGGACCTTGCCCTCCGGGTCTATGCTGTCGCGCCAGCCGAGCAACTTGCGCTCGTCCGCCTTGGATTTGGCCAGCGTATCGGTGTACCACTTGAACCGCGTCTTCAATGCCAGGCGGTCAGCGGCCAGCTCGGCCTTCTCCTCCGCCGTCAGCCCCGCGCCCCTCTCCTGGGACTTCTTGATCAGGAGCTGCGCGCGGGCGGCGGTAGCCGACGCGGCGTCGAACTGCCTGGCCGCCTCGCCCTTGATGGAATCGATGCCGGTGTAGTACTGGCCGTGGTACTGGTCGCGCAGGCCGTCGATGCCGTCCTCGAGGTAGCGCTCGGCGTCGTCGCGGTCCACGGCGTCCAGCTTGCGCAGGTAGGTCAGACCGCCCTTCTTGGCCTTCTCGGCCGTAAAGGAGCCGTTCATGCCGAAGGCCTCGGCCTCCATCTCCATCTGGTAAGGGGAGAACTTGTCCACCTTGCCGGTCTTGGGATCGGTCCAGCTGAGGAAGTTGAACCCGCGGCCGGTGTTCCAGGCGTCCTGCCTGTGGTGCGTGCTCTCGTGCACGAACGTGGGCGCGATATAGGTGGCCAGGTCGCGCATCGCGGCGTCGTCCCTGAGCAGCTGCTCCGGGGTGATCTTGCGGCTCGCGCAGAACTTGTCCACCACGTCGGTGTTGATGCGGGTGACCTTGTCGGTGCCGCTGTACCAGCCGAGGGCGGTGTCGGTCCCGTCGGCCGCGGAGCCCTTCACGAACCTGAGGTTCAGTTTGTTGGCGCCGGTCTTGGCCAGCTTGGGGTCCTCGAAGAAGGCTATGATCTCGTCGCCGGCCTTGGTGCCGCGCATCTCCTCGGCCAGCGCGCCGGTCAGCTTGCCGTTCTTCACCTCGCCCATCCGCGGGCCCAGCTGCGCCGCCTGCGCGTCGGTTATCGGCACCGGCGTGAACTTGGCGCCCTTGCCGCCTATCCCCGCGCCGCCGGCGCCGCCGCCGGATTCCTTGGCGTTGTCGAAGGTGCGGGCCATGAAGGCGTCGGCCTTGCCTCCCGCCGTGTCGGCCTTGAGCCTGTTGGTCGCGTCCTGCAGCTCCTTCGACCTCTTATCGGCGGCGGTGGGGCCTTCGGTCTGCGGTTTGGCCGCGGCCTCGCCGAGGCCCTCCATGAGCTTGTCCAGCTTCCCGATGCGGGCGCTGTCGCCGAAGACCGCCAGGTCCTCCTTGAGCACCTGGACGAGCGGCCCGTAACCGGCGGCCGCCTTCTTCTTGGCCGCCACGTCGGAAGTGGCCAGCAGTTCGTCGGCCTTCTTTTGCGCCAGGAAATAGAGGGTCTTATAGCGGTCAGGCCTGGAGTTGTCCCTGTCGGCCGGCACCAGCGCCTCCCAGGAAGCTTCGGTCTGGGTCTTCATGGCCTGGATGCGGATATTGCCGAGCGAGTCCCAGCTGCGGATGCCTTTCTTGAAAGGCTGGAGCCTGGACGGCAGGTGCCTGCCCACCCAGTCGTCGAGGGATTCGGGCTTGGGGCCGAGGCGCATCTGCGGCAGCACCTGGCGCTCCTGCAGCACGCGGGTCAGCGCCAGCGCCAGCGGGCGGCCGTCGTACTTGACGACGATGTCCCGCAGGTCCACGAGGGCGTTATTGCGCGCGGCGGCCTGCACGGCCGCCGTCGGGAAGTCGGCCGCGGCCTTCTGCATCAGCTCGCCGTCGGCCTCGTTGAACTTCTCGACGCATTCGTCGGCCTTCGCCGGGTCCAGCGCGCCCTTGTCCGGGTCCGTGTTGTTGATGCAGTCCAGGACCACCTGCGCGTCGGCCTCGGAGATCTGGTAGGCGCGGGCGCCCGAAGGCGCGGCCACGGCCAGGAACAGGAGGAGAGTCAGCAGTCTCTTCATAAAGATAGCCCTTTACCGGCGCGTTTGCCCGGTTATTTAAAGTCTAATAGGGGTGCCGGAAGTTGTCAAGGGCCCGCCGGCCCCCTCCAGCGGGGCGAAGCCCCGACAGGGCGCCGGTCAGCGGAAGTGGTCGCGCAGCATGCGGACCAGGCCTTCGGTGGCCTTGCCCGGGATCTCCTCGCCTTCCCAGTTGATGGAGAAGTGGGCGTTCTTCTGCGTGGGCTTCACGTAGTTCTCGTACATCGGCAGCACGGTCGCGAGCACCTGGTGCTTGATGCCCTCGATGTCGCGGCCGCGCTCGCTGATGTCGCGCTGGACGCGGCGCAGCACCGCGGTCACCATGCCGGTGGAGACGAAGATCTTGAAGTCGCACTGGTTGGCGAGCTTGGGGAAATAGAGCGCGTAGAGGCCCTCCAGCACGATGAGCTGCGTGGGCTTGAAGGTCACGCAGTCCTTCTCGCGGGTGTGCTGCTTGAAGTCGTAGACCGGCTGGTGGATGGTCTTGCCGGAGCAGAGCTCGGCCAAGTGCTTGGCGGCCAGGACGGAGTCTATCGCGTCGGGATGGTCGAAGTTGTAGGCTTTCCTCTCGGCGAACGTCAGGTGGTCGAGCGGCTGGTAGTAGTTGTCCAGCGAGAAGATCTGCCCGGTGATGCCGATCTTGCCGCACTGCTGGACCAGCTTGCCGGCGAGGGTGGTCTTGCCGGAGCCGGAGCCCCCCGCTATGCCGATGACGAACCGCGATTTCTTGATATTGTCCATTTTAGTAGGGCCGCGAGCCGGCCATATCTATCATACAAAAAAGCGGGGGCCGCCCGCCCGACGGGAATTTCTTATAATACCCGTATATGAAAGAACTCGACTGGGTGAAAGGCGCGGTAATCTACCAGGTCTTCCCGGACCGCTTCGCGCGGTCCGCCTCGGCGGAGATAGCGGGGAAGTTCGAAAGCTGGGACTCGCCTGAGACGGCGCACGGCTTCAAGGGCGGCAACCTGAAAGGCGCGGAGGAGAAGCTGGGGCATCTCGCGTCGCTCGGCGTGACCGCGGTCTATTTCAACCCGGTCTTCGCCTCGGCGGCCAACCACCGCTACCACACCTACGACTACTACCGCGTGGACCCGGTGCTCGGCGGGGACGCGGCGCTGGACTCGTTCATAAAGGCCGCGCACAGGCGCGGCATCAGGGTCATCCTCGACGGGGTCTTCAACCACGCGAGCCGCGGTTTCTTCCAGTTCAACCACCTGCTCGAGAACGGCGAGGCCTCGCCGTACCGCCGGTGGTTCCACCCGCGCGGCTGGCCGCTGAAGGCCTACGGCCTCGGCCGGAACGAGAAACCCAACTACGCCTGCTGGTGGAACCTGCCCGCCCTGCCCAAGTTCAACACGAAGAACCCGGAGGTGCGCCGCTTCATCCTCGGCGTGGCCGAGTACTGGCTGAAGAAGGGCATAGACGGCTGGCGCCTCGACGTGCCTTTCGAGATAGACGACGACGCGTTCTGGCGGGAGTTCCGCCGGGTCTGCAAGCGGGCGAACCCGCGCTGCTACATCGTGGGCGAGATCTGGGGCGAGGCCCGGCGCTGGCTCGCCGGCGACCAGTTCGACGCGGTGATGAACTACCAGCTCAGCGCGGCCTGCATCTCCTACTTCGGAGGCGGGAAGCTGAAACTGACCCATTCCTACGACGGCCGGCGGCTGGAGCCCGGCGACCAGAAGCAGTTCCTCGCCGACATCGCGACGCTGCTCGGCCGCTACAAGTATTCCACGACGCTGGTGCAGATGAACATGCTCTCCAGCCACGACACCGACCGCATGCTCAACACCTACGGCGGCGACGCCGGGCGCGTGAAACTGGCCGCGGTCTTCTCGTACCTGTTCCCCGGCGCGGTGAACCTCTATTACGGCGAGGAGCTGGGCATGGAGGGCGCGCTGAACGCCGGCACCCGCGACGCCATGCCGTGGGGCCGCCGGAGCGCCTGGAACACGGACCTGCTGGCGCTGTACCGGCGCCTCGGCGCGCTGCGCCGCGGCAACGCCGTCATCAAGGACGGGAAGTTCGGGTTCCTCGGGGAGTACTGCGACGGGGACGTGCTGGCCTTCCGGCGCTTCCTGCCGGGCCGCCAGCTTATCTGCTTCATGAACAATTCGGACCGGCCCGCCGCCGTGGCCGTCAGGCCGGCGCACGGCCGCGGCCGGCCGCTGCTGGCCTCCGGCGCGAAGGCCAAAAAGAACGGCGGCCGCCTCCTCCTGGAGCTGCGGCCGCGCGGTTTCGCCGTCCTGGGCTGATCAGCCCGGCAGGCGCGCGTTCCTTATCTCGAGCTGCACCCTGCGCCCCAGCGCGGCCTGACCCGCTACGAACTCGTCGAAGAGCTTCAGGCAGCCGGGCCTCAGCTTCACGCAGCCGTCGGTGTCGCGCCAGCGGAAATCCAGCGGTTCCCGCCGGCCCGCGGCGCCGGGCTCGGCCAGCCTGGCCGGCTCCTCCCACCTGTCGGTGTGCACGGCGAAGCCGGTGCGCCCGTAAGGCCCGAAATAGTACCTCGGGTTATGCGCCAGCTGTTTGGCCTGCCTGGCCGCGGAGGCCTCGCCGGACGGGACCGGCCGGCGCTCGAAGTACGGCACCGCCTCCCCCTGCGTGCCGGCCTGCCAGCCGTCGGCCCACATCAGGTCCACCGGCATCACGCCGGAGCCCGCCGGGTACCAGTCGCGGAAGGCCGCGGTGAAATACTCCTTCTTCGCTTCAGGGTCGTAGCCGGGGCCGAGGATCTCCGCGGCGGCCTCCGGCGTCACGCGGCCGAGCAGGTCTATCTCGTAGGTGTCGGGCGTGATGAGCCGCAGGTCGTAGACGCCGGGCACCGTGGCGCCGTTGGTCCGGTCACCGGGAACGTAATAGACCGTGGTCCCGCCTATATGCCCGGTCAGCCAGCCTTCTACCGGGGAGGTGGAGGTGACGCCGCGGCCGAGGGCCTCGCACTGGTAGACGCCCGCATGGGTCCCGCCCTCGATCTCGAAGCTGATCACGCCGGCGCCGCCGCGGTCCTCCGGCAGCAGCAGCAGCGCGCGGGAAACGGTCCCGGAGGACGTCTTCACGCCGTTGAGGCCGAGCGTCCGGACCCTGCCGCGCAGCCCGGCCGTAAGCTCCGGCTGGGCCGGATGGCCGTAAGGGATGCTCGCCGGGATCAGCGTTTCAGCCTTCACCGGGCCGCCGGCCAGGGCCGGCGCCGGCGCGGCCGCCAGCAGGATCGTCAGACAGATGTTTTTCATAGTTCAGAACAGGAACGCCATGCCTCCCAGGAAGAACGCGAAAGAGGCCAGCAGGTAGCGCGACGGAGGCTTGCGCTCCAGCGCGCACTCGAAGGCCGAGGCGAAGATGGTGCCGGTGATGGCTATGCCCGACACGGCGGCCAGGGCCCCGGAATAACGCACCGCGTTCAGGTAGAACATCAGCGACAGGTAGGTGCCCGCCACCGAGCCGATCGTTATCCAGAACAGGCCGCGCCGGCCGAGCGTCCGGAGCTTGCCGAAGAAATGGAACGGCTTCACGCGCGACAGCGCCCAGAACAGCGCCAGCGCGCCGAGGGCCCGGTACAGGTTGCCCTCGGTGGTGCCTATGCCCGGCGAGCTGTTGAAGGCGTAGCGCGTCACCAGCACGCCGGCCGCGTCCAGCGTGACGCCGCCCAGCGCGAACAGCGTGGCCTTCACGTTCCAGTGCCCGTGCTTCCTGAAGGACTCCAGCGAGAAGATGAACAGGCAGACCACGAAGAACAGGACGGCCGCGAACTTGCGCGCGTCCACCGCCTGGCCGAAGGCGAAGTAGCTGATCACGCCTATGATGAGCGGCTGGAAGCCGAAGATCAGCATCGTGCGGCCGGGGCCCATCAGCGAGAAGGCTTTGACCAGGAAGGTGTCCGCGAGGCCCAGGCCCAGGGCCCCGGACAGGAAGAACAGCCCGGCACAACCCGGGGCGATGGCGTGGAAGCCGCCCTGGACCAGGACGGTAGCGGCGAACAGGGCCGCCGCCACCGCGCCCTTGAAGGCGTTGACCCAGAGGCTGGAGATGCGCCTGGCGTAATGCGTGAAGAACTGCACGCCCACGGCGAAGCTGAGGTTGGCGGCCAGCGCGTAGAGGTAGTATTTTTCCATGTTGTCCCCGGCGGACCGGTATTGGGTATAATATAAAAATAGCCCGCAGGCTTTCCCGCGGGCGTTAAGCCAAGGACTTCTGCCGCCGCCCATCCCGTCACTACGCTGTCGGGTTGGTCTGCTATACTTTTTCAGTTATGGACCTTCAGAAAAAACTGGAGATACTGGCCGATTCCGCCAAGTACGACGCCTCCTGCGCCTCCAGCGGCTCCAGCCGCGGCGGCCGCGGCACCGGCGCGGCCCACCAGAGCGGCGTCTGCCACAGCTGGACGGCGGACGGCCGCTGCATCTCGCTCTTGAAGGTCCTGATGACCAACGACTGCATCTACGACTGCGCCTACTGCGTCAACCGCCGCTCCAGCGGCGCGCAGCGCGCGGCGCTGACCCCTGACGAGATAGCCGGCCTCACGTTCGAGTTCTACAAGAGGAACTATATAGAGGGCCTGTTCCTCAGCTCCGGCATCACGGTCTCCCCGGACCGCACGATGGAGCTGATCCTGGAGGCGGTGCGCAAGCTGCGGAAAGAATTCCGCTTCAACGGCTACGTGCACATGAAGGTCATCCCCGGGGCCAGCCAGGAACTGATAGACCAGGCCGGCCTCTGGGCGGACCGCGTCAGCGTCAACATAGAGCTGCCCACCGACAAGAGCCTGCGGCTGCTGGCCCCCGGCAAGACCAAGGAGACCGTGCTGAAGCCCATGGACCGGCTGGCGCGGAAGATAGCCGCCCACAAGGACGAGCGCCGCTCCATAAAGAGCTCGCCGGCCTACGCGCCGGCCGGCCAGAGCACGCAGCTCATCATCGGCGCCACGCCCGAGACCGACCGGGAAATAATAAAACTAAGCGAGGCGCTCTACGGCAAGATGGCGCTGAAGCGCGTTTACTACTCCGCCTTCGTCCCGGTGATGAAGGACAACCGGCTGCCGGCGCTGACGAACCCGCCGCTGCTCCGGGAGCACCGGCTCTACCAGGCGGACTGGCTGCTGCGCTTCTACGGCTTCGCCGCCGACGAACTGCTGGACGAACGGCACCCGCAGCTGGACCTCTCTTTCGACCCGAAGACGGTCTGGGCGCTCAACAACCTCGACAAGTTCCCGCTGGAGGTCAACGACGCCGACTACGAGGAGCTGCTGCGCGTGCCGGGCATAGGCGTCACCTCGGCGCAGCGGATCCTGCGCGCGCGCCGCGCCGGCGCGCTGGCGCTCGACGACCTGAAGAAGCTCGGCGTCGTCATGAAGCGGGCCGTCTATTTCGTCACGGCCGGCGGCAGGTACGCCGGCATAAAGAAGGAGAGCGAGGAGGCCATAAAGGTGAAGCTGCTCGGGCACGAAAACCCCAACGGCCAGCTGGACCTGTTCTCCGAGGGGCAGCTGGTGCAGGAGGGGCTTGCGGCCACGGTGACCGGCCAACTATGAGGACCTGGACCTACGACGGCACCTTCGAGGGGTTCCTGACCGCGCTGGCGCTGGCGCTGGAGGGCCGGGAGGAGTGCGCCGTGGCGCGCGAGGGCGCCGCCGAGCCCGGCCTGTTCGGCGACTTCGCCGCCGCCGGCGCGGACCCGGAGCGCGCGGCCGCGGTACGGGGGCTTTTCGAGCGGCGCGGCTCGGCCGAGAGCTGGCACCACGCCCGCTACGCCTTCCTGTCGGAGGCGCCGGGAGCGGAGGACGCCGTGCTGGCCTACGCGCGGCTGATAAAGGAGAAAGGCGCGGCGGCCGACGACATGCTGGCCGACGCCCGCGTGAAACGCGTGCACGCGCTGTCCGCCTCGGTGGCCGGCGAGGCGCATATGTTCAAGGGCTTCGTGCGGTTCAAGGAGCTGGCCGACGGCACGCTCTACTCCAGGATAGAGCCGGACCACAACGTGCTGCCGCTCCTGACCGGGCATTTCAGGGCGCGGCTGGGGACTTTCAGCTGGGTCATCCACGACGCGCGGCGCGGCCGGGCCGCCCTCTACCTGAAGGGGCGCCTGCTCTACGCGCCGCTCACGCAGGCCAAGGCGCTGGAGTTCGACGGGAAAGAGGAGCAGGTGCAGGCGCTCTGGCGGCACTTCTTCAAGACCGCGGCCATCAAGGAAAGGACCAACCCGCGGCTGCAGCGGCGGAACGTGCCGCTGAAGTACCGCGCCAACCTCACCGAGTTCGAATAGCTAGCCGCCGTAGATGAACGACAGCAGGAAAGCCGCGCTGACCAGGTACATCAGCGGGTGGATCTGCGAGAATTTGCGCCTGGCGATATTCATGCCGGTGTACGTGATGAAGCCGAAGCCGATGCCGTAGCTGATGTTGTACGTCAGCGGGATGCCTATCATCGTCAGGAAGGCCGGCAGCGCCTCCTCGAAGTCGTCCCAGGCTATCTCGCGCACGGTCTTCATCATCAGCGAACCCACTATGATCAGCGCCCCCGCCGTTATCGGGTAGACGAAGTAGTCCCCGGTGCCGGGCGGGATCACGTCGGCGGGCGTCGTGAAGCCGCTGCCCACGAACAGGCAGTAATGCTGCGCCAGCGGGATGCGGTGGCCGCCGCCTATCATCTGGATGACCGGCGCGAAGAAAGCGCACAAGGCGAACAGCGCCCCGGTCACCACGGCCGACAGGCCCGTGCGGCCGCCCTCGGCCACGCCGGCGGCGGATTCCACGTAGGTGGTGATGGAGCTGGCGCCGAAGAGGCCGCCGGTGACGGCCGCGGCCGAGTCCACCAGCAGGATCTTCTTGATGTCCCGCACGGTGCCGTCCTTGTCGACGAAGCCGGCCTGCTCGCCCACGGCCACGACGGTGCCCATCGTGTCGAAGAAGTCCGTGAGCATGATGGCGAAGATGGAGAACAGCAGGCCCGGGGCCAGCGCGTGCCACAGCGCGATGCTCCCGTCCACCCGCTGGAACGGCGCGAAGAAGGTGGAGAAGTCCGGCGCCGCGAAGAACGCCGACGGCGCGGAGGTGACGCCGAGGAAGAAGGCCGTGGCCGCCGCCACGAGGATGCCCCACAGGATGTCGCCTTTGACCTTGAGCGCCATGAAGACCGCGGTGGAGAAGAACCCCGCCAGCGTGACCAGCACGTAGCCCCGGGAGAAGTCGCCCAGCGAGACCAGCGTTATCGGCGCCGGGCGGATGACGCCGCCCTCGTTCAGGCCTATCAGCGTGATGAACAGGCCTATGCCGACGCCGATGGCGCGCTTGAGGTTGAGCGGGATGGCGTCCATGACGGCCTCGCGAAAGCCGGTGGCCACCAGCAACAGGATGATGAGGCCCTCGGCGAAGATCACGCTCATGCCCACCTGCCACGGCACGTGCGCCTGCTGGAAGCCTATCACGGAGAAAGTGAGCACGGCGTTGATGCCCATGCCGCTGGCGAGCGCGAGCGGCCGGTTGGCCACGAGGCCCATCACCGCGCACATCAGCGCCGCGCCCACGGCCGTGGCCGTCACGGCGCCGGCGAAAGGCACGCCGGCCGCGGACAGGATGCCCGGGTTCACGAAGATGATATAGGCCATCGTCAGGAACGTCGCCGTTCCCGAGAGCAGCTCGGTCTTTAGATTGGTACCCCGCTCCGACAGCCTGAAGAATCCGTCCAGCCCCACCGCGCCCCCTAGGCCTTCCGGCGGGCCGCTATGGCCTTCGCCACGTTGGCCGGCACCAGCTTGGAGACGTCGCCGCCGAAGTGGGCGATGTCGCGCACGACGCTGGAGGACAGGTAGGAGTAGCGCACGCGCGGCATAAAGAACACCGTCTCGATGTCGCGGTAGAGGGTGCGGTTGACCGCGGCGATCTGGAACTCGTACTCCAGGTCGGAGATGGCGCGCAGGCCGCGTATCACGACGTCGGTCTTCTTCTTGCGGACGTAGTCCACCAGCAGGCCCTCGAAGCAGTCCACGCTGACGTTCCGGCGGCCCTTCAGGGCCGTCTTCAGCATGGCCACGCGCTCCTCGAGCGGGAACATGTGCTTCTTGGCGCTGTGCACGAAGACACTGACGATTAGATGGTCGAAGATCTTGGACGCGCGTTCTATAATGTCGAGGTGGCCGAAGGTGACCGGGTCGAAGCTTCCGGGGTAGACAGCGATCCTCTTTTTCATGGTAAGGGCATTATACAAACTTTGTTCCACGGCGCCCGCCGGGCCCAAAATTTGTATCATTTCGGCTATGAGGACTCTATTTTTCGCCGCCCTGCTGGCGCTGGCCGGGACGGCCCGCGCGCAGGACCCGGTCCCCTATAACGCCGGCAGGAAATGGGGATTTTCCGACTCCGCCGGCAAGCTGCTCATCCGCCCCCGCTACGACTTCGCCGAGCCTTTCAGCGAGGGCCTGGCCCTGGTCCGCGCCGGGGGGGCCTACGGCTTCGTCGACAGGACCGGCAAGGCGGTCATCCCGCTCAAGTACCAGTCGGCCGGCTCTTTCTCGGAAGGCTGCGCGCCGGTCAGGGCGCGCGGGCTCTGGGGCTGCGTGGACAGGGCCGGCAAGACCGTGGTGCCCTTCGAATACGAGGAGCTGCTGCCCTTCCGCGAGGGCGCCGCGCCGGCGAAGAAGGACGGCCGCTGGGGCCTGCTGCTCAGGAACTCCCGGGAGTTCCGCGGCGGCGTCTACGAGGAGATCTACCCGGTCAGCGAGGGCCTGGCCCGCGCCAGGGTCAACGGCAAATACGGCTATATCGACATCAACGGCAGGGAGGTCCTGCCGCCGGTCTACGCGGAGGCCTTCCCGTTCAGCGGCGGCTTCGCCACCGCCCGGCTGGGCGACAAGTACGGCTTCATCGACAGGCGCAGCCTCGGCTTCAAGGCCCGGCCCTACATCTCGATAGGCCCCTACAGCGGCGGCCTGGCGCACGCGCAGAGCCTGCAGGCCGAGGGCCGCTGCGGCTACATAGACTCTGAAGGGAAACAGGTCATCCCCTTCGTCTACGCCATGTGCGCCGCATTCGACGAAGGCCTCGCGCCGGTCCTGAAGGACTTCAAAGGCGGCTGGGGCTACATAGACGCCTCTGGCCGGACGGTCATCCCCTTCAAATACGAGCAGGCCTCCGGCTTCCGCGGCGGCCTGGCCAAGGTGGCTCTCAAGGACAGGACCTTCTATATAGACCGCTCCGGACGGGAATACAGGAAATAGCCGGCCCGGGGCCGGCTGATCCGCGAATTATCGTTGAGGCAAAAAGAAAGGGCCCGCGAGAAACCCACTAAGAGGGGCCGCGGGCCCAGTCATATTATAGCAGACGCTATTGACTTGTCAAGCCCCTTCAATCCGCGGCCATATGCCGCCAGGTCTGCTTCTGCCACTCCGGCGCGCCGAAAAGCCGCACCTGTTCCCTGGCCGCGCTCATCGCGGCCTCGGTCTCTGCCAGCTCCGGGGCGAGAATGCTGGAGATCTCTATTACCGCGTTGTCCTCGCTGAGCGAACCCCTGAACCGGATGGGACTGCGGTTGCCGACGCCCGTCCCCGAAATGCCCCCCGGAGAGCTGCCCTCGAAGCCGTGGCCGCGCACCTTCCCGGTGCCGTAAACCGCCCGCGGGAAGTCCCAGCAGTGCATCACTATCGTAAGGTCGTCGCCGCGGATCTGGAACTCGTAGCGCCAGCAATCCAGCCCGCTGCCCCAATTGCCGCCGTAATCGGCGGTCCCGCTGCGGGTGGTAAGACGGCCGCCGGAAGCCTCCGGAGCCTGGGAGCCCCGCCCGGACGCCGCGCGGTAGAAGATCCTGTCCTGCGCGGCCTCTTCGCGGCGCCCGGCCAGGTCCAGCACCGCGGCGCGGTTGTAGTAGCATTGCGCCCACCAAGGCGCCATCCTTATCGCGTCGGCGTAGAGGCGGGCCGCCTTGTCGTAATCGTCGGTGCCGGTGGCGTCTATCTGCACGGCCATGGCGCGGATGAACTGCTTCTTCGCCTCCACCGGGACCTTAGGCTTCACCTTCATGCCGGCAGCGAACTTCAGCAGGGCCAGCCGCAGTTCCGGATCGTCGGGAGAGTCCTGGACGCCCCCCAGCAGCGTGAGAAAACGCTCCTGCTCCCTGGCATAGGCCCGCCCGTCCTCGGCCGCCGAAGGCGCGGCGAGGCAGAGCAGCAGCGCCGAAACGCGCAACAGCCTGTTCAGCATAGAGAAGAGCGCGGCCGGCCGCCGGGACTGGCCCGCCGGGGAACCGCGCGAATCTGGTCCTTTACTCCCCCCTTAACCTAGGATTTATCATTTCGTTCCGGGAAGTGTCAATGCAAAATTTGCCGAAGGGGCCCCGGTAAAGTTATAATATAACCGGTAGTTCCCCCTACTAATCCCCTGCCGTAACGAGGAAAGCATGCACACCAACGAACAGCACAGCACCGAACATGAAGAGAATTTTGCCGAGATGTTCGAGCAGAGCTATAAGAAACCTTCCAGAATGGAGCCCGGCCACAAGGTGGAGGCCCCGATAGTCAAGATCACCAAGGACTGGGTCCTGATCGAGGTCGGCGGCAAAGGCGAAGGCTACATCGATATAAACGAACTGAAGGACGCCGACGGCAACCTGATAGCCAACGAAGGCGACGTGGTGCGCGCTTGGTTCCTCCGCTCCGAAGAGGGCGAGATGCGCTTCACCACGCGCATCGGCTCCGGCCCCGCGGCCCGCGCCCAGCTCGAGGACGCCTTCACGAACCATATCCCCGTGGAAGGCACCGTCGCCCGCGAGATCAAGGGCGGCTTCGAGGTCAACGTCGGCGGCGTCCGCGCCTTCTGCCCGTTCTCGCAGATGGGCACCCGCCGCGACGAGGACAAGAGCGTCTACGTCGGCAAGTCCCTCTGGTTCGAGATCATCGAGTTCGGCGGCCGCAACGTCGTGCTGTCCCGCAGGAGCATCGTCGAGGCCGAGCGCCGCCAGCGCGCCGAGGCCCTCAAGGAGACCCTGCACGAGGGCGACCGCGTGAAGGGCACCGTCACCTCGCTGCAGAAGTTCGGCGCTTTCATAGACATCGGCGGCATCGAGGGGCTGCTGCCCGTCTCCGAGATGGCCTGGGGCCGCACCGAGAAGGTCTCCGACCTGCTCTCCGTCGGCCAGCAGGTCGAAGTCATGATCAAGCGCCTCGACTGGCAGAGCGAGCGCATCTCGCTGAGCCTCAAGGACGTGCTGCCCAACCCGTGGGACGACGCCGCCATCAACTGGCCCGTCGGTTCCTACCACAAGGGCAAGGTCTCGCGCCTGGCCCCGTTCGGCGCCTTCGTGACGCTGGGCGAGGGCGTGGACGGCCTGGTGCACGTGTCGCGCCTCGGCAACGGCGAGCGCCGCATCGGCCACCCCGAGGAAGTGCTGAAGGTCGGCCAGGAGATCGAGGTCAAGATCGAGTCCGTGGACATGCTCGCGCGCAAGATCTCCCTCGTGCCCGGCGACATCAGCCGCGCCGAGGACGAGCACGCCGAGACCATGGCCAAGTACCGCGGCCAGGAGGACGTCTCCTCCCCGGAGATGGGCTCGCTCGGCGAGACCCTCAAGAAGGCCCTGGAGCAGAAAGGCAAGATATAAGCGAGGGAACAAAAAAAGGCCCGGTCTCACGGAGGCCGGGCCTTTTTCACGTCCAAAAGAAAGTGCCCGCGAGAAACCCACTAAGAGGGGCCGCGGGCACATCCATAGTATAGCAGGCCTATCCCCACTGTCAAGACCCAAAAAAGTCCTATCCGGAAAATAGGGACAGACACCTGTTTTTGCCGGCCATCTTCCCGGTAGAAAATAGGTGTCTGTCCCTATTTATACCGCGAAGTAGACGGCTTTGGGGTTGTGGAGGACTATGGCGGAGACGGAGGCTTCCGGCTCCATCATGAAGCCGTCGGTCAGCTTTATGCCGGCGTCGGCCTCCGGCCGGAGCAGGTCGAACAGCGGCCCCTGGTTGGCGAGGTCCGGGGCGACCGGGTAGCCGAAGGAATAGCGCTTGCCGCGATATTTGCTCCTGAGCAGCGGCACGGCCGGGTCCGGCTCGGCGATGCCCCAGGCCTTCCTGATCCGGTAATGCAGCACGTCGGCGAAAGCCTCGGCCAGCATCAGCGCCAGGGCCTCCAGCAGATAGGAGCGCACGTAGCTGCCAGACTCGCGCTCCCTCTTAGCCAGGTCCGCCACGCCGGCCCCGCAGGTGACGGCCAGCAGCGCCGCGTAGTCCCGGACGCCCCCCTCGGCCGGCGCGACGAAATCCGCCAGGCACAGCCGGGGGCCTTCGGCCTGGCGCGGGAAGGCGAAGCCGGCCAGCTTCTCGCCGGAAGCGCCGTAAAGTCCCACGCTGTCCCCGGCCGAACCGGCGCGGAAGAACCTGTAAACGCCGCGCGCCTTTATCAGCCCCGCGGCCAGGACCTCTTTTTTCAGCGCGGCGACCTGGGCGACGGCCTCACGGTGCCTGTCCTCCTGCCCTTTCTTGAGCTTCAGGAAACGGAGATTGAACAGCCCCTCGTCCAGGTTGGCGAACAGCTCCGCCAGCGGGGCCTCGGCGTAATGGCGCGCCAGGTCCGCGGGGACCGGGATGTCGTCCGGGTAGAAACCCTTCATTTCCCGGCGGCGCCTCCGCCGAGCACGTAGTTGAGGCCTTCCATGGCGTCCTTCGCGTAGAACACGGTGCCGCCGTAGGCCGGGGCGATGCTGTCGCGGGTGAACTTCTCGGTCAGCGCCGCGCCGCCCACCAGCAGCGTGGCCTTCACGCCGGCCTTGGCCAGCTCGCGCGCGGTCACGGTCATCTGCTCGCAGGAGCGCACCAGCAGGCCGGACAGGCCTATCAGGTCGGGGCGGCTCTTCGCCGCCGCGGCGGCGATGTCCTCGGGCGCCACCTTCACGCCCAGGTCCTCCACCTCGAAACCGTTGCTCTCGAAGATTATCCCGACGAGGTTCTTGCCGATGTCGTGCACGTCGCCCTTGACGGTGGCGAGCAGCAGGCGGCCGCGCTTCGGCGCCTTGTTGGCCTTCAGCGCCGGCTCCAGCGCGGTGACGGCGGCCCTCGCGGCCTCGGCGCTCTGCAGGACCTCGGTGACTATCAGGTCGCCGGCGGCGAACTGGCGGCCGACCTCGGCCATGGCCTTCATCACCGGCCCGTTGATCACGTCGAGCGGGGAGGTCCGGGTCAGCAGCTCGGCGACGGCCTCCTCTATGCCGGCGCGGGCGCCGTTGAGCACCGCGAGGCGCAGCCTCTCCTCCGCGGGGGCGCCGGCGGCGGCCGGCGCGGCGGGGCCCTTCTTGGCGTCGCGGTACTTGGCCGCGAAGCGCTGGGCCGCGTCCGGGCGGCGCGCGAAGACCAGGTCCTCGGCCAGCTCCAGCTCGTCGGCGGGGATCGACGCGTAGCGGCGCAGCTTCTCGATATTAACGATGGCCAGGTCCAGCCCGGCCTTCACCGCGTGGTGCAGGAAGACGGAGTTCAGCACCTCGCGGCTGGCCGGCGGCAGCCCGAAGGAGACGTTGCTGACGCCGAGTATCGTCTTCACCGCCGGGAATTCCTTCTTTATGGCCGCGATCGCCTTGATGGTCTCGTGCGCGGTCCCGGCGTGCTCGCCGCCGACGGCCACGGGGAAGACCAGCGTGTCGAAGACGATGTCCCCGGGGCGCAGCCCGCACTCAACGGTCAGGAAGGCGTAGGCGCGGCGGGCTATGGCCACCTTGCGCTCCGCGTCGAGCGGCAGGCCGTGCGCCTTGTCCTCGTCGATGCAGCCGAAGACCAGCTTGGCGCCGTAGGTCCTGGCCAGCTCGGCCGCGGCGCGCGGCTTGTCGTGGCCGAACTCGAAGTTGACCGAGTTCAGCAGGGCCTTGCCGGGGGAGGTCTTCAGGACCTCCTCCATGACCGCGGTGTCGGTAGTGTCGGTCATCAGCGGCAGGCGCACCGCGCGGACCAGCTTGGGAGCCAGCGTCTTCACGTCGGCCAGCTCGTCCCGCTCGGGGTTGGCGAGGCAGAGGTCCAGCACGTGGGCCCCGGCCGCGGCCTGGGCCTTGGCCAGCGCTACGGCGCCGTCCCAGTCCCCGGCGGCCACCATGTCGCGGAACTTCTTGGACCCTATGGAGTTGTTGCGCTCGCCCACCATCACCGGCGGCTCGATCTCGTCGTAGAACAGCGCCTCGGTCCCGGAGACCACCCACGGGGCGGCCTTGGCCGGGACGCGCGGCTTCACGCTTTTGACGGCCTGGGCCAG
>JAJZRA010000042.1 GCA_021847485.1 bacterium
GGCCTTGTCCAGGAACTTGATGAAATCATCGGGTCTCATGCGGGTAGCCTCCGTAAATGCTGCTTTGATATCTATATTAAAAATTCTAACAAATGCACGGGGGTAAATAAAGGCCGCCCGGGGGTCTCCCGGGCGGCCGTCGGCGGCTCCTGTCCGTCCGTCAGTACGACCTGGACATCAGCACGCGCTGCTTGGAAGGCTTGCCGGTGAGGATGCACTTGCCCTCGCCGCGGGCCTCCGGGGGGATCTGGTCCTCGAACGGGATGTTGCGCACGCTGGTCTCGAAGCGCTTGGCCATCTCGTCCTCCTCGGCCGTGCCGCCGGCCCAGTGCACCCAGGCGAAGCCGCCGCCCTCCTCCTTGAAGAACTTCTCGTAGGAGGCGAGGTCGTCTATCACGCGGGTGCGGGAGGCGCGCAGGTTCCGGGCGCGCTCGAGCAGCTCCTTCTGCATGGTCTCGAGCGTGGGAACGATGGAGGCTATCGCTTCGGCGCGGGGCAGGAAGGCCTTGCGGCGCTTGCGCTGGGCCTCGGGGGCCTCCCCGGGGATCTCGGCCACGAAGCGGCGCGCTATGCACAGCGAGCCCTTCTCGAGGTCCTTCGGGCCTATCTCGACGCGCAGCGGCACGCCCTTGCCCTCCCACTCGTAGTACTTGGCGCCGGGCATTATGCCGTCGCGGTCGTCGATCTTCACCGCCACGCCCTTGGCCTTGAGCTCCGCGGCTACCTTCTTAGCCTCTTCCGAGGTCCTGGCGCGCTCTTCGTCGTTCTTGTAGATCGGGACTATCACCACCTGCACCGGCGCGAGCTTCGGCGGCAGGATCAGGCCGGCGTCGTCGGAGTGGGTCATGATCAGCGCGCCTATCAGGCGGGTGCTGACGCCCCAGCTGGTGGCGTAGACGTATTCCAGCTGGCCGTCCTTGTTCTGGAACTTCACGTCGGCGCCCTTGGAGAAGTTCTGGCCGAGGTAGTGGCTGGTGCCCATCTGCAGGGCCTTGCCGTCCTGCATCATGCCCTCTATCGAAAGGGTCTCTATCGCTCCGGCGAAGCGCTCGCCCTCGGTCTTGCGGCCCTTTATGACCGGCACGGCCATGACGTTCTCGGCGAAGTCGGCGTAGACGTCGAGCATGCGCCAGACCTCCTCCAGGGCCTCCTTCTCGGTGGCGTGGGCGGTGTGGCCCTCCTGCCAGAGGAACTCGGCGGTGCGCAGGAACAGCCGCGTGCGCATCTCCCAGCGCACGACGTTGGCCCACTGGTTGATCAGCAGCGGCAGGTCGCGGTAGCTCTGGATCCAGTTCTTGTACTGCGCCCAGATTATGGTCTCGCTGGTGGGGCGCACGACGAGCGGCTCCTCGAGCTTGGACTCCGGGTCCGGCACCACCTCGCCGTTGACCGACTTAAGGCGGTGGTGGGTGATGACGGCGCATTCCTTGGCGAAGCCGGTGGCGTGCTTCTCTTCCTTGGTCAGGAAGGACAGCGGGATGAACAGCGGGAAATAGGCGTTCTCGTGCCCGGTCTCCTTGAAGCGGTCGTCCAGCTCGCGCTGCATCTTCTCCCAGATGGCGTAGCCGTGAGGCCGTATGACCATGCAGCCGCGCACCGGGCTATGCTCGGCGAGCGTGCCCTGCTTTATCACGTCCAGGTACCACTGCGAGTAGTCCTTGGCGCGGGGCGTGATGGCCGCGGCGTCGTTCTTCTGCTGGTTGGCGGGTTTGTTCATAATGTACGGGGCTTCCTTGGGGAGCGGCTCACTTGGAGCTGCGTATCTTGCGGATCACTTCGTTGACCCACTCGGATTCCTTGACCACCTTTATCTGCTTGCCTTTCTCGATCCAGATGCCGCGGCCCTTGCCGCCGGCGACGCCGAAGTCGGCGGAGCGGGCCTCGCCCGGCCCGTTGACCACGCAGCCCATCACGGCGATCTTCATGCCCTCCGAGCGCTTGAGCAGGTCGCGGTCGGAATAGATCCTGTCCTCGAGCTCCCTGACCACCTTCCCGACGTTGACCTGGCAGCGGCCGCAGGTCGGGCACGAGATCAGGTCGGGCCCGTAATGCCGCAGGCCGAGGGACTTCAGGATCTCGTAGGCGGCCCGCACCTGCATCACCGGGTCCTCGGTCAGCGAGACGCGCACGGTGTCGCCGATGCCCTGCGAGAGCAGCAGGCCGATGCCGATGGAGGACTTGACGGTGCCGGCGAGGAAGCTGCCGGCCTCGGTCACGCCGAGGTGCAGCGGGATATCGGACTTGGAGGCGAAAAGCGTGTTGGCGAGGACGGTGCGCTCGATGTCGTCCGCCTTCAGCGAGACGACGATGTCGCGGAAGTCCAGGCGCTCGAGCGTCCGGGCCTCGTCGAGGGCCTCCTTGACCATCCGCCTGGCCCATTCGTAGGGGGTCCAGCGGGGGGAAGGGGTCTCCTTCAGGGCCTTCAGGGACCCGGCGTTGACCCCGATCCGGACCGGGACGCCGGCGGATTTGCAGGCCTTCACGACCTCCCTGACCTTGTCCTTTTCGCCGATATTGCCGGGGTTGATGCGCACTTTATCCACGCCCTGCCGCACCGCTTCCACGGCGAGGCGCCAGTCGAAATGGATGTCGGCCACCAGCGGGATCGAGATGGCGGCCTTGATGCGGCCGAGGTTCTCGGCCGCCTGCATGTCCGGGACGGCGACGCGGATGATCTCGCAGCCCGCGTCCTCCAGCCGGCGGATCTGGTCGACCGTGGCCTTCAGGTCCCGGGTGTCGGTGTTGCACATGCTCTGCACCGAGACCGGGCTGTCGCCGCCTATCGTGAAGCGGCCGACGCGGACCTTGCGGACCGCGCGCGGCTTGGAATGGCAGGAACAGGCCATGCTACTTCTGCTCCTGCGTCCGGGAGGCCGCGGCGGCCTTCTTGGCGTCGTGCGCGGTCTTGAGGCGCATGATGTCGCTGTAGGTGGCGAACAGGAAGATGGACAGCAGCAGCGCGATGCCGGCGCCGTTGACGTACTTCATCACCTCGGAGCTGACCTTGCGGCGGGAGACGCCCTCGAAGAGGAACAGCACGATCCAGCCGCCGTCGAGCAGCGGCAGCGGCAGCAGGTTGAAGAAGCCCACCGCCACCGAGATCAGGCCGATCAGGAAGAAGAAGTCGGGCGCGCCGGTATGGGCGGCCTTGCTGACGATGTTGACGATGCCGATGGGGCCGGCCAGGTCCGGCTTCTCGTGCTTGTAGATGTTGGAGGCCAGCGTCTT
Organism: bacterium; assembly: GCA_021847485.1. Classification (GTDB taxonomy): domain Bacteria; phylum Elusimicrobiota; class Elusimicrobia; order Elusimicrobiales; family UBA9959; genus UBA9959. The sequence goes on from JAJZRA010000042.1 coordinate 3,229, forward strand.
GACGGTGAAGGCGGTCCAGTACCAGCACTGGTGGGCGCCCATGGCCACGCCCTTGAGCAGCGGGACGCGCGCGTAGGCCACGCCGGGAGAGATGCCGATGACGCCGCGCTGCAGGCCCTCCGGGGCCTCCCTCGTGGTGAGGCTGACGGTGGCCTCGGCCCCGGCCCGCGAATAGGTCACCGAGACCGGCTTGCGGAACTTGCCGTGGATGCGCGCGGCCATGTCGGCCCAGTCGGCGACCGGCGTCCCGTCGATCTTGAGCACCCGGTCGCCGGGCTTGAGGCCGGCCGCGGCGGCGGGGTAACCCTGCGCGATGTCGCCGATGACCGGCTCGGTGGAGGGGACCGGCTCGCCGACGATCAGGATGACCCCGGCGAAGAGGACGAAAGCGAGCACGTAGTTCATGACCGGCCCGGCGAAGACCACGGCGAGGCGCGTGTACCAGGGCTTGGAGAAGTACTCGTCGGGGGCGCCGGAGACCTCGTCGATGTTCTCGCCGGCGGGCTTCACGTAGCCGCCGAGCGGCACCGCGCGCAGCGAGTAGCGGGTGGGGCCGGAGGTGCGGCCCCAGAGCTCGGGACCGAAGCCGAACGAGAAGGCCTCCACCTTGATGCCGGAGAGCTTGCAGACCACGAAGTGGCCGAACTCGTGCAGGAAGATCACTAACCCGAACGTGAAAAGCACTGCGATTATGGACAGGAGCATCTTTACCTCTTTGCGGCGTTATCGGCTATCTCGCCGGCCTTGCGGCGGGCCCATTCGTCGGCCTCCACGGCCGCGCCCAGGGTCAGTCTGGCGGAACCGCCGCGGCAGGCGGCCAGCGCGCGCTCCACGACCTCGGCGATCGCGGTGAAGCGCAGCCGGCCGGCCAGGAACCTCTCCACGGCGACCTCGTTGGCGGCGTTCAGCACCGCCGGGTGGATGCCGCCGCGGCGCGCGGCCTCGAAGGCCAGCGCCAGGCAGGGGAACCGGCGGAAGTCCGGCCTGGCGAAATCGAGGCGCGCCAGGCGGAAGAAGTCCAGCGGCTCCGCCAGCGACGGGGCCCGGTCGGGCCAGGTCAGCGCGTACTGGATCGGCAGCTTCATGTCCGGCCAGGACATCTGCGTCAGCACCGAGCCGTCCTTGAACTCCACCCCGGAATGCACCACCGACTGCGGGTGGACCAGGACCTCCACCTTGGAGATCGGCAGCGAGAACAGGTTCTGGATCTCGATGGCCTCCAGGCCCTTGTTCATCAGCGTCGAGGAATCCACCGTGATCTTGGGGCCCATGCTCCAACGCGGGTGCTTGAGAGCCTGCGCCGGGGTCACCCCGGCGAGGGAGCCTTTGGCCTTGTAGAACGGGCCGCCGGAGGCGGTCAGGAAGACGCGCCGGACGGCGGCGTCGTAGCCGCCGGGCCGGACTCCGGCCAGGCACTGGAAGATGGCGGAAGGTTCGGAATCTACGGGGATTATCCGGGCCTGCCAGCGCTCGGCCTCCTTCATCAGCAGCGCGCCGGCCATCACCATCGGCTCCTTGTTGGCGAGCGCGATGTGCTTGGAGGCGCGGATCGCGGCCAGCAGCGGCGCGAAGCCGACCGCGCCGGTGACGGAATTGAGGACGACGTCGGCCTCTTTCAGCGAGGCCAGCTCGGCGAGGCCTTCCACGCCGGGAGGCAGGACCTTCACGCCGCGCGGGGCGGAGGCCTTGAACTCCTTCCACGCCTCGTAGTCGAAGACCGTGACGTAGGCCGGCCTGACCTCGCGGACCTGGGCCGCCAGCGCCTTGAGATTAGAATTGGCCGCCAGGCCGAGCGCCCGCCAGCCCTTGCCGAGCTTCTTGACGGACTTCACGGCGTTCACGCCGATGGAGCCGGTGGATCCCAGGATGACGACGTTCTTCATCGCGCCCCTAGCGGACCAGCACCGCGTAGTAGTAGACCACCGGCGCCAGGAAGATATAGGAGTCGAAGCGGTCCAGGATGCCGCCGTGGCCCGGCAGGAGGTTGGAGGAGTCCTTGGCCCCGACGGCCCGCTTGATCATGGACTCGGCGATGTCGGAGACCTGCCCGAACACGCCTATAACGACCCCGACGCCGGCCGCAAAGAGCGGGGAGAACTCGCCGCCGGAGAGGCGGCTCATGCCCCAGGCGGTCAGGATCGCGGCGATGAAGCCGGCGGCCGCGCCCTCCCAGGTCTTCTTGGGGCTGATGGTGGAGAGCTGCCTGCGGCCGAAGGAGCGCCCCATGAAATAGGCGGCGGTGTCCATGACCCAGACCGTCACGATCAGCATCAGCGTCAGCGCGAAGCCGCCGGGCTTGAGGCCGCGGATCGCCACCAGGTGGAACAGGCACCAGGAGACCATGAAGATGCCCAGCAGCGTCAGGCCTATCCGCTCGAGGTACTTCTTCTGGGAGAACAGTTCGTAGGACATCACGCCGATGACCGTCAGCGCGATGAAGAAGCCGGTGAAATTGTCGCCGCCGGCCTGCGCCGCCGAGTAGTGGTCGAAGTAGAGCGCCGCCGGCAGCAGCAGCCCGAACAGGTAGAGCATGGGCGCCTGCACCGGCTTGCCGCCCAGCTTCATCAGCGTGGCGTACTCGTAGAGCGAGACCGCGATGATCGTGAACACGAAGACCGCGTAGGCCGGCCCTCCCGCGCGGATCAGCAGCAGGACCACCGGTATGCCGAACAAAGCGGTCAGAACCCTGGGTAGAAGCATGTTTACGTTCCTTTCCTTCTGTCGCGCTGCTGGTAATCCCTCAGCGCGGCCATGAACTCTTTCTCGCGGAAATCCGGCCACAGCGTGTCCGTGACGTAGAACTCGGCGTAGGCGGCCTGCCAGAGCAGGAAATTGGAGAGGCGCAGCTCGCCGGAGGTGCGGATGATCAGGTCCGGGTCGGGCAGCGAGGGGGAGTAGAGCAGTTTAGAGAACGAGTCCTCGTCGACGCTGGCTGCCCCCGCGGCCAGCGCCCGGTTGACGGCGTCCACGATCTCCTGGCGGCCGCCGTAGTTCAGCGCTATGTTGAGCGTCAGGCCGGTCTTGCCGCGCAGCCGGTCCTCGGCCTTGCGCATCACCGCGCGGGCCTTGGCGGGCAGCTGCTCCAGGCGCCCGCTGAAGACCAGCCGCACGTTCTCGCGGTCCAGCTCGTCGGCGTAGGCCGCGATGGTGCGCTCCAGCAGGAACATCAGCGCCGAGACCTCCAGCTTAGAGCGGCGCCAGTTCTCGGTGGAGAAAGCGTAGATCGTGAGGAACTTCACGCCGGCGTCGCTGGCGGCCTTGACGACCGCGTGGACCGAGTCCACTCCGGCCTTGTGGCCGGCGACGGCGGGCAGGCCCCGCCGCCTGGCCCAGCGCCGGTTGCCGTCCATGATGACGGCCACGTGGGCGGGGAGGCGGGGGGATTCCGGGGAGCGGGACATCAGACGGTCAGCAGCTCCTTCTCCTTGGCGGCCACTATCTCGTCTATCGTCTTCACGCAGGAGTCGGTCAGCTTCTGCACGGCCTCCTCGTGGCGGGCCAGGTCGTCCTCGGAGATCTCGCCGCCCTTCTGGGCCTTCTTGATCTTCTCGAGCGCGTCGCGGCGCAGGCTGCGCACCTGCACGCGGGAATCCTCGCCCATGCCGTGCACGACCTTGACCATCTTCTTGCGCTGGTCCTCGGTCATCGGCGGCAGGTTGATGCGGATGACGTTGCCGTTGCGTGAGGGGGAGGAGCCGAAGTCGATCTTGCGCAGCTCGGCCTCCACCGCGTCGGCGGCGCCGGCGTCCCACGGCCTGACCTCGAGGGTGCGGGCCTCCGGGATGGAGACCGCGGCCACCTGCTTGAGCGGCACGCGGGAGCCGTAGTACTCCACGTAGACCCCGTCGAGCAGCTGCGGGTTGGCGCGGCCGGTGCGCAGCGAGGTCAGCTCGCGGCGGAACTTGTCCACCTTCTCCTGCATCTCCATCTCCGCCTCGGCTATCACGTCCTGGATAGAAATTCCTGCCATAAAGAACGCCCTCCTGTGCGCCTGGCCGGACGGCCTGCGGCGCAAAGGTAATTATATTATTTTATAGGGACGGGAAAAAGGCGTTTTCAGGGCGCGGCTACCGCGTCCTCCACCAGCTCGCAGACGATGTGGGCCGCCAGGATATGCATCTCCTGGACGCGCGGCGTATCGGTCTCCGGGGCCAGGAAGGCGTGGTGGCAGTGCTTAAGGACGGCGCCGCCGTTGGCGCCCAAAAAGCCGATCACGGTCAGGCCGAGCTCGCGGGCCTTGATCGCGGCCTGCAGCACGTTGGGGCTGGAGCCGGAAGTGGAGATGGCTATCAGCGCGTCGCCGGGGCGCCCGAGCGCCTCCACCTGCCGCTCGAAGACGCGGTCGAAGCCGTAATCGTTGCCGAGGCACGTCAGCACCGCGGGGTCCGCGGCCAGCGCCACGGCCGCGACGGCGCGGCGCTCCTTCTTGAAGCGGCCGACCAGCTCGCCGGCGATGTGCAGGCTGTCGGAGGCGGAGCCGCCGTTGCCGCAGACGAGGACTTTGCCGCCGGCCCTGGCCACGCGAGCGAGCGCGCCGGCTATCTCCTTTATCGCGGACGGGTCCGCGGCCAGCGCCGCGGCGGCGGCCTGGTGCCTCTTGATGGCGGCGGCGATCTTCCCGTCCATCAGCCCTGCCTTATCAGCGTGCCGACCTTCTCGCCGGCGAGCGCCTTGCGGATGTTGCCCGCGGTGTGCAGATTGAAGACCAGGATCGGGATGTGGTTCTCCATGCAGAGCGTCAGCGCGCTGGCGTCCATGAACTTGAGGCCCTTGTTCAGCGCGGTCATGTAGGTGATGTCCTTGATCAGCCTGGCTTTCGGGTCCTTCTTCGGGTCGCCGGTATAGACGCCGTCGACCTGCGTGGCCTTGAAGATGACGTCGGCGCCGATCTCGGCCGCGCGCAGGGCGGCGGCGGTATCGGTGGTGAAATAGGGGTTGCCGGTGCCGCCGGCGAAGATGACCACGCGGTCCTTCTCCATATGGCGCATCGCGCGGCGGCGGATGAACGGCTCGGCCACGCGGCTGATCTCGATGGCGGTCTGCACGCGCGTGGAGACGCCCTCGTGCTCGAGCGCGTTCTGCAGCGCCATCGCGTTGATGACCGTCGCGAGCATGCCCATGTTGTCGGAGGTCACGCGGTCGATGCCGTGGCCGTCCCGGGCGCCGCGCCAGATGTTGCCGCCGCCGATGACGATGGCCAGGCGCGTGCCCTTGCGCAGGCCCTTGGCGATCTCTTTGGCGATATAGTTGAGGGAGGAGGGGCTTATGGACCGGCCGTCGCCGGGGGAACCGAGGGCTTCGCCCGAAAGCTTAAGAAGTACGCGTTTGTACATAGACCTCCAGCGGAAGAAGGACGCCGCCGGGGGGAGAGCCCCCGGCGGCGGACTGCCGGCTTATTCGACGCCGACGATGTAGCAGTGGAAGCGTTTGACGGCGACGCTGCCGCCCAGCTTCGCGCCCAGCTCCTTGACGAGCTGCGCGACCGTCTTCTTGGAGTCGCGGATCGTGGCCTGCTCGATCAGGCAGGACTCCTGGAAGTATTTGCCGACGCGGCCCTCGAGCATCTTCTCGACGGCCTCGGCGGGCTTGGCCTTGTAGGGCTTGCCGGCCGCTTCCATACGGGCCTTGGCGTCGGCCTCGTCCGCCTCCATCTTGGCGCGGTAGATCTCGCGTTCCTTGGCGACGATATCGGCGGGGACGTCCTCGCGGCGCAGGTAGCGGGGGTTCATCGCGACGGCCTGCATCGAGAGCTCCTTGGCCAGCGCCTCGAGCTCGGGGCGGGCCTTGGCGAGATCGCCGTCGAAACCGATCTCGACGATGGCGCCCTTGCGGTTGTCGGAATGGACGTAGTAGTTCACGGCGGAACCGGCGCCGGCGGAGTAGACCACGCCGCGGCGTATCGCCATGTTCTCGCCGGTCTTCATCGCGAGGGCCTGCAGGCGCTCCTTGGCCTTGTCGCTCTCGGCCGGGTTGGCCAGCGCCCCGTCGGTCAGCATCTCCTGCGCCAGCTGGTCCGCGAAGCCTGTGACGTCCGGGTTCTTCGCGACGAAGTCGGTCTCGCAGTTGATCTCGAGCAGCGAGTAGGCGGAGCCGGAGCTCTTCGCCACTACGACGCCTTCCTTCATCTCGCGGCCGGCGCGCTTGGCGAGGCCGGCCAGGCCCTTCTTGCGCAGGATCTCGACGGCCTTGGCGATGTCGCCGCCGGCCTCGTTCAGGGCGCCTTTGCAGTCCATGATGCCCGCGCCGGTCTGGCTCCTGAGTGACATTACCTGTTCGCTGGTGATAGCCATGATTCGTGGTTCTCCTTAAGTGGGTCGAAAAACGGGGGCGCGGCTCTGCGCCGGCGCCCCCGTGGTCAGTTCAAAACTTACTCCTCGGTCCTGACGGGTTCTTCGGCGGCGGGGGCTTCCTGCTGCTCGGGAGCGTACTCCTGGCCGGCCTCGGGCTGGGCCTCGCCGGCCTCGACCGCGGCGGCCTCCTGGGCCTGCTGGTGGGCGGCGGCCTTCTCGGCCTCGGCCTCGGCGCGGCCGTCGATCACGGCGTCGGCCATCGTCGCGCAGAACAGGCGGATCGAGCGGGCGGCGTCGTCGTTGCCGGGGATCGGCCAGTCGAGCTGGTCCGGGTCGCAGTTGGTGTCGCAGACGCCGACCACGGGGATCTTGAGCCTGTGGGCCTCGCGCAGCGCGTTGGTCTCCTCGATCGGATCGACGATGAACATGATGTCGGGCAGCGCGCGCATGTTGCGGATGCCGCTCAGCAGCTTGACGAGGCGGGCCTTCTCCTTGGAGAGGCGGGACACCTCTTTCTTCGACATGACCTTGAACAGGCCGTCGTTCTCGTACTTCTCGAGCTCCTCGAGGCGCTTCAGGGACTTGCGCAGGGTCTCGAAGTTGGTCAGCGTGCCGCCGAGCCACTTCTCGTGCACGCAGAAAACGTCGGCGCGCAGCGCCTCTTCGCGGATGATCTCCTTGGCCTGCTTCTTGGTGCCGACGAACAGGAACGTCTTGCCGGCCTTGGCGGAATCCTTCACGAAGGTATAGGCCTTCTTGATCTCCTTGACGGTCTTCTGCAGGTCCAGGATGTGGATGCCGTTGCGCTCGCCGAAGATGTAGCGGGCCATCTTGGGGTTCCACCTGTAGGTCTGATGGCCGAAATGTACGCCGGCCTCGAGCATGCTCTTCATCGATACGTTCAACATGTTATGTCTATCCTCCGTGTTTTATGTACGTTCCGTTTCTTTTCCCGCCCTCCGGGGGCAGGATTTCAACCGAAGCGTCGTGTGCGACATCATTATATTATCATAACGGGCGGGGAAGTTTCAACCCCGGCCGCGCTTTTTTACACGGCGGGGCCATATTTTCTATACTAACCCCAAGGACCATGAAAATAGCCATAGCGCAGATAAACCCCAGGGTCGGCGACATAGCGGCCAACGCCGCCAGGATAGAGGATTTCGCGCGCCGCGCGCAGGGCCTGGGGGCCGAGCTGACGGTCTTCCCCGAGCTGGCGCTGACCGGCTACCCGCCGCTGGACCTGCTGGAGAAGAAGGATTTCATAGACGACAACCTGCGCGCGCTGAAAAAGCTGGCCGCGCTCAGACTGAAGACCGCGCTGGCCGTGGGCTACGTGGACCGCAACCCGGCCGGCAAAGGCAAGCCGCTGCACAACTGCGTCGCCCTGCTCGACGGGGGGAAGATAACCGCGCGCCGCGCGAAGTCGCTGCTGCCCACCTACGACATCTTCGACGAGGCCCGCTACTTCGAGCCGGCGGCGGAGAACCTGCCGTTCAGGTTCCGCGGCGAGACGATAGGGCTGACCGTCTGCGAGGACGTCTGGGCCGGGACCGCGCTGCTGCCGAGCCGCCTGCTCTACCGCAACAACCCGGTCCGCACGCTGGCCCGCGCCAAGGCGTCCATCGTGGTGAACATCTCGGCCTCGCCGTTCTACCGCGGCAAGGGCGAGAAGCGCCGCGCCATCCTCTCCGCCATCGCGAGGAGGATGAAGGCGAATATCGTTTACGCCAACCAGGCCGGCGCCAACGACGAGCTGATCTTCGACGGCGACAGCTTCGCGCTGGCGCCCTCCGGCAGGGTGGCGGCCCGCGCCGCGGCCTTCGCCGAGGACCTGCTGCTCGTGGATACGGCCGCCCCGGCGCGCCCGGCCCCCGCGGCCCCGCACGACGAGACCGGCGAGGTCCGCGCCGCGCTGACGCTGGGCATCCGCGACTATTTCCGCAAGATGGGCTTCTCTAAGGCCGTGCTCGGCCTGAGCGGGGGCATAGACTCCGCCGTGGTGGCCGCGCTCGCCGCCGACGCGCTGGGCCCCGGCAACGTCACCGGCGTGCTGATGCCCTCCGAGTACACCTCCCGCCGCAGCGTCGCCGACGCGCTGCGCACCGCCGCGAACCTCGGCATAAGCACCCGGACCGTGCCGATAAAGGGCGTCTACCGCGCCTTCCTGAAGGAGCTGGCCGCCGGGGACCCGCGCGGCGGGGTCAGCCTGACGATGCAGAACCTGCAGTCGCGCGCGCGCGGCACCATCCTGATGGCGCTGGCCAACTCCAACGGCTGGCTGGCGCTGGCCACCGGCAACAAATCCGAGATCGCCGTCGGCTACTGCACGCTCTACGGCGACACGGCAGGCGCGATGGCGCCGATCGCGGACCTCTTCAAGACCGAGGTCTACCGCCTCGCCGCCCATTTCAACCGGGAGCGCGCGGTCATCCCGGCCGCGGTCATCCGCCGCCCGCCCACCGCCGAGCTCAAGCCCGGCCAGAAGGACCAGGACGACCTGCCGCCCTACGCCGAGCTCGACGAGATAATCCGCCTCCACATGGAGGAGAACCGCACCCCGGCCGAGATCGCCCGCCGCGGCTTCCCGCGGGAGCTGGTGCTCTCCATCCTGCGCCGCGTCGAGGCCAACGAGTACAAGCGCAAGCAGCTGCCGATCGGCCTGAAGGTCACCGAGAAGTCCTTCGGCTACGGCAGGAAGATGCCGATCGTGAAATCCCTCGGCTACCTCAAGTAAGACCATGACCCGCCGGCCGCTCGCCCTCCTCCTGGCCCTGCTGCTCGCCGCGCCGGCCGCCGCCCAGACGCCGCTTAAGAAGCGGCGCCCGGCCAGGCCCACGCCCAAGGCCAAGGAAGAGATCGTCAAGCCCGAGCCCCGCACCAAGGAGGACGTGCTCAAGACGGTGGACCGGCCTGTCCCGAAGGAAGGCCTGCTGGCGAAGGTGCTCAAAGCCATAACCTTCGACACGGCCTACGGCCCGCTGATCCCGTTCCCGGTGGTGGATTCCAGCAAGGACCTCGGCCCGAGCTTCGGCTTCATGCCGGTGATAGCGGTCCGCAACAGGAGAACCCGGGAGATCAGGTCGGTACTGGTCCCGTCGGTCAACTACAACCGGAACCTGCGCACCACGCTCACCTACCGCCAGTACATCTTCCCCGACGACAAGCGCTTCTTCATCCTGCGCGCCTCCCGCTCCGAGCGGGTCGAGCGGGAACTGATGACCTACTACTACACGCCGCAGTTCCTGGGCTCCGGCGTGCGTTTCAGCGTGGAGGCCAAGCACTGGGTCACCGGCAAGCCTTCCTTCTACGGCTTCGGCATCCGCTCCCGCCTGCGCGACAAGGCCAACTATTCGCTGCATACGACCGGGGAGGAGGTGATCGCCGAGGTGCCGCTGGCCGGCAGCCTGTTCGTGAACTTCGACCACTCCTACTCCTCCAAGTTCATCGGCCCCGGGCCGGTGGAGGACGGGCAGCTGCGGGACCTCTTCCCGGCGGTCTACCGCGGGGCCGCCGAGGAGCGGGTGTTCCACACCAACCGCTTCTCGCTGGTCTACGACGACACCGACCACCCGTCGCTGCCGAAGATAGGCACGTACGCGAGCGCCTCGGTGCTCTACTCAAACCGCAGGCTGGGCTCGGACTACGAGTACCGCACCTACTCCTTCCAGATGAAGAACTATTACAACTATAAGGAAGAGGGGCGCTACGTGACGGCCGTGCACTACCTGCTGCAGTTCCAGCGCGGCCAGGACGTGCCGTTCTACGCGATGCCCCAGCTGGGCGAGAGCACCGGCCTCCGGATGGCCGGCGACGGCCGCTTCACCGACCGCGGCAAGTTCGTCTTCACGATAGAGGAGCGGATCACCCTCTCGAAGACGCCGTTCTACAAGTTCATCAGCGAGACCGAGATAGCGCCTTTCCTCGACGTGGGGACCGTCTTCCCCAAGGTGTCGGCCTTCCGCGCGCGCGACCTCAAGTACGGCCCCGGCATCTCGGCCAGGCTCGTCATCAGGCCGCAGTTCGTGGCCACCGTGGACTTCGCCTACGGCTCCGAGGGCGGCAACGCCATCATAAGGGTGGGCTACCCGTTCTGACGGGCGCGCCCCGCGGAACGGGAAAGGCCGCCGGGACTCCGGCGGCCTTTCTCTTCGCTGTGGAGGGTCAGCGGGCGGAGGGGGAAAGCGCGGCCTCCAGCGCGGCGCGGAAGCCTTCCTCCACTTCGCGCTGGCCTTTGGAGACGCCGTCGCGGAAGGCGGCGAAGTAGGGCTGCAGGCGGCCGGCCTGGTCCGTGACCGGGAAGAAGCGCAGCGCGAGCATGGCGGCCCGCAGGCGTTCCGGCGGCAGCTCCAGGAGCCGCTGCGGGAAGCCGGAGACCACAGGGACCGGGTATTCGGCCAGGTAGAGGCAGGCCGCCAAGGCCTCCCCGCCGGCCTCGACCCGCAGTTTCATGCGGCGGGAGGCCGCCTCGAGCGCGCCGCGCATCGCGGCCAGCCGCTCCGTTTCCCTGACGAGCACCGAGGCGTGCCCCAGCGCGGAGAAATATTTTTCGGCGCAGGCCAGCTTCACCCTGCGCGGGCCCAGCGCCTCGTGCCCCTCGGTGAACCGGCCGGAGCGCAGCCCCGCCGCCGCGAAAGCCACCGGGCGGTCGCCGTGCAGCGCGGCCAGGCCGCGCACCGGCCTCGGGAACCGGAAGCCGGACCCTTCCCAGGCGCGGGAGCCGGGCAGGTCCAGGCGGGCGAGCAGGCGGGGGAACGCCGCGGCCAGCGCCTTTCCGCGCGCCGCCGGAACGCCGGTGGCGTAAAGGACGAGGCGGCGGCAGGTGGCGCAGGCCTCCAGGCCTCCGCCGGGCGGCACGAGGCCGGCCAGCTCCTCGGCGGCCAGCTCCAGCAGCCGCGCGGAGGCGGCGCGGGCGCAGGCCGCGGGCAGCGGCTCGCAGAGGAGCTCCAGCACGGCGTCGCGGCCGGTCACGCGGCCTCCCCGGCGTGCAGCTCGCCGTAGGTGAGCCTGCCGGCCCAGGCCAGCGAGGCCGCGTCCTTCCGGCGCTGGGCCGCCAGCGCGAGGCGCTCGAGCGAAAGCTCGATCTCCGCGCCGGCCGGGCCCGAGGCGGGGAGGAGGTAGGAGAAGCGGGCGAGCGGCAGGCCGTCCAGCAGGACGTCCCACCCGGGACCGGCGCCGGCCCGGGGCCCGTCCTCGAAGGCCGGCCAGCGCAGGTCGTGCTCGGAGCGGTCCAGCCCGGCCGCCCGCAGCGAGTCCAGGAAGAGGCGCCGGGCGGCGGCGGGCGCGGGCGAGAGCAGCACGCGGTAACGGTAGACGCCTTCCAGCCCGTCGGGGGGCAGGCCGCGGCGGCCGGCGGCGCCGGCGAGGCTCGCCGGAGCGCCCGGGCGCGCGGCGCCGCCGGGCGGCAGCAGCGCGCAGCCCTGCCTGGCCCAGTAGCGGTCCAGCCTGAAGATCATGTCCTGAAAATCCACGGCACCTCCGGAAAAAGCGAGACCGATATTATACCTTTTGGCGGACGCCTATTCGACGAACGGCAGCGTGCGCAGCTCTATGCCGAGCTGGCCGCCGAAGAAGCGGGAGAAGAGCCCGTCCACGAACTTGGCGGAGGAGGGGTCCCCGGGCAGGGCCCGCACCGCGTCCCAGGAGCCCGCGTGGAGCGTCTCCCAGAAGGAGGCCCCCGGGCCGGCGGCGGTCTCGCGGAAGCCGAAGCCGGCCAGGTCCAGCGCCCGCAGCGTGAAGGCGCGGCGCAGCCAGAACGCCCGCCCGCGGGAGTCCAGGTCGTGCAGCGCGCCGAGCAGCAGCGCGTACTTCTCCGGGGAAGGGTCCGCGGCGGCGGTCAGGCGGTTGACTACCTCGCAGTAATGCATGGCCAGGTAGAGGCTTTCGAGGTCCCGGCGGATGCCGCCGAAGGCCGACAGCGTCCTGCCGCCGGTGCAGACCGGGAAGTTGGACCCTTTCTTAAGGTAGAAGCGGTAATCGCCCCACGTCACGGCCTCGCTGAGCGCGCGCAGCTTGCCCCTGGCCAGCCGCACGCTCTTGAAGTTGATCTCCAGCTTGCCGCGCCCGAGCGTGAAGACGGTGACGATGCGGTCGTTCTCCCGCAGCGGCCGCCTGTTGAGCACTATCCCGTAGTCGCAGAAGACCATCAGGCCTATTCTACGAAACTTCGGGGCCGCGGCGCGCCGGACGGACGGGCGGCCATTATGGTAGAATCATACTTCGGAAACGGTTTTCAGGAGAACGACATGCCCGCAACATCCATGGATTCGCTCGTCAACCTCTGCAAGAGGCGCGGCTTCATCTTCCAGAGCTCGGACATCTACGGCGGCCTGCAGGGCGTCTACGACTACGGCCCGCTCGGCGTGGAGCTCAAGAACAACCTGAAGGCGGCCTGGTGGCGCGCGATGGTCTACGAGCGCGACGACATCGAGGGGCTCGACGCCGCGATCCTGACGCACCGCTCGGTGCTGAAGCACTCCGGCCACGAGGCCACGTTCTCCGACCCGATGGTGGACTGCCGCAAGTGCAAGAGCCGCTGGCGCGCGGACCAGATCAAGGACGGCAAGTGCGAGAAGTGCGGCTCGGCCGACCTGACCGAGCCGCGGCCGTTCAACCTGATGTTCAAGACCAGCGTCGGGCCGGTGGCCGACGAGGACCATTTCGCGTACCTGCGCCCGGAGACCGCGCAGGGCATCTTCTGCAACTTCAAGAACGTGCTGGACTCCACCTCGCCCAAGCTGCCCTTCGGCATCGCTCAGATAGGCAAGGCCTTCCGCAACGAGATCACGCCGAAGAACTTCATCTTCCGCGTGCGCGAGTTCGAGCAGATGGAACTCGAGTTCTTCGTGGCGCCCGGCACCGACGACGAGTGGCACGCCAAGTGGGTGGAGGCCCGCGTGGCCTGGTGGCGGGCGCAGGGCCTCGAGAGCGGCAACCTGCAGCAGTACCCGCAGAAGAAGGAGGAGCTCGCCCACTACGCCAAGGCCACCGTGGACATCCTCTACCGCTTCCCGCACGGCATGGAGGAGCTCGAGGGCGTGGCCAACCGCACCGACTTCGACCTGGGCTCGCATTCCAAAGACCCGCAGGAGCTGGGCCTGAAGGCGAAGGTGGACGAGAACAAGGATTCCGTGGTGAAGCTGACGGCGCCGGACCCGGCCACGCAGAAGCCGCTGGTGCCTTTCGTGATAGAGCCTTCCGCCGGCGTGGACCGCGGCGTGCTCGCGGTGCTGACCGAGGCCTACACCGAGGAGAAGCTCGAGAACGGCACCGAGCGCATCGTGCTCAAGCTCAAGCCGCACCTCGCGCCGATCAAGGTGGCCGTGATCCCGCTGGCCCGCAACAAGCCCGAGATCGTGGAGAAGGCCAGGCAGGTCAAGGACCTGCTGCTGAAGCTCGGCATCGGCCGCATCTACTACGAGAACTCCGGCAACATCGGCAAGAGCTACCGCCGCCACGACGAGGTCGGCACGCCGCTGTGCGTGACCGTGGACTTCGACACGATAGGGAAGGGGGAAAAGCCGGAGCTGGCCGACACCGTTACGATACGCGACCGCGACACGATGAAGCAGGTCCGCATCCGGGTGGCCGGGCTGGCCGGGCACATCGCCGGCTACTTCAGCGCCGCGCGCTGAGCGCGGCAGCGCGCGAAAAAGGGGCCCGGATTTGATTCGGGCCCCCTTAATTTATATAATTACAGCACTATGCTACCTACTTACAGACCTAACGTAAAGAAGCGCAGGAAGCACCTCGGCTTCCGCGCCAAGATGAAGACCAAGGGCGGCAGGAAGACCCTCGCCCGCCGGCGCGCCAAGGGCCGCTGGACGCTCATCCCCGACATGAAGTAACGGTCCCATCGGGGAGCAGTGAAACAATTCGCCTTTCCACGGACTTCACGTCTCCGCCTCAAGAAGGATTTCGAGGCGGTTTTCGACGCCGGGAGGAAGACGGTCACCAGGGACCTGGTGACCTGGAACGCCCCCGGCGTAGGAACAGAGAAGAAGATAGGCCTCATGGTCTCCAAGAAGACCGGGGGCGCCGTGGATAGGAACAGGCTAAAGAGGCTTCTAAGGGAAGCATTCAGGCTGTCGAAAAGCGAGTTAAAGGAAGGCACGCGCCTTATCGTTTACCCCAAGGCCGGTTGCGCCGTGAAGAACCTGGCGCAGGCCGGGGCGGCGCTGGACGAGGTCCGGCGTAAGGCGCGGCTTGGCAAATGACGGTGAGTAGACCCGTTGGCAAAGATCTGAAAGCGCTGGCGCTGGGCGCGCTGCGCTCGGCCTACAGGACTTTCAGGCCGGCGCTCGGCCCCGGTACCTGCAGGTTCCATCCGACCTGCTCCGAATACGCCTTCCAGGCGCTTGAGAAGCACGGGATCTTGAAAGGGACCAGGCTGGCCGCGGGCCGCCTGTCCCGCTGCCATCCTTTGACGCCGGGCGGTTACGACCCGGTCCCCTGAACCCTTGAAGCCTTCCGCCGGAACGCGGGAGGTTGAATGCAGAAGAATCTGATACTCGCCGTAGTGCTTTCCTCGCTGGTCTACATAGGCTGGTATTCCTACATAGGCAAGAAGCTGCCGCAGCAGCCCGCCAGGGCCGCAGCCGGCGCCGTTCAGCCGGCCGCCGCGCAGGCCGGCGGCGCCGCGCCCGCCGCGCGCTCCGCCGCCTCCTCCGCCGACAGGCAAGCGCAGCTCGCCGAGGCCAAGGCCCTCCTCGCCGGGGCCGAGGCCGAAGCCGCCGATATTGCCGCGCACCCGGTGCCTCCCTCGGCGGACGCCCGCAAGCTGCTGACCTCGGTCTCCGCGGGCAAGGCCAGCTACACCTTCTTCATCCCCGACGCCGCGCTCGCGAGCGCCGTCTACGAGGGCCCGGTGGCCCCGGTCCAGCTCGTGCCGGACCCGGAGCGCGGCTTCTTCCGCGCCTCTCTGCCCGGCCGTTTCGAATTGAAGGCCAGGACCGCCGATTCCGCGGAGTTCCGCGCCCGGCAGGGCGCCTTCGAGTTCGTCAAGAAGTTCACGTTCTCCCCGGACGGCCTCGGCACGCTCGAGATCTCCGCGCGCAACGTCACCGCCGCGCCGCAGACCCTGCCCGCCTGGGAGCTCGCCATAGGCCCCGGCCTCGGAACCGTCAAGAGCGAGCTGAAGGAGAACGCCAAGCTCTGCAAGGCCGACTACGCCTACC
>JAJZRA010000043.1 GCA_021847485.1 bacterium
TCCGCCGCCTCAGCCTGCCCGACGAGTGGAAGGCCAAGACCGGCGAGGACATCCACAACATCCTCGACGGCAAGCGCTTCAACCGCCCGAATCTCGTCGCGCTCGCGAAGAAGCTGCGCATCGAGTGCGGCCCGGACACCACCTCCGCCAAGATCTTCGACCGCATCATGGACGAGAAGATCCTCTGCGAGCTGCAGCAGCCGACCTTCGTGTTCGATCACCCGACCGCGATCACGCCGCTCGCCAAGTGCAAGCCCGGCGACGAGAGCCTGGTCGAGCGCTTCGAGTTCTTCGCCGGCACCGAGGAGATCGCCAACGCCTACTCCGAGCTCAACGACCCCGAGGACCAGAAGAGCCGCCTCGTCGAGCAGCTCCGGCAGCAGCAGGAGGAGAACAACGGCGAGGCCGACATCCTCGACAAGGATTTCATCGTCGCGATGGAGTACGGCATGCCGCCGATGGGCGGCATCGGCATCGGCATAGACCGCGTCACGATGCTGCTGACCGGCAAGCCGTCCATCCGCGAGGTCATCCTGTTCCCGCTGCTCAGACCCGATCAACAGTAAGGGGGCGCGTTCCGCGGGGATGGGCCGCAAAAACAGGGTCTCGCACACCGTGCTCGCCCTTCCGTTGCCTCGGTCCTCGCGCTTACGCAAGCTCGGACCTCCGGCACGGTTTTGCGGCCCATCCCCGCGGAACGCACAAGGTTCAGACGATCAATGTCCACCGAATTCTTTATAGCCAGGCGCTACCTGCTCGCCAAGCGGAAAGGCCTCTTCGCGATGATCACCACGCTCATCGGCGTCGCCGGCGTCGCGCTCGGCGTGGCCGCGCTGATCGTGACGCTGGCCATCATGGACGGCTTCCAGTCCGACATCAAGAAGAAGATCGTGGACGCGCAGGCCCACATCACGGTCTACGGCCGCATGCGGCCGCGCGACCTCGAGGCCGTCAGGACGGCCCTGCAGGCCGACCCGCGCGTCGCCGCGGCCTCGCCCTTCGTGCTGGGGCAGGCCATCCTCACCTTCGACGGCCGCTCCACCGGCGTGGTGGTGAAAGGGCTCAACCCCGCGGGCGAGTTCTCGGTCAACAGCCTCAAGGCCTCGCTGACCCGCGGCTCGTGGGACGGCCTGTCCGCCCCCGGCGCCGACGGGGCGCCCGGCCTCGTGCTCGGCGAAGAGCTGGCCAAGAACCTCGGCCTGTGGCTGGGCGACGAGGCCGTCCTCGTCTCGCCGCAGGGCACGGCCACCGGCCTGGGCCTGCTGCCGAAGATGCGCAAGTTCCGCGTCGTCGGCATGGTGCGCACCGGCTACTACGAGTTCGACAACACGATGGCCTACTGCTCGATAGCGGCGGCGGGCGACTTCTTCGGCCTGGCCGGCGGCGCCAACGGCGTGGGAGTGCGCCTCAAGGACATAGGGGACGCCGGCCGCGTGGCGGCCGCGCTGCGCAAGTCCCTGGGCTTCTCCTACACCGTCAAGACCTACGCCGACATGAACCAGACCCTTTTCGCCGCGCTCAAGCTGGAGAAGTTCGTGATGTCGCTGGTGCTCGCGCTGATCATCCTGGTGGCCACGTTCAACATCGCCTCGAACCTGCTGATGATGAGCGTGGAGAAGCTGCGCGACATCGGCATCCTGCGGGCGATGGGCGCCGGCCCGGCCTTCATCCGGCGCGTCTTCTTCTGGGAGGGCAACCTGATAGCCGTCACCGGCATCACGCTCGGCGTGCTGCTGGGCGTGGGCATCTCCGTTTTCATCTCGGTGTACCCGGTGGTGGAACTGCCGTCGGACATCTATTATGTGACCAAGGTCCCGGTGGAGCTGAAGCTCCGGGACATCCTGGCCACGGTCGGCGTGAGCTACCTGCTCTGCATGTTGAGCGCGGTCTACCCGGCGCTGAGGGCCTCCAGGGTGAGCCCCGTGGACGCGATACGCTATGGCTGACGGGATCGTAGAGATAGCCGGCCTCAGCAAGGCCTACACCCAGGGGCACGAGCAGATCCTCGTGCTCGAGGAACTGGATTTCCGCATCTCGAAGGGGGAGTTCGTCTCCATCGTCGGGCCGTCGGGCTCCGGCAAGTCCACCTTCCTCAACATCGTCGGCCTGCTCGACGACGTCTACAGCGGCGAGATCCGCCTCTTCGGCCGGAAACTCGAGGACCTGGACGAGGCCGAGAAGGCCGCGCTGCGGCTCAAGAACGTCGGTTTCGTCTTCCAGTTCGACTCGCTGCTGCCGGAGTTCACGGTGCTGGAGAACATAGAGATGCCGGCGCGCGTGCTGGGCTCCGGCGACCCCGCCCGCGGCCTGGAGCTGCTGCGCCGCTTCGGCCTGGAGGCCATAGCGCGGAAGTTCCCCATGGAGGTCTCCGGCGGCGAGAAACAGCGCGCCGCGCTGCTGCGCGCGCTGCGCAACGACCCCGCTCTGCTGATAGCCGACGAGCCTACCGGCAACCTGGACCGCCATAATTCCGCGGTCGTGCTCGAGGACCTGAGGCGCGCCGCCGGCCTGGGGGCCGCCGTGCTGATGGTCACCCATAACGAGGAGCTCGCGCGCCGCGCCGACAGGACGCTGCGCATGGCCGGCGGCCGGCTGGAGGCGGCCGACTAGCATGAAGCTCTGCGAGGAGTGCCACAAGGAACCGGCGGCCGTCTTCCTGAAGCTGGCCGTCAACAACAAGGTCACCGAGACCCACCTGTGCCCGGCCTGCGCCGCCCGGAAGGGGATGGGCTTCGGCCTGGAGACCGGCGCGTTCAATATCTCCGACATCGTCGGCAACATGAGCGGCTACTTCAAGGACTTCCTGCCGCCCGAGAAGAAGACGCTGCGCTGCCGCGCGTGCGGGCTCAAATATTCCGAGTTCAAGGAGAGCGGCCGCCTGGGCTGCCCCGACTGTTACGCCAGCTTCGAGCCGCAGCTGACCGAGCTGATGGCCCGCATCCACGGCTCCTCGCAGCACGCCGGCCGGGCCTACGCCGGCGGCGCCTCGCTCAAGCTGTCCAGGGCCGAGACCGCCCGGCGCCTGGAGGAGCTGCGCGCCGAGCTGAGGGGCGCGGTGGAGCGCGAGGATTTCGAGTCGGCAGCGCGCCTGCGCGACGCGATGAAGGCGCTCGAAGGCGGCCGCCGTGGGTGAGGCCCTGAAGTCCTTCCGCTCCGGGATCGCCTGGGCCAACGCCGGCGGCGCGTGGCCGGACATGGTCTTCTCCACCAGGGTGCGCTTCGCCCGCAACCTGGAAGGCTTCCCGTTCCCCAACAGGGCCGAGCCGCGCCAATTGGCCGAGACCCGCCGGCTGGCCCTGGCCGCGGCCCGGGCCACCTCGCTCTTCGCGAGGGGGCATTTCCTGAAGACCGAAGCCCTTTCCGCGCTGGAGCGGCGCTTCCTGGTGGAGCGCCACCACATCTCCCACGCCCTCGCCGCGTCCGTGCTGCCGTCCGGCGCCGCCGTCTCCTGCGACGAGGACCTGGCGGTCATGGTCAACGAGGAGGACCACCTGCGCCTGCAGTGCCTGCGCGCCGGCTTCGCGATAGAGGAGGCCTTCTCCTCCGCGCTGAAGCTCGACGAGGCCCTCGGCCGCGAGCTGCCCTTCGCCTACGGCGCCCGCTTCGGCTTCCTGACCGCCTGCCCCACCAACACCGGTACCGGCATGCGCGTGTCGTGCCTGGCGCACCTGCCCGCCCTGTCGCGCCTCGGCCGGATGCCGCAGGTGCTCGAGAACCTCTCCCACCTCGGCGTGACGGCGCGCGGCATCTACGGCGAGGGCACCGTCGCCCTGGGCGACTTCTACCAGATCTCCAACGCCACCTGCCTCGGCCGCGCCGAGGAGGACTTCTGCCAGAACATCGACCGCGTGATCCGTAACCTGATCCGCCAGGAGATAGCCGCGCGCGAGGCCCTGCTGAAAGGCCCGCTGAAGCTCAGGACCGAGGACGCCGTCTTCCGGGCGCTCGGCCTGCTCAGGCACGCCAGGCGCCTCTCCTACGAGGAGTTCATGCAGAACGTCTCGCTGGCGCGCATGGGGGCCGCGATGGGCTGGAACACGGGTACCGACCTGAGCGCGTTCAACCAGGTCACGCTGCAGATGCAGCCCGCGCATATCCAGGCGGCCGCCGGCAAGCCGCTGGGCCCGGAGGAGCGCGACGCGTTCCGCGCCGAGCGGGTGCGCGCAGCTTTCGGGGGACGCTGACGGCCGGCCGCCTCGGACCCGCGGCCCGGCCCGACCGTATAGTAACCGCCCTCCACGATTAGTTATAATCCTAGCAATGTACCAGAAGCACTGGAACCTGCGGAAGCTCCCGTTCGAGAACACCCCGGACACCGAGTTCTTTTTCGAGTCGGAGGCGCACGAGGAGGCCTTCTCCAGGCTTTCCTACGTCGTGGAGGAGAAGAAATCCTGCGGCGTGCTGACCGGGGCCTACGGCACCGGCAAGACGCTGGTCCTGAAGGCGCTGGAGCGCCAGTTCAGGAAGAAAGGCTACGTCTTCTCGTTCGTGACCAACCCCCGCCTGGACGACCTGGGCCTGCTCAAGATCATCCTGCACAATTTCACCGGCTACAACGTCCCTAAGCAGAAAGAGGACGTGCTGATGGGCATCGAGCGCTTCCTGCGCGACACGTTCCAGGACGGCAAGCACGTGGTCGTGGCCATCGACGAGGCGCAGCTGATAGACGACGAGAAGGTCTTCGAGGAACTGCGGCTGCTGCTGAACTTCCAGACCGAGACCCGCTTCCTCCTGACGCTGATCCTGTGCGGCCAGCCCGAGCTCAAGGAGAAGCTGGACTCCAACAAGCAGTTCAGCCAGCGCGTGACGCTCAGCTACCGCCTCAAGCCGCTGGACCTGGAAGAAACGCGCCGCTACGTAGAGCACCGCCTCGAAGTGGCCGGGCTCAAAGAGAACATTTTCGAAGACAGGGCGATGGAGCTGCTCTACGAACGCTCCGGCGGCATCCCGCGCTGGATCAACAATATCGCCAACATGAGCATGCTGGCGGCCTATTCCAAAGGCGAGAGGACCGTGACCGAGGCCCTGGTGGCCGAGGGCGTGGAGAGCAGCAGGTAGAGAGGGGGAGAGAATGAAGATCCTGGGCATAGGCGCGCACCCCGACGACCTGGAGTTCGGCTGCGGCGGCACGCTGCACAAATTGGCGGCCAAGGGGCACAAGGTCCACATGCTGGTGATGACGCACGGCTCCGTTGGGGGCGACCCCCGCGTGCGCGTGGCCGAGCAGGAGCGCTCCGCCGCCATGCTGGGGGCTAAGCTCTACTGGGGCGGTTTCGAGGATACCGGCGTCACGCTGACCCGGGAGCTCATCCGCACCGTAGAGCAGCGCGTGGACGAGATCGAGCCGGACCTGGTCTTCGTCAACCACGCGGCCGACACCCACCAGGACCACCGCAGCGTGGCCAAGGCCGTGGAGACCGCGGCGCGCTACGCCAAGAACCTCCTGTTCTACGAGGTCCCGACCACGATGGATTTCAACCCCGGCGTCTTCGTGGACATAGGCGCCGTGATCAACAGCAAGGTGGCGCTGCTGAAATGCCATCGCTCGCAGGTCTACAAGACCCGCGTGAAGAACCTTTCCATCATAGAGAGCGCCAAGGCCGCCGCGATGTTCCGCGGTTACCAGGACCGGGTGAAGTACGCGGAAGGCTTCGTGCCGCGCCGCCTGCTGCTGGACCAGCTGATAGACAGGAAATGACCCTCAGGCACAGGGGTATCTTCTACCTGGCGGCCCTCGCGGCCCTGCTGCTGATGCTGCCGGCGGGCGGCTTCTCGGCCTGGACCTGGACCGAAGGCCTGCGCTGGACCTATCTCTTCCTGATCGCGGTGTTCGCGGTCTTCCTGCTGGCGCCGCTGAGCGGACGGCTGGCCGTGCTGATCGGGGCCATGGATATCCCCGACGCCCGCAAGGTGCATACCGTCCCGGTCCCGCGCATAGGCGGCCTGGCCGTCTACCTCGCCTTCATGGCCGCCGTCGTGCGCAACCAGCAGTTCTCCCGGGAGATCTACGGCATAATGCTGGGCGGGACGATAGTGTTCCTGCTGGGTTTCGCCGACGACTGGAAGGGGCTTTCGGCCCGTACGCGGCTGTTCTGGCAGGTGGCGGCCGCCCTTATAGTCACGTTCTTCGGCCTGCGCCTGAGCCTGCCGCAGGCCCTGCCGCACGTCCGGCTGATCTCCACGGTGCTTTCGGTGCTGTGGCTGGTAGGCATCATCAACGCGTTCAACTTCATGGACGGCATCGACGGCCTCGCTTCCAGCATGGGGGCGGTCTGCGCGCTGCTCTTCCTGGGGATAGGCTGGAACTCCGGCCAATACCCGCTGGCCTTCATTTCGGCCGCGCTGGCGGGGGCCTGCGCCGGCTTCCTGCGCGTGAACTGGCGCCCGGCCGGGGTCTTCCTCGGCGACTCCGGGTCCACGTTCATCGGCTTCATCCTCGGCTGCCTGGCGCTTTACGGCGCCTGGGCTACCGACAACCCGGCCGTCTCGCTGTCCACGCCGCTGCTGGTGCTGGGTATACCCATCTTCGACATTATCTATACCACTATTTCCCGGATACGCAACGGCAGCGTGAGGAACGTGCGCGAGTGGCTCGAATACGCCGGCAAGGACCATTTCCACCACCGGCTGATGAAGCTCGGGCTCGGCGTGGAGCAGACGGTCGGCTTCATCGTGCTGCTCAACGTCTGCCTGGGGCTGGGCGCCTGGACCATACGCCATACCGCCTCGACGCTGGGCACCTGGCTGCTGCTGGCGCAGAGCGTGCTGATCTTCCTGATAGTCGTGGTGCTGATGCTGCTCGGCCGGGAGATAAAGCCGGCCAAAGAAGGACGCCCATGAAAGACACCGTTATAAAGCGCTGCCGCACGGAGCACCTGGACGCGGAACTGTTCACGCCGTTCACGATCTCCACGGGCAGTCATAAGAGCCTCGAGAACGCCGTGTTCTCGCTGGAGGCCGCCTGCGGCGCCAGGGGCTACGGCGAGGCCGCCATCGCCACCCACATCACCGGGGAGACCCGCGCCGCTACCGTAAAGAACCTCCGCCGCGCCGGCGCGCTGCTGGCCGGCCGCGACGCGGCCGACTACCTCGGCGCGCTGCGCCTGCTGGAGAGCGAGCTCGACGGCAACCGCGCCGCCCTGGCCGCCGCGCAGATGGCCGTGCTGGACCTGGCGTGCCGGCTGCAGGGCGTCTCGCTGTGGCGTTTCTTCGGCGCCCGCGCCCCGCGCCTCAAGACCGACGTCACCGTCGTCATCGGCGGGTCCGCCGCGGCCTATGATTTTACGCTGAAGATGCGCCGCCGCGGCTTCAGGATCTTCAAGATCAAGACCGGCGTGGATATGGACGAGGATTTCAGGCGCCTCGAGGCCGTCAGGAAGGCGGCGCCGGGCTGCGCGGTCTACCTCGACGCCAACTGCGCCTACACGGCCGAGGAGGCCGAGAAATTCCTGAAGGAGCTGATGCGCCGCGGCATCCGCCCGGAGGTGGTGGAACAGCCGGTGAAGAAGGACGACGTCGACGGGCTGGCTTACCTGACGCGGCGCCTGCCGATGCCGGTCTGCGCCGACGAGTCCGCCTATTCCCTCGACGACGTCTTCCGCCTGCTGCGGCGCAAGGCCGTCAGCGCGGTCAATATCAAGCTGACCAAGCTCGGCTTCCTGCGGGCGCGCGAGGTCTGGGCCCTGGCCAGGGCCAAAGGGATAAAATTGATGATGGGCGAGATGCTCGAGAGCGAGCTCTCCAGCGCCGCCTCGGCCCATTTCGCCGGCGGGCTGGGAGGCTTCGATTTCATAGACCTGGATACGCCTTTCTTCATAAAGGCTAGCGGCATGAGGGGCGCCTCCTTCCTTTCTAAGGACGGCGTCTACTCTCTGGACAGGGTGAAGGCCGGGATAGGCGTGACCCCGGGGGCGCGCAGGTGAGAAAGCTCGCCCTCGCCGCGGCCGCCCTGCTCTGCGCGTCGGCGCTCGCCGCGCAGGAGACGGCCTCGCCGAACCTGCCGAACCTGCCCGACCTGCCCGGCCTGGAGGACCTGCCGGAACCGACCCGCTATCTCGCCGGGTACGTCGCCGCCGCAGGCGGCTGGTCCGCGCCTTTCGGAGGGCACTGGGGGGACGGTTCCAGCGGCTTCAAGCCGTCGCAGGCCTTCTCGCTCTCCGCGCTGCGGCGCGTCGACGAGGTGCTCGGTTACGGGCTGGAGAGCGGTTACGCGTGGAACCATCTCAACCGGGACGTGGCGGCGCTGAAGGTCAAGGTCTTCTACCTGACGCCTTTCGTCCGCGTCTCCTTCCCGTCGGGAGAGACGGTCTATTACGGCACGCTGGGCGCCGGCGTCTACCAGTGGAGCCAGCCGGCCTACGAGGCGGTCGGCACCCGCTACCCTTCCGACTCCGGCTCCAGCGCCGGGATGAACCTGGGGGCCGGCGTCAGCTACCCTTTCTGGTTCGGGACGAGGCTCGGCGTGGACCTGCGCTGGCACCGGATCTTCAATATGAAGGGTTCCAACCTGAAACTCGACACCGCCGACAGTATTAACGCCATGGTGGTCCTGCACTACGGGGTCTGGCGCGAGAGGGGGGAGAAATAGGCCTTTCTGGGTCTTGACAAGTCAATCAGATGTGCTATACTATAGTCGGACGCCGTATATCGGCCTCCAACTGTGAACTCCCCGAAGGAAGGGGACGCGATAACCCGCCAAAAGCGGGTTATCGCATTTTTCTGCCGCTAGAGCCGGGGAGGCCGGGCGGCGGCGGGGGCCTCACCCCTGAACCCGGACTGCAGGGAACCGTTGCGCGGTTCCCCTCCGGCCTGCGGCCGGAGCCTCCCCTCCCCAACGGGTTCCGGGGCGAGGCTCCCGCCGCCGCCTCTCTTTCCAGTCGTCCTCTATAATTAGTATTATTTAAATAATAACATCAGGGCCATTTTGCGCCCGCAAACGCGCTTACGGAGGATCCCCATGGGTAAATTCGTGGAATGTGTTCCCAATTTCAGCGAAGGCCGCGACCTGGCCAAGATCAACGCCATAGTGGACGCCGCCCGGGCCGTGCCCGGCGTGCTGATACTGGACGTGGAGAAGGACGCCGACCATAACCGCACCGTGCTGACCTTCATGGCCCCGGTGGAGACCGCCGCCGACGCGATGTTCGCCGTCACGAAGAAGGCCGCCCAGCTCATAGACCTCAACCACCACAAGGGCGAACACCCCC
Source organism: bacterium (assembly GCA_021847485.1). Classification (GTDB taxonomy): domain Bacteria; phylum Elusimicrobiota; class Elusimicrobia; order Elusimicrobiales; family UBA9959; genus UBA9959. The sequence goes on from JAJZRA010000043.1 coordinate 9,207, forward strand.
GCATGGGCGCCACCGACGTGGCCCCGTTCATCCCGATAATGGGCTCCACGATAGAGGACTGCGTGAAGCTGGCCGAGCAGGCCGGCGAGCGCATCGGCCGCGAACTGCAGATCCCGGTGTATCTCTACGACCGCGCCGCGAAGTTCGAGCACAGGCGTGACCTCGCCAAGGTGCGCAAGGGCCAGTTCGAGGGCTTGCGCGAGGTCATCGGCAAGGACCCGGAAAGGGTGCCGGACTTCGGCCCCAATCATATCCACCCTACCGCCGGCGCGATGGCCGTGGGCGCCCGCAACCAGATCGTCAACTTCAACGTCAACCTGAACACCACCGACATGGAGTTCGCCAAGGGCCTCGCCAAGAAGATCCGCACCTCCGGCGGCGGCCTGCCGGCCCTGCGCGCCAAGGAGATCTTCCTCGAGAGCAAGGGCCAGGTGCAGATGTCCACCGTGCTGACCGACTATAAGACCACCTCGATCAAGCGCGTGATGGACGAGATGCAGAAGGACCTCGGCCCCAAGGGCGTCACCGTCAGCGGCACCGAGCTCATCGGCCTGACCACGCAGGACGCGATCACCGACTACGCGGTGGAGAACCTGCAGGTGAAGGATTTCAACAAGGAGACGCAGGTCCTGGAGACCAAGCTGCTGAACCTGCTGTCCTCCTGGCAGGCCGGCGCCAACCTGTTCGTGGACGCGCTCGCCAACACCGACCCGACCCCCGGCGGCGGTTCCGCGGCGGGCGTCAGCGGCGCGATGGGCTGCGCCCTCGGCCAGATGGCCATCGGCATCACGCTGCGCGGCAAGAAGCTCGACGAGGCCAAGCGGCCCGCCCTGCGCGAGCTCAACGCCCGCCTCGGCGAGCACAAGGCCGCGCTGCAGAACTGCGTCACCGAGGATTCCGCCTCCTTCGACGGCTTCATGGAGGCCATGAAGATCCCGAAGGAGAACCCCGAGCGCAAGGTGAAGATGCAGGCCGCCCTGAAGCACGCGGCCGAGGTGCCGCTGAAGACCGCGCGCCTCGCCTCCGAGGCGATGGCCGGGCTCACCGTCTGCTCCGGGTCCATTTCCGCCCACGTGATGAGCGACTTCAAGAGCGCCCGCTACCTGCTGGAGTCGGCTATCCGCTGCGCGGCCGAGAACGTCTTCATCAACGCCGAGGGCCTCGAGGACAAGGCCTTCGCGGAGAAGATAGTTTCCGAAGTGAAGGGCTACCTCGCCTCGTGCGAGGCCGCCAGGGTCTGAAAGTTTTTGCGACAAGAAGGAGTAACTGAATGGCAAGCATCGACGCTATATCCCGCGGTTTAATGCTGGACAGCCTGAAGGAATACGCCAAGCGGCGCATACCGTACGACCTGCTCCGCGAACTCGACGAAAAGAACGAGTTCCCGGCGGACATCCTGAAGGAGATGTACGACCCGGAGATCCTGGGCGTGCACCTGCTGATGATCCCCGAGGAGTACGGCGGGGTCTCCGGCGGCACCTACGACATCTACCGGGTCTGCGAGCAGCTCGCCCGCATCGACCTCGGCATCGCGACCGGCGTCTTCGCCACCTTCCTCGGCACCGACCCGCTCAACGTGGGCGGCACCGAGGAGCAGAAGGAGAAGTGGCTGACCCGCATAGCCAAGGAGAAGCTCCTCGTCGCCTACGGCGCCACCGAGCCGGACGCGGGCTCCGACCTCGTGAACCTGCGCACGCGCGCCGAGCACGTGGTCAAGAACGGCAAGATCGTCGGCTACCGCGTCACCGGCAACAAGCAGTGGATCTCCAACGGCGGCGTGGCCGACCTCTACACGATCCTCGCGATGGCCCCCGGCGGCCCGTCGTGGTTCCTCGTGGAGAAGGGCATGGAGGGCTTCAGCCCCAACAAGCACGAGGACAAGCACGGCATCCGCCTCTCCAACACCGCGGGCCTCTCGCTCGATAACGTCTACGTCCCGGCCGAGAACCTCATAGGCATGGAGGAGGGGAAAGGCCTCCTGCAGGCCCAGGCCGTCTTCGGCTACACCCGCCTGATGGTCGCCGCTTTCGGCCTCGGCGCCGGCACCGAGGCCCTGGAGCAGGCCGTGCGCTACAGCCAGCAGCGCATCCAGGCCGGCACCCCGCTCTCCGAGAAGCAGGGCTACACCCATAAGCTCATCGTCCCGCACGCCTGCCGCCTCGAGGCCGCCCGCTCGTACATCGAGTACACCGCGGGCCGCCTGGACGGCGGCGAGCACGGCCTGCAGACCGAGGGCGCGATAGCCAAGTACACCGCCACCGAGGGCGGCAACCGCATGGCGGAGGACGCCGTCCAGGCGCTCGGCGGCTACGGCTACACCAAGGACTTCCCCGTCGAGAAGATCAAGCGCGACATCAAGATCACCTGCATCTACGAAGGCACCAGCGAGATCATGGAGATGACGATCTACCGCGGCCGCTGGCAGGAGCACCTCAAGACCCGCGGGCGCTATTACCTGGACCAGGCCGACCAGCTCGACGCTCTGCACGCGCAGGTCCCGGGCGTCGGCGCCCACGCCGCGGCGCTCGCGCTGCGCGCGCTCGGCGCCATCATGGAGGAATGCCGCGTGCAGAAGCTGACCCGCCACCAGCACGTGACCTTCAAGCTGGGCAGGCTGATAGCCGACGCCGAGGTGGCCGCCTGCTTCGCCCGGGCCGCCGCGCAGCAGAAGTACGGCGAGACCGTGCGTTTCGACAAGGACGCCTGGCAGGCGATGGCCCGCGTGTTCGCGCGCGAGGCCGCCCTGTCCACCGCGGTGCAGGGCCTGGCCCTGGTGCTCGGCGCCGCCGACCAGGCGGGCAACCTCGCCGACGCGATGAACCTGGAGGCCGTGCAGGCCGAACAGAAGGGCAACGTGGCCGATATGGACCTCGTCGCCGCCAAGCTCAAGCAGACTTTCAAGGCGAAATAAGAGGACAACAATGAACATAGCCGTACTCATCAAGCAGGTTCCGGATTCCACCGAGGTCAAGATCAACCCCGAGACGGGCACCCTGATACGCGCCGGCGTGCCCAGCATCCTCAACCCGTACGACCATTACGCGCTGGAGGCCGCCCTCGAGCTCAAGCGGAAGCATAACTTCAAGGTCACCGTGGTCTCGATGGGCCCTCCGCAGGCCAAGGCCGTGGTCCAGCTCGCGCTGGCGCTCGGCGCCGACGAGGGCGTGCTGCTCTCCGACATGGCCTTCGCCGGCTCGGACACCTGGGCCACCTCTTACGCGCTGGCCAAGGGCATCAAGAAGCTCGGCAAGATGGACATCATCTTCGCCGGCATGCAGGCCATCGACGGCGACACCGCGCAGACCGGCCCCGCCGTCGCGCAGCAGCTGGGCATCCCGCAGATCACTTTCTGCGAGCACGTCGAGGTGGACGGCCGCAGGATCCTGGCCCGCAAACAGATAGACGGCGGCCACGAACTGCTGGAGGCGAGGCCCTCCGTGCTGATCACGATGATCATGGGCAAGGACTGGGCCCCGAAACACCCGTCGTTCCCGGCCGTGCACGCCTCGCTGAAGAAGCCTTTCCACGTCTGGAGCGCCGCGGACGTAGGCGCCGAGGCGCAGTACCTGGGCCTCAAGGGTTCGCCCACGCAGGTCAACAAGATCTACCCGCCCCCGCAGAGGGAGAAGGCGGCCATGTTCAGCGGCTCGGGCCAGCAGGGCGTGGAGAAGATCCTCGAGGTCCTGAAGGCCGAGCACTTCATAGGCGAGTAAGAGATCTAATACCGGGAGAATACCACGATGATAGAAGTTTCCAAGAAATGCATAGGCTGCGCCAAGTGCGTGCCGGTCTGCCCTTTCGCGGCGATCAACATGATAGACAAGAAGGCGACGATGAACGAGGCCTGCACGCTGTGCGGCGCCTGCGTGCAGGTCTGCCCGGTGCAGGCCATCACGATCACCCGCGAGGAAGCCTCCACCCGAGACCTGTCCGGCTACAAGGGCGTCTGGGTCTACGTCGAACTCTCCGAGGCGGGGGATAAGACCCACCCCAAGAAGATCAAGCAGGTGACCTTCGAGCTGCTCTCGGAGGGCCGCAAGCTCGCCGACCGGCTCGGCGAGGAGCTGTGCGCCGTGCTGATGACCGACAAGGACCATAACTACGAGAAGGAGCTCGGCGCCTACGGGGCCGACAAGGTCTACCTGGTCGAACACGACGAGCTGTTCGAGTACAATACCGATATCTTCTCCACCGTGATGGTCTCGCTGGTGACCCGCCACAAGCCCTCCGTGATCCTTTACGGCGCCACGATCCAGGGCCGAGACCTCGCGCCCCGCGTGGCCTCCACGCTCTACGTCGGCCTGACGGCGGACTGCACGGCGCTGTCGATCAAGGACGGCCTGCTGCTGCAGAGCCGCCCCGCCTTCGGCGGCAACATCATGGCCGACATCCTGGCCCCGAACTCGCGCCCGCAGATGGCCACCGTCCGCCCGAACGTGATGAAGATGGGCGAGCCGGTGCACGGCCGCGCCGCGCTGACGGTGCGCGAGAGCGCCAAGCTCGACAAGAGCCTGCGCCGCGTGAAGGTGCTGGAGCGCAAGATAGACCACGGCTCCGGCGCGGTGAAGATAGAGAACGCCAACGTGATAGTCTCCGGCGGCCGCGGCATGAAGACCCGCGAGAAGTTCCACCAGCTCGAGGAGCTCTCCAAGCTGCTCGGCGGCGTGGTCGGCGCTTCCCGCGCGGCCGTGGACCTGGGCTTCAAGGAGAAGACCCACCAGGTCGGCCAGAGCGGCACGACGGTGTCCCCAAAGCTTTACCTTTCGTTCGGCATCTCGGGCGCGGTGCAGCACATAGTGGGCATGAAGGCCTCGGACGTCATCGTGGCCGTCAACAAGGACCCCAACGCCCCGATCTTCAACGTCGCGAAGTACGGCATCGTGGGCGACGCGCACGAGATAGTGCCGAAGCTGATAGAAGCGCTCAAAAAGGGGAAGTAAGGCGGCGGGCCGGCCGGGCCGGCCCTTGCCGCGTAGCGTAACGTGACGCTGCTGAACAGGCTGCTGCTTATCGTGTTCGGGGCCGGGCTTATTCCGATAATCCCGGCCGGCGTCTTTTTGTTCTATTTCCAGGCCCGGGCCAAGAACGATATCGCCAGCCTCCAGCAGAACGTCTCGCAGATGGGCGCGCTGATGATGGAGCGCGAGGCGCAGGACCTGTCCCGCCGGTTCGAGCGGATGTGGGATTCCGACGCCTCCTACGTCAACCAAGCCGCCCTGGACAAGGCGCTCAAGCGCAATCCCGAGTTCCTGTACCTGGCCTTCGCCGGCCGCAACGGGCGCGAGCTGCTCTCCGGGGGGGCGCCAGAGCTGAAGCGCTACCTCGGTTACGTCGACCTGGCCCGGGATCCGCTCTTCGCCGAGGCGTCCCGCTCGGGGCGCTCCGCCATCGGCCATATCGAGATGGTCTACGACCTGCCGGTCTGCCGCCTCGTCTACCCGATAGGCGGCGGCTACTACGCTTTCGCCGTAGTGAACCTGCGTGACCTGCTGGAACAGCTCCGCTCCCAGCGGCTGGGGGCTACCGGCGGCCTGCTGCTGGCCGACGGCGAGGGCCGCGCGCTGCCCCTTTCCGGCGCTTTCGGCGCTTTCGATCAGGCCGAGGTCCGCGAGATGCTGGGCCGCGGCGGCGGCTTCGAGCTGGAGGGGCGCAGGGGCGCCTTCATCGGCGCCGCGGCGAGGGTGCGCGGCTTCGACCTCTACGTAGTGGCGCTCGAGAGCCGGGCGGAGGCCTTTTCCGGCATCGAGCGCATGACCTGGCTGATGGCCTTCTCCATGCTGGCCGTGGCTACCGTCTTCTATTTTTCCGCGCTGTTGTTCGCGCGCCGGCTGGGTTTGCCGCTGGGCGCGCTGGCGGCCGGCGCGGCCCGCGTCTCGGCCGGCGACTTCAAGACCCCGGTGGACGAGCGCACCGAGTTCGCCGAGCTCGAGGCGCTGCTGAAGGCCTTCAATTCCATGATGCGGGAGGTGGACCGCTACCACGGCGTCCAGGTGGAGAAGGTCTTCGAGGAGAAACAGAAACTGGAACTGCTGGTCAGCCTGATCCACGACGCGATCATCCTTTCCGACCTGCGCGGCGAGCTGCTCTACGCCAACGCCGCCGCCCGCGAACTGCTGGGGCCCGACAGCGCCGCCCCCGCCGCGGGCAACGAGGCTCTCAGGCGCCGGATAGCCGGCCTCGTGCAGAAAAAAGCCGCGTCGAAAGGCGGCGTGATAGAGCTGGAGACAGGGGGGGAGAAGAAGTACTACCGGGCCAGCGTTCAGACCCTTTCCGCCAGGACGCAGAGCCCGGCCATCTTCATGGTGCTGCGCGACATCACGCTGGAGCGCCGGATGCAGCGGATGAAAGAGGAGTTCTTCCACTCCGTGGCGCACGACCTGCGCGCCCCGCTGCTGACGATGCAGGGCTACATCAAGCTGCTGGAGAAGGAGTTCCCGCCGGAGGCGAAGCAGTCCGGCTACGTCAGGAACGTCAAGGACTCCAGCGACCGCCTCTTCAAGCTGCTCGAGAACATCCTCGACATCTCGCGGATGGAGGCCGGCCAGCTGAGGCCGGAGCTCCGCAGGACGGACGCCGCGGAGTTCCTGGCCTCCTCGGCCGAGGCCTTCCGCGCCCTTTTCGACGAGAAGCGCATCTCTTTCTCGGTGGATACGGCCGGCGCAAAGGACTCCTGGTTCCGGGCCGACGCCCCGCTGCTGCGCAGGGTCCTGGAGAACCTGCTCTCCAACGCCTGGAAGTTCACCCCGGAGGGCGGCAGGGTAACGGCCTCGGCGCGCGCCGAGGGCGGGCGCCTGACCTTCGCGGTGGAGGACAGCGGGCCCGGCATACCGCCGGACCAGCGCGAGGCCGTCTTCGAGAAATACAAGCGCCTCAAGTCCGGAGAGGGCGAGTCCGGTTTCGGCCTGGGGCTGGCGATAGCCAGGAAGATAGCGGAGCTGCACGGCGGTGCCGTCTCCGCCGGGGCGGCGCAGGGGGGCGGAGCGCGCTTTACCGTTACGCTGCCCCTGGCGGACAGGGAAGCTTAAGGGGAGCATTAGGGGAACTCTGGAAATATGAACAGACAGACGCACGAGAACAAGAAAGTGGTGTATCTCTTCGGCGCGGCGTTCACCGCGCTGATGATGATCACGATGCTGTACGAATGGGCGCTGCCCACCATGGGCTGGCTGAGGGCGCTGAACAACGCCTGGTCGGATTTCAGGGTGAACTCTCCGACCGTGGCCTACGGCCTCTTCGGGGTCAAGACGGGCAATCCTTTCGACTATTCCTTCGGCAGCCTGATCAATAAGCCCGGCGACCAGCGCATCGTCATAGCCGCCATCGACAACCACACGCTCAACAACCTCGGCTACCCCTTCGAGCGCAAGTACTACGGCCGGATGATCGAGCGGCTCAATAAGCTGGGGGCCAAGGCTATCGTCATGGACGTGTTCACCGTCGACCCCGACAAGGGACACCCCGGGAGCGACGCGGAATACGTGCGCGCGGTGGGCAAGGCCGGTAACGTGGTCAGCTCCATGGCCTACGACCGGTGGAACAGGACCTTCCAGGTGCCGATCAAAGGGCTGCCGGCGGCCAGCAGGTACGTCGCTATCCCCAACATGGACAAGAGCCTCAGCTCCGACAACAAGGTCCGCAACGTCTACCTGTTCGACCCCGACGGCATGTACAAGGACGTGCCGGGGCTGGACCTCGGCCGGTCGGCCAAGGAATGCGCCGACATCAACCTGGCGGGCCTCTCGCCGGCCGCCTACGCCATCTATAACGGCGAGCCGCTGCCGGCGGTCTGGGCCCGGTACGGGACTAATTCCTACGCCCTCAATTTCCGCTACCCGGTGGTGCGCCGCGTGCACGCGGCCTGGTCCAAGAAGGAGCTGACCGAGCTGTCGGTCTACCGCTGGGTCTCCGTGCTCGACATCATCCAGGACAAGCTCACGAAAGAGGAGCGGGACGCGCTGAAGGGGGCCATAGTCTTCGTCGGTTCCACGGCGATAGGCGCCTACGACCATTATCCCTCGCCGTTCATGCCCAACATGCCCGGCGTGGAAGTGCACGCCAACGCGCTGGACAACATGCTCAACGGCGACTTCCTGCGGCCGGTCAACGGCTGGATCGTGGCGCTGCTGGTGCTGCTGCTGATCTGGCTGCCGATCTACCTGCGGAGGCGTTCCGTCGCGCTGATCTCGACGGTGGTCGGCATGGTGGTGCTGGTCGCGGTCATCCTGGACTACTACCTGCTGCACAGGATCTACAGCTTCATGTTCGCCAATATCGCGGTGGCGGTCCTGTTCCCGTTCGCCTTCGTGACGGTGCACAAGGCGCTGATGGAGGGCCGCGAGAAGAAGTGGATCAAGAACACCTTCGGCCAGTACCTCTCGCCCAAGGTCGTGGACCTGATCACCAAGGACCCTTCCAAGCTGTCGCTCGGCGGCGAGAAGCGAGACATGACCGCGTTCTTCCTGGACCTGGCGGGCTTCACGACGATGTCGGAGAAGCTCACCCCCGAGGAGCTGACCGCGATGCTCAACGAGTACCTGTCGGCCTTCACCGACATCATCCTCAGGCACGACGGCACCGTGGACAAGTATATCGGCGACTGCATCGTGGCCTTCTGGAACGCCCCGCTGGACCAGGCCGACCACCGCAAGCTCGGCGTGCTGGCCGCGATCGACTGCCAGGACGAGCTGGCCCGGCTGAACTCCACGCTCACGCAGTTCTCGATCAAGCCGCAGTGCCGCGTGGGCGTCAACTCGGGGCCGATGGTCGTGGGCAACATGGGTTCCCGCACGCGCCTCTCCTACACCGTCATGGGCGACTCGGTCAACCTGGCCTCGCGGATGGAGGGCGCCAACAAGTTCTTCCATTCCAAGATCATGACGAGCGAATACACGTTCGAGACGATCAGGGACCAGTTCGACCACCGTTACCTCGGCAGCGTCCGCGTGGTCGGCAAGGCCATCCCGGTCAAGGTCTACGAGCCGTTCGCGCGCAAGGGCGGGGCCGCCCCGGAGATAAAGGCCATGCTGCCGCATTACGAGGCCGGCATAGAGAAGTTCTACAAGGGGGACTACAAGGGTTCCCTGCAGGACTTCAAGGCCGCGCTGGCGGCGCGGCCCGGGGACGGCCCGTCCCAGTTCTATATCGGGAAGGCCGAGCTGTTCGCCAAGGCCGTGCCCGCGGAATGGGACGGCGCGTTCAATATCACGGAGAAGGGCTGAGCGATGATAATCTTCTGGAGACTCCTGCTCGCCCACCTGCTGTCCGACTTCACGCTGCAGTTCGACTTCGTGAACCGGCTGAAACGGACCAGCGCCTGGGGCATGCTGCTGCACTGCCTCACGCACCTGGCCGTGTCCGTGGCGCTCACGTGGCCCTGGCTGGGCGATACCTGGGTCCGG